>CAMARC010000017.1 GCA_945860405.1 Candidatus Kuenenia stuttgartensis | reverse complement strand
AACCTCGCTAACGATCTTCGCGGCCCAGGAGGGGCGGTGCTCAAGGCCGATGCCACCCTCGCGAGCGAACTCGGCCGAATCCTCGCCGACGAATCGAAGAGCGGCCGGACGGGCGAGCAGTCGCAGATGCTTCGCGTCTACCTCTGCCGCGCGTTGGGCGAGTTCACGATTCCCGAGGCCCTCGCCCCGCTCCTCGAGCGGACCCAGGACACCACCCAGCCGCAAGTGGCCAGGGCCGCCATCGAAGCGATTGCCGTCCTCTCGACAAACCTCGCCGCCGCTGGCGGCTCTCCTTCCGGCGCGAATGTGGCCGATGCCGTCGTGGCCGCCTCGCGCTCCGAGGACGCCGGGCTGCGCTCGGCGGCAGCCTTCACGCTCGGCGTTGTCGGGGAGAAGGGGACCGGCCCGGCCGATGACCGGCTCCGCGCCCTCCTCGCCGATGCCAATAACGACGTCCGCTACAACGCCGCGCTGGCCCTGGCCCGCCTCGGCGACGGAGCCTCACTCGACACCCTCGAAGAGATGCTCTCCCTCCCCGACGAACCGGCGCCGAAGCCGGATGCCCGTGACGACGTCGCCCAATCGAAGCGCTACAAGCGGGCCCTTGTCGTCCTCAATGCCCTCCGCGGTCTGGCACTCCTCGTCGACGCCACCCACAGCCCGCTCCCGGAGGGGATCCTCGCGAAGCTGAAAAGTCTGGCCGAGGATCCGGTGTCGGACGTCCGAACCGGCGTCACCGCCCTCGAAGCCAAGCTCGCCCGGCTCACGCCGGCAGGGTGAGAGCCGAGACGGCAACCGATTTGGTCGGCTAGCCGCTCAAAAACTCCTCGAGCGCTTCGCGGAGCATGTCGGTGTCGGGCTCGGTGCCAGTGAGCACCTGGAAGTCGATGGCGATTTTCGCCACATGGATCTCGAGGCCGTCAACGACGCAGCAGCCAGCCTTCTGTCCGGCCGCCACGACCACCGACGGCTGCTCGACGAGATCGGTGTCGGCGAGGACGAGATCGGCGCGGAGCCCGCTGAAGATCGCCGGGGATTCGTCCTGGTTCCGAGAGACGACGACGATCCCGGCACGCTCCGGAATCTCGATTGGGGGCTCGCCAGTGAGGAGCGTGATCTCGGCGGAGGTGTCGAGCTCCCGGAGACGCTCGACGAGCGTCGTGGCCAGTTGCGGCGATCGATCGGCGACGAGGATCTCAGCGACGCCGGCCAGAGCCAGTTCCAGGGCCGTTGCTCGGCCGGTCGGGCCGGCCCCGGCGATCACCACCCGGGCGGCGGTGAGATCGGCGTGGGCCCGGAGCGCCTCGACGATCCCCCGGCCATCGGTCATGTGGCCAAACAGCCCCCCGGCCTGATGCTCGACAAGACTCGCCGCACCGGCAAACCGGGCGGCGGGCGAGGCATGTGCCAACAGCCCGATCTGCCCCTCACCCATCACCCGCTCCCCCATTGCGCCTTCTTGGAGAGCCCCCGAGAGGAGGCAGCCCCGAAAGCCCATCGCATCGATGCCACCGAGGGCCTGCGCGAGGCGCTCCGGGAGAACGTCGAACGTCAGAAACCGCCAGTCGAGCCCGGCGGCGGAGATCGCCCGTTCGAAGAGATATTGGGCCGGGTTGCCGGCGGCGGGGCAGCCGAGGAGGGCGACGATGTCTTGAAGCGCGGGGCTGGTCATGCCGCCCATGAGAACCGATCGTCGACCGGAAGAGCAAATCGGCCCGACAGCCTCGTCCAGCCGCCGATCCGGCTGATGCGGAGAGCCGTCAGCAGGCCAGTTCGGTGGCGGCCAGAAAACGGGGATCAGTGCGGATCGGGTCGAAGTCGGGCTCCGCTTCGGTGAGCCCGCGGTAGCGATCGTCGAGCGCGATCGCCTTGGCAAGATGCTCGACCGATGTCGCCGGATCGCCCGCGAGGGAGAGGTAGCAGGCGAGGTTGTAATGAAGGATCGCCTGATCGGGATCGATCTCGAGGCCGCGCTTGAGAGCGTCCATCGCCTCCGGGAGCCGGTCGAGCCGCTTCAGACACCAGCCCAAGCCGAGCCAGGCCTCGACCCGCTGCGGATCCCCCTCGACCACTTCGGCGAGGGGCTCGAGGGCCTCCGTCCAATGGCCGAGCGCCCGCAGCGCCTCGCCGCGGAGGAGGGCCGCCGCCGGGATCGACCGCTCCGCTTCAGGAAGTTCGTCGAGGGTGGCAACAGCGCGCTCGAGGAGACGGGCCGCCGTCGCCGGGACCGGCTTGTCGGTCTCGACGAGCAGTTCACCCAGTTCGACGTAGCCAGCAGCATGTCGCAGGATCACCTGCTGGCGAAGCCGGGACAGATCGGTCATCGAGAGCCTCCCCTGCGTTCGAACACCACTCAAATCGTATACGTCTCGCAAGCGAGGGTTGATCGCCCCGCCGGAGAAGTTTTTCAAAGATCCTTACGAAGCCGCAAGGCTTTTCGTTTTCCTGGGGTTTTGTCGCACGAAATCGGCGCCCGGCGCCCACTCCCATCCTGTCTCCCCGTGCGCGGCCCTTTCCGGAGTCTCCCGATGCGCCTCACCCTCCGCACCCTCCTGGCCTGGATGGATGGCGTCCTCCCTCCTGAGGATCAACGTCAGCTCGGCGAGAAGGTGGAGGAGAGCCTGGTGGCCCGGAAGCTCGTCGAGCGGATCGGGGGCTGCATCGGCAATCCCCATCTCTCCGCCCCCCGCATCGAAGGCAAGGGGCTGGCAGTCGATCCCGATTCGGTGGCCGAATATCTCGACAACACCCTCGCCCCCGACCGGCTCGAGGCGTTTGAAACGATCTGCCTCGAATCGGACATGCATCTTGCCGAGGTCGCCGCCTGCCACGCGATCCTCGCCGAGGTCGCCAAGCACCCCGAGGTGCTCCCCCCGCTCGACGCCCCCCGCCGCCGTCGTCTCCTCGAGGCGATGCAGCATCGGGTCGCCGCCCATCCGGAAGTCTTGGCGGCCAATCGTCCCGCACCTCGCGGCGCCGGGCCACATCCCACCGAGGCCCCCCAGCCGACCAGCGCTCCAACTCCCCCTCGCGATCGCCAGCCCGGTCCGGCGGCCAAGGCTCCGATCGGCACGCCCGAACCGGCGGCCGGCAAACGCACCCCTTGGAGGGCCTGGGCCCTGGCGGGCTCGGCGCTGGCGCTCCTCACCGTGCTCGCGGCGCTCCTCGCGCAGTCGGCCGGGCTGTTCCGCACGCCGGCGCCCAAGGCCGATCTCGCCCGCGTCGATCCCCGCCCTCCCGTCGAGCCCGAGCCTCCGGCCGGGATTGATGCCGCGGCCAAGGCCGGTGGAGAAGGCGCGGCGCCGGCCGACATCCCGCCGCCGGCCGAGGAGCGCGGGGCCGACGGGATGGCAGGGATCGCCGGCGGCGACCAGCGCCCCCGGCGGGGCTTGGCCGATCTCCTCGAGCAGGACGATTTGGATCCGGGGACGTTTTCCCCAGACGACGCCCTGGCGGCTTCTGCCGCTCCAGAGCTTCCCGATGACAGCCTGATCGATGCGGCCGCAGGCCCCCCGGAGGACGAGAACGCCGGCGCGACGATGGCCGCTCCGGCGGAGATCGCGGCCGCGGGCCCGCGGAAGGTGCGGGCCGGCGAGGCGTTGGCGATTGCCGGTGGCGTCCGCCCGCGGCGCCAGCCGCCAGCAGCCGCGGCTGATGCCGGGCCGCCTGCCATGGATGACGGCGAGCGCGAGGCCGTGGCCGGCGCGGTCGGCCTCGAGGGGGACGGCGGGGCCGCGGCCGAGAGCCTCGGGTTTGTCGCCGCTGACGGCCTGCTGTTGCGGCGCGGCGCCGAGGGGGAGCGGTCGTGGTGGGTGCCGATCGGCATCGGAATGCCGCTCCGCCCAGGGGAGGACCTCATCGTTCCCCCGGGGATGCACCCCGAGCTCAACATCGCCGGGGTGTCGGTCCGTGTCCTTCCCCGTTCGCGGATCACGCTCGAGGTGGAGGCCGATGGCACCCCGCGGATTGGCGTCGTTGAAGGACGGATCGTGGCCCGGGCCGCGAAAGCGGATGCCCGACTGGGGATCGTCGCCGGGGGGATCGCCGGAACGGTTGCCGCTGGCCTCGACGGATCCGTGATGGCCGAGACGGCCCGCGCCTGGAGGCCCGGGCTTGGTGACGCACCGGTGCCGACGATCGCAGACGTGATCGCCGTGGGGAGAGCCGTTCGCTGGGCCCCTGGCAACGACGTCGCTCCGGTCGAACTTCCGGCCCGTGGGGGGCTCCACTGGGAGTCGACCGGGCCGGAAGCGGTGGCGCTGCTTCCCTCGGGTCGGGTGCCCCCGTGGGCGATCGGCGGGGAGCGGATCGAGCCGCTGGAGCGCAACGCCGTGGAAAGCTTCGCCACGAGGCTCGCGGCTCTCCCGGCGGGGAGTGATCCGGCGGCCGGGCTCGAGGAGGTGATCCTCGCGATGGCGATCGATCGGAGGGTCGAGAACCGCTCCTTTGCTGCGATCCTTCTCGCTCTCGAAGGGAGCTACGACGTGGCGGTCGAGATCCTCTGCGCCGAGGAGCCGGGGCGGCGGCTCGAGGGGCGGCAGTGGGCGGCCCTCGAAGCTGCCACGATCCCCCTTGCCCTCGCCCGCGGCCCGGAATCGGCCGGCCGGCTCCGCAAGGCCTGGGAGGATCGTGGCCCGGCCGGCCGGGTGGAGCTCCTCATGGCAATGGCCCGCGGCCCCGACGACGCCGACCTCGCCTCCGGCGCCGACGCCACGCTCGTCGAGGCGCTCGGCTCGCCGGAGCTCGTCGTCCGCCGCTATGCCCTCAAAGATCTCGTCGACATCGTCGAGCCGTCGGTCTTTGATCGGGCCCGCTTCCGCCCCGAGGCCCCCGACGAGGCCCGCCGCGATGGTGTGGCGTGGTGGCGATCCCTGCAGGGAAAGGGGGGGATCCGGCGGAGTCGGTGACGGAAAGGAGGGCGACAGAGCGCCCTGAAGGAGGGAAAGATGCCTGCCGGGGCCGTCTGCCGCCCGTGGTTTGTCGAAGCGTCACGGCCAGTGGTATGCTCGTTGAGCAAGGGCAATCGGCCGTTCCAGGCCTGCCACGAGGCGGGCGTTCCCCGTTGGTTTGGAAGGACATTCCGGGTGCAGACGAAACTCTCGGCACGGCATGGGCAACTCAGCCCAGCCACCCAGTCGAAGATCACCACGAAGGTGGCGCGGCTGAAACGCTACTTCGACGGGCTGACAGCCCTCAACGTCACCGTCGATCTCCAAAACCCGGCGCTCCCCGCCGTCGAGATCGTCGCCTCGGCAGAACACTTCCACAACATGGTCAGCCACGAGGTCTCGGGGCATCTTTGGCGGAGTGTCGATGGTGCGGTGCAAAAACTCGAGCAGCAACTTCGCAAGCACAAGGAAAAGTCCCGGGACCACAAACACGTGCAGTCGTCGAGAAAAGTCTGATTCCCGCGTGGCTCCCCGATGAACGCCCCGGAGGCACGGGGTACGGGGCGGCCCCGGAGTATCCCGGCCATGGCCCGGGTGCGCCGACCACGGATCGACGGCCCGGCCCAAGGGCCGTGCCGGACCTGATCGGGAGTCCCCACGAGAAACCACAGCATGAAGTTTTCCGATTTCGTCTCGTCTGGTGCAATCCGCTCCCATATCGACTCGTCGACAAAGGAGGGGGTGATCCGGGAAATGGCGACGGCGCTGGTCGAAGCCGGCCGGATTCCGGCGGGCGACCTCGAGAGCATCGTCAAGGCGATCCTCAAGCGGGAGGACCTGGGCACCACCGGCATCGGCCGGGGGGTCGCCGTGCCGCACACGAAGCACCCGAGCGTCGACAAACTCGTCGGTACGGTGGCGGTGAGCCAGGAAGGGATCGACTTCGACAGCCTCGATGGCGATCCGGTGCATCTCTTCTTCCTGCTGGTGTCGCCCCCCGATCAACCGGGGCAGCACCTGCGGGCGCTTGAAAATATCTCCCGGCAGCTGCGCGACGATGCGTTCTGCCGGGAATTGAAGGCGGCGAGGGCGCCGGCTGACATCCAGCATCTGCTGGAGGCGGCCGACAACCATGGCATGGTCTCCTGACGGCAGCGGTGGCATTCGATGCAGCAGGCGGTCTCCCGGGATGTTGTGGTGGGATTGAAGCAGGGGCTCCATGCCCGGCCTGCCGACATGCTCGCGCGCGAGGCGCGGAAGTGGCAGTCGAGGATCGAGTTGGTTTCCAAGTCGCAGCGGGTCGACGGCAAGAGCATCCTCGAGGTGCTGACGCTTGCCGCCGAGGAGGGGACGAGGCTGGTGGTCGAGGTCGCGGGACCGGATGCCACCGAGGCGCTCGCCGCGATCGTGCGGCTTTTCGACAGCAATTTTCATGAGAACGACGAGACGGCCGTGGACACCGCCGGGCGGATCACGACGCCGTGAGATGAACTGAACTTTGTCCGTCGGCCCCGGGGGCCGGCGGAAGACCGACTCCGACACAACCAAGGAGCCGCGACCAGCCGCCTGGCGCGAACCGGGAAGGGGATTCGATCGCCGCCATTCGGCCGTGCGATCTCCCCAAAACCGTTTCCGCGCCGGCGGGATGCTTGCGCCCCATGCTCAAACTCCAGGGAATCGCCGTTTCACCCGGCGTCACGATCGGCGAGGCGCTCGTCCTTGACAGCGAGGGATTCCGCATCCCGCGCCGGTTCGTGGCCCGCAGCGCCGTCGACACCGAGCTCGAGCGGCTCGCCACCGCCGTCGCGGAGACCAGCCGCGAGATCGAACGCAATCGCGACGCCATCCAGGCCGAACTCGGCGGCCAGTACGCTGCGATCTTCGCCGCCCATCTGGCGATGCTCCACGACGCCAAGCTCCAGGAGGAGCTGACCAGCGCCGTCCGCGATCGCAACTTCTGGCCTGAATACGCCGTCAGCCGGACGCTCCGCCGCTACGCGAAGGTGTTTCAAAACCTCGACAACCACATCGCGCAGCGCGCTCACGACATCTACGACATCGAGAAAAGCCTTCTCCGCAACCTCCTTGGCCAGCGGCGGGAGACGCTCGCGGCGATCTCGCAGCCGGTGATCGTCCTCGCCCACAACCTCACCCCCAGCGAGACGGCGAACCTCGACCGCCGGTTCGTGCAGGGCTTCGCCACCGAGCTCGGCGGCCCGGGCAGCCACACCGCGATCGTCGCCGAGGGGCTCGAGATTCCGGCCGTCGTCGGCCTCGGGCCATTCCTCGCCGATGTCTCCGGCGGCGAGCCGGTGATCCTCGACGGCAATCAGGGAGTCGTGATCCTCCAGCCCGACGAGGAGACGATCGCCCGCTACCGCCTCGAGGTGGAGACGGCCCGGACTGTCGCCGCCCGCCTCGAGCCTCTCCGCGACCTTCCCGCCGAGACCACCGACGGCGTCCGCATCCAGGTGACGGGGAACATCGAGTTTCCCAGCGAGGCCGAGCAGTGCCTCTCCCGCGGCTGCGACGGCATCGGTCTTTACCGCACCGAATTCCTCTATCTCACCAGCCCCCGCGAGCCGACCGAGGAGGATCACTTCGCCGCTTACAGCGAGGTGGTCCGCGCGATCAAGGACAAGCCGGTGGTGATCCGCACGCTCGATCTCGGTGCCGACAAGATGCGCACCGAGACGACGCCGGAGGAGGAGCGCAATCCCTGCCTCGGCCTGCGAAGCATTCGTCTGTCGCTGCGGCAACTGCCGATGTTCCGTACGCAACTCCGCGCCATTCTCCGTGCCAGTGCCATCGGAGACGTCCGTGTGCTCTTTCCGCTCGTCTCGACGATCGTCGAGCTGCGGCAGGCGCGGATGGTGCTCGCGGACGTGATGGAGGATCTGGCGGAGCACGGCATCGCGTTCAATCCGAAGATGCCGGTGGGGATGATGGTCGAGACGCCGGCGGCGGTGATCATGCTCGACGTGTTCATCAGGGAGGTCGACTTCGTGTCGATCGGCACCAACGACCTGATCCAGTACACGCTGGCGGTCGATCGGGGCAACAAGGAGGTGGCAGATCTCTACAACGCGTGCGACCCGGCGGTGCTGCGACAATTGCGGCGATCGCTGGACGTGGCGCGGGAAGCCGGCGTGCCGGCCAACGTTTGCGGACAGATGAGCGGCAGCGTGATGTACACGCAACTCCTTCTGGGACTCGGCCTGCGCCAGATGAGCGTACCGGCCAGCGCGATCCCGGAAATCAAGCAGGTGTGCCGAAGTGTTTCGGTCGCCGAGTGCCGCGGAATTGCCGAGCGGGCGCTGGCCATGGACAGCGCCCGTGAGGTGAAGGCCTTCTTGCGCGACCAGATGCGTCGCCTGCTCTCCGAGTCGGTCGCCTGACGGCAACCGCCGCCCTACGGGGCGGGAGGGTGAGGAAAGGAAAACGGGATTCATGAAACAGGAAATGCTGATCAACGTGTCGCAGCCGGAGGAATGCCGGATCGCGATCATGGAGGACGGGGTGCTCGAAGAGCTCTACGTCGAGCGCACCAGCCAAGACAACCACGTCGGCAACATCTACAAGGGCCGGATCGTCAACATCGAGCCGAGCATTCAGGCGGCGTTCGTCGACTTCGGCGTCGGCCGCAACGGCTTCCTCCACATCAGCGACGTCGAGCCGCAGTATTACCGGCAGGGAGGGCTCGATCCCGACAAGGCCTTCGAGGTTCCCGAGCCGGTCGCCAAGGTGGCTGAAGGGGCCGAGGGGGATGCCGCCGCCCGGGCCCGCCGTCGTCCGCGTCTGGGCGACCGCCCACGCGTCAAGCCGCCGATCCAGGATGTCCTCCGTCGTGGCGACGAGGTCCTCGTGCAGGTGATCAAGGAGGGCTTCGGCACGAAGGGGCCGACCCTCTCCACCTACATCTCGATTCCCGGCCGCTACCTTGTCCTCATGCCGCCGCTGGGGCGGGTGGGGATCTCGAAGAAGATCGACGACGAGCACGACCGTCGCGTCCTCCGTGACATCATGCTCGACCTCAAGCCGCCCAAGGGGGTGGGCTTCGTCGTCCGCACTGCCGGCACCGAGCGCACGAAAGGGGAGATGGCCCGCGACATGGCCTACCTCCTCCGCCTCTGGAAGTCGATCGTCCGTCGGATGCGGAAGTATTCCGCGCCGATCGACATCTACCAGGAGAGCGACATGATCATCCGCACCATCCGTGACATGTTCACGGAGGACGTGGGGCGGATCCTCATCGACGAACCGGCGGCCTACGAGCGGGCCCGCGAGTTCCTCGAACTCGTGATGCCGAAGTACGCCCCGCGCCTCCAGCTCTACGAAGGAAAGGAGCCGCTCTTCCACCGTTATGGGCT
Organism: Candidatus Kuenenia stuttgartensis; assembly: GCA_945860405.1. Taxonomy (GTDB): domain Bacteria; phylum Planctomycetota; class Planctomycetia; order Pirellulales; family UBA1268; genus QWOP01. Next base: position 15,318 of record CAMARC010000017.1, on the reverse strand, counting down.
CGAGGAGGAGATCGGCCGCATCCACCAGCGGAAGGTGCCGCTCAAGGGGGGCGGGTCGATCGTCATCGACCAGACCGAGGCCCTCGTGGCGATCGACGTCAACTCAGGGAGCTTCCGCACCGAGAAGAGCGCCGAGGAGAACGCCTACCAAATGAACCTCATCGCCGCCCGGGAGATCGCCCGCCAACTGCGGCTGCGGGATCTTGGCGGCGTGATCGTCAACGACTTCATCGACATGCGGAAGGAGAAATACCGCCGCGGCGTTGAGAAGGCCCTCCATGACGCCATGAAGCGAGATCGGGCCCGGACGAAGATCCTCCGCACGAGCCCCTTCGGGCTCATTGAGATGACCCGTCAGCGGATCAGGCCGTCGCTGCGGAAGAGCATCTTCCGCGACTGCCCCACCTGCACCGGCACCGGGATGGTGAAGACGCCCGAGAGCATGGCGATCGAGGTGATGCGCGTGCTGCAATTGTCGGCCGCCCGCACCGACATCGCCCGGCTCAACGTCACCGTCCACGATGAGGTGGCGACCTGGATCAACAACCGCAAGCGGCGCGAGATGGCGCAGTTCGAGGACTCGGTCCACATCCAGCTCCATGTTGTCGGCCGCGAGAGCGTCTCGCCGGAGCACCTCGTCTGGGAAGCGACCGACACCACCGGTCGGACGGTCCGATTCCCCTGACAAAGGCCCCCTATCCCCCCCGGTTTGGCCCCGTTTTTAGGCCAGACCGGGGGGATTTCGGCCCCTCTCGACCTCTGCCCCTGTCGTCGCTACCCTAAAAGGCTCGATTCTTTTCCTTTCCCCCTCCAGACCCGTGAGTTTCATCATGGCCAAGTCCGTCACTTCCGCCGCCCCCGCTTCCGCCGCCACCCTGGCCGGCTCGGGAGAGCACTATGCGATCGTGGTGGACGGCGGCCGGCAGTACCGCGTGGCCGAAGGGCAGGAGTTCGAGATCGACTTCCGCCATCTTGCTCCCGGGAGTGAACTGGTGTTCGAGAAAGTTCTCGCCATCAGCAAGGATGGGAAGTTGACCATCGGCAAGCCGGTGGTGAAGGGGGCGACGGTGAAGGCCTCCGTGATCGGCCCCGTCCAAGGGGACAAGATCTACGTGCAGAAGTTCGCCCGTCGCAAGAACTACCGTCGTCGCACCGGCCACCGGTCGATCTCGACGAAGGTGCGGATCGCCTCGATCGCAGGCTGAGCCGTCTCGGCTTCGCTGCCTCCATCTCACCAGCAGGGCCGGCCCTGCCGGCGAGATCCATGACGCGCTTCCCGATTGCCGTGCTGTGCAGCGCCGTGGTCCGTTGCTTGGCGATGGCTTTGGCCGCGGTGATGCTGCTCGGCTTTCCTGGCATCGCCTCTGTCGCCGGCACGCCGGCGCTGGCCCAGGAAGCGGGGGCTGACTGGTACGGTGAGATGGAGGCAGGGGACAGGCAATTCCGCTTCGCCATTGAATCGGCCGAAGAACAGGGGAAGACCGTTCACCGCCTCCGCAGCTTCGATGAAGGGGATCGGCGCTTTCCCCTCGAACGCTTCTCCGACGGCGGCGGGAAGCTCATCTTCGAGATCAAGGCGACCGGCGCGGTCTACGTCGCCACCGTCGATGCCGGCGGCGCGGCCACCGGCACCTGGACGCAGCGGGGCCAATCGCTGCCGCTCACCTTCCGAAAGGCAGCCGGTCAGGCGGTGCCACCGCCGGCCGACGAAATCTGGGCCGGCACGCTCGACGCGGTCATCCAGAAACTGCCGCTCCGCTTCCGGATCGGGAAAGGGGCAGAGGGCAAGGCCGATGTCCGTATGGACAGCCTCGGCCAGAAGGCGGGCGGCTTCCGGGCCGAACGCGTCGTGGCCGGCGACGCCTGGACGATCAAGGTGCCGGCGGTGAAGGGGGAGTTTGCCGGGAAGCTCGGGCCCGACGGAAAGCTCACCGGCTCCTGGAAGCAGGGGGGGGCGAACTTGCCGCTGGTCCTCGAGAAGGTGGCCGCCGGCGCGGCCGCAGCGCTTCCGCCCGAGAAGCGGCGGCCGCAGACCCCAAAGCCCCCGTTCCCGTATGACGTCCGTGAGGCCGCCTTCCGGAATACGCTCGACGGCGTCGATCTCGCCGGCACGCTCACGCTCCCTCAGGGGGCCGGGCCGTGGCCGGCCGTGGTGCTCGTCTCTGGCTCCGGTCAACAGGACCGCGACGAGACGCTCATGGATCACAAGCCGTTCCTCGTCCTCGCCGATGCCCTGTCGCGCGCCGGGATTGCCGTCCTCCGTTACGACGATCGCGGCGTCGGCGGCTCGGGCGGCGATCCGACGAAGGCGACGAGCGTCGACTTCGCTCGGGATGCCGAAGCGGCGATCGATTGGCTCAAGGAACGCCCCGACATCGATCCGGCGCGGATCGTCGTCGTCGGCCACAGCGAAGGGGGATTGATCGCGGCGCTGCTCGCTGCCCGGCGCACCGACCTCGCCGGCATCGTTATGCTCGCCGGGACGGGGGTCGACGGTGGGCGGATCCTCGTCTCGCAGGGGGAACTCGTGCTCAAGTCGGAAGGCCTCGGCGGCGCCGATCAGATCCGGCGTTCGCGGATCATGCAGGAGGCGATGATCGACGCCGTGCGCGGCTCCGACGACGCCTCCGATCCGGCGGCGCTCGCCGCCCAGGCCGGCACGTGGATCCGAGCCGACCTCGGCGACGAAATGGAGACGGCCGACGATGCCGCCAAGGCCCAACTCGACGCGGCGATCGCCGACGGCCTCCGTCGCCTCACGGCGCCGTGGTTCCGGTTTTTCATCGGGCACGATCCCGCCACGGCGCTGGCCAAGGTCTCCTGCCCGGTCCTCGCGATCATCGGCGAGAAGGATGTGCAGGTCGATCCGGCCCTCAATCTTCCGGCGATCCGCCAGGCGCTCGCGGCCGGCGGGAACAGCGACGCGACCGTCGAGGAACTCCCGGGCTTGAACCACCTCTTCCAGACCTGCACGACCGGCGCCGTGAGCGAGTACGACCGGATCGAGGAGACCCTCGCGCCGGTGGCCATCGACACCGTCCGCGACTGGCTCGTGAAGCGCCTCGGGGCGAAGTGAGGCTCGGCCCCTTTTTGCGTGTCAGTCAAACAGGCCCGCGAGCGCCCCCCCGCGGGCGGAGAGGGCATCGACGCGGGCCGAGACGGCCGGATCTTCCTCCACCGGCGGGGCGTGGTGGGGCTTGAGCCGGGCATCGATGACGAGCGGGCCGGTGCAGCCCCAGTGCTTCTGACGGACCGTGGCGCCGACACCATCGACATCAGCGGCTGGGTTTGACCGCGTGAATGTCGTCCAGAGGAGATTGTCGAGCGAGGCTGCCGTGAAGGGAGCATCGTCGACGACGACGATCAGCGGCCAGGCTTCGAGCCCCGTCGCCCCCCCGAGCGCCCCGCAGAGCCGCTCGATGTCGGCGCTCCACGGCGCGGAGGCTGCCGCCTGCCAGATGGCCGCGTCGTTACCCTGATTGAGCTGCGAACGGGGCTCGATCGACGGCCCCTCGATCGCAAGGACGCCGGGGCGACAGACGCGGAGATTGGCGAAGCCGGCCGGGAGCGGGAGCGCCGTGGGAAGCTCGCGGCCGAGGGCTCGGCGCGGGGCGCCGCGGGCCGCGACGACGAGCTTCGATCCGGCGTTCATGCCGGAGCCCGAATAGTCGAGGGTGTCGATCGTCGTCTCGGTGTGGAAGTGGCAGTCACGCCGCCAGTCGACGCGGGCGAGGAGCCAATCGAGGAAGGCTTCGATATCGTGGGCGTCGAGCCCGGGAGCTTCGAGGCCGTTGACGATGAGGAGGTATTTCGCCAGCGACAGTTGTCCCTGGCCGAGGATGCTCGAGGCCTGGGTGAGGAGTTCGGCCGGGCGATCGGTCTTCCGCCACGGCTGGTAGCGCTCGCTCCCCACCGCCAGGAGGAGCGGGTGGACGCCGGCGGCGTCGACGGCATGGACGCTCGTCACGCCGGGGAGGACGGTGGGGATGATCGGCCCGGTCAGCTCGTGGACGAGCCAGCCGAACATCGTGTCTTCCTGGGGCGGCCGCCCCACGACCGTGATCGGCCAGATGGCGCCGTGACGGTGGGAGACGCGATCGACGCGGAGGACCGGGAAGTCGTGGCAGCGGGCGTAGTAGCCGAGGTGGTCGCCGAACGGGCCCTCCGGCTTCGTGCCGGGAAGGATCGTCCCTTCGATCGCGAAATCGGCCTCGGCGTAGACCGCCGGCCTCCCCTTGGCCGTGATCATCGGAATCCGATGGCCGGCCAGCGCCCCGGCGAAAGTCAGCTCCGAAAGCCCCTCGGGGAGGGGCATCATCGCCGCCACCGCCATCGCCGGCGAGCCGCCGACGGTGATCACGACACGGAGCGGCTCGCCGCGCTCAAGCGCCCTGCCATGGTGGACGCCGATGCCGCGGTGGAGCTGATAGTGGAGGCCGATTTCGTCGGGCGGCCGGTAGTCATTCCCGGCCAGCTGAACGCGGTACATGCCGAGATTCGAGCTTTGTGTGCCGGGGCGGGCGGGATCCTCGGAATAGACACAAGGGAGTGTGATGAACGGGCCGCCGTCACCAGGCCAGCAGACGACTTGGGGCAGGGAAGGAAGCGCCAACTGGCAGGCGTGTACCGGCCCCCGGCTCACATGCCGCGGAAGCATCGTCAGGGCATCGAGCGGCGCCCGCCAGTAGCGCCACGGGCGGCGCGCGGCGGCGGTCGGATCGATCTTCAGCTCGACGAGCCGCCGGACGCGGTCGAGGGTGTCGGCGAAGATCCGCTCGACGCGTTTTCGGGTGCCGTAGAGATTGACGAGGATCGGGAACGGGCAGCCGCGGGGATTGGTGAACAACACCGCCGGGCCACCGGAGCGGTAGAGCCGGCGCTGGATCTCGGCGATCTCCAGGTGGGGGTCGACCGGCGCCTCGACGACGACCGCCTCGCGCTCGGCACGGAGGGCATCGACGCAGCTGGCAAGTGAACGGAATCCCATAGGTGTTAGCGTTTCTCGAGGCTCTTGAGCGTCACGGCGGTCTGGTCGATGAGCGCCGCGAGGATGTCATGTTCCTCGCGCGAGAGGGGGCGCGGGGGATCAAAAGCGATCACGAGCACGCCGAGCGATTGCCCCTGATGGCGGATCGGCAGGCAGGTGAGCCTGGCACCGGGGAGGGTGTCGCTGCCGAGCCCGGCATCGCGGCCATGCTCGACGACCCAGGTGACGAGGCCCTCCTCGTCTGCGGCCGGCACGATGGCTCCCAGTCGGGCCGCGCTTTGCAGCCCTTCTGCACGATGTGCGAGGCGGACGTCGATGGCCGAGGCGTCGGTGACGGCGGCAGTCGAAGAGGCGAGTGTCGCCGCGATCGAGTCGGCATCGAGGGCAAGGGAGAGGGCACGTGAAAATCTGAGGAGTCGCGCTGTGCGATGCTCCCGTTCCACGGCCATCGACGTCTGTGCCTTGAGTCGCACGATCAGTTCCGCCACCACGAGGCCCACCGAAAGGAGGACGATCAGGGAAACGATATCCGTTGTGCTGGCGATGACCAGCGTGAAGAAGGGGGGAACGAAGAAAAAGTCGATCACGACGGCGGCCAGCACGACGGCAAGCACGCCCGTTCGACGGCCGAACCACAGCGACGAGGTGAGTACGATCAGCAGCGACACGAACGAGACGATCGCGTCGTTGATGTGTGGCCAGAGGAGGCGGCCGATGACCGTCGTCGCCGCGAGCGTGCCGACGACATAGCCAAGCCCGGCGAGCGATCGACCGCTGCTGCCGGTGGCAGGGGGGGGCGGTCGATTCCGGGGTTCGTCTTCGTCGCAGACCACCAGCACGTCAATGTCGTGGCTGTGCCGCACGAGCCGATCGACGACATTCTCCTTGAACCAAGCAATTCGACGCCGTTGACGCGGCTTGCCGACGAGGATCCTCGTCGCCCGGAGGCGATGGGCCTCGTGGAGCAAGGCGTCGGCGATGCTCACCCCGGAGAGCCGCGCGACGCTACCTCCGAGCGACTCGGCCAGGCGCAGATTCCGCTCCGACTGCTCGACCGCCTCTGGCGTCAGGGGGCTTGAGCCCGCTTTGTCCACCGTGGCCGCGATCCATTCACCGCGCAGCCCGCTGGCGATGTGGTGCGCCCTGCGGAGAATCCGCTCCGCCCCGGGGCCGGGCCCGACGGCCACGAGGATCCTTTCGCTGATCCCCCTGCCATGGTCGTTTCCGGCGGCGAGGCGGGCCGATTCGACGTCGCGGTCGACGCGCTGAGTCATCCGCCGCAGCGCCAGTTCGCGGAGCTCGAGGAGGTTGGAGCGTTTGAAGAACCGCTCCGTGGCCCGGGCGGCGACGTCGGGCAGATAGATCTTCCCCGCCTTGAGCCGATCGAGTAGTTCGTCCGGCGGCAGGTCGACCAATTCGATCTCGTCGGCCCGGTCGAGCGCCTCGTCGGGAACCGTCTCCCTGACGCGGACGCCGGTTGCCTGTTCGACGAGATCGACGAGGCTCTCGACATGCTGCACGTTGAGCGCCGTGTGAACATCGATTCCGGCGGCCCTCAAGTCGTCGATGTCCTGCCAGCGTTTCGGATGGAGTGATCCCGGGGCGTTGGTGTGTGCCATCTCGTCGACGATCAGCACCTGCGGCCGGCGGGCGATCGCGCCACCGAGGTCGAACTCCCGCAAGGTGTGGCCTCGGTAGGGGATCGCCAGCCGGGGAAGAACCTCGAGCCCCTCGACGAGCGCCGCGGTCTCGGCGCGACCATGCGTCTCGACGATCCCCACGACGACATCGGTGCCCGCGGCGGCGAGGCGTCGGGCCGATGCGAGCATCGCGTATGTCTTGCCGACGCCGGGAGAAAACCCGAAGAACACTTTCAGACGGCCGCGGGCCGCCCTGGCCTCGTCGGCATGGATCGCGGCCAGCAGGGCGTCGGGATCAGGCCTCGTCGGAGAAGACGTCATGGCGGGGGGCGGAGGCCTTCCTCGGAGAGTTTCGGCATGGCGCCGCCGCTGTCGAGCGATTCCAGGGCCAGATTGAGCGCGAGCACGTTGACCCGTGGCCGCCCGAGGATCCCGAGGAAGGCTGGCTCGATCCGGGCAGCGACGAGGCGTTGCACCTGCTCGTCCGCCAGGCCGCGGGCCGCCGCCACCCGCCGCACCTGGAGCAGCGCGGCCCGGGGGGAGATGTGCGGATCGAGGCCACTGGCGCTGGCCGTCACCAGATCGACGGGGATCGTCGCAGTGTCGGTGGATTCTTCCCTTCGCAGTGCTTCAGCCCGCTCCGCGACGAGCGTGGTGAATGCCGCGCTTGTCGGCCCGAGGTTCGATCCACCGGAGGCGGTCGGGTCGTAGGGAGTGGTGCCCGAGGCGCTGGGCCGACCATGAAACCAGCGCGGTCCTGTGAATGGCTGGCCGATGAGGAGCGAGCCACGCACCGCTCCGTCGTCACCGATGAGCAGGCTGCCGGCCGACTGAAGAGGAAACAGCGCCCTCGCTGCCAGGGTCATGCCGACCGGATAGAGGACGCCGGTGATCGTCGTCAGGACAACGAGCAGGGTGATGGCCGGGCGGATTTGGCCAAGGATCATGGCGGACAGCTTGGGGGGGCGAGGCGCGTCAGAGGGGGGCATCAAGGGACTCCGCAAGTGGCGAGGAGCATGTCGAGGAGCTTGATGCAGGGGAAGGGAAGAAGCAGGCCGCCGAGGCCCCAGACGAGGAGGTTCTGGCGGAGGAGCACCGCCGCGGGAAGGGGGCGGTACTGCACCCCCTTGAGCGCCATCGGCACCAGTCCGACGATCACCAGGGCATTGAAGGCCACCGCGGCGAGCACGGCGGTGGTGGGGGAATGGAGCCGCATGACGTCGAGCGCCTGGAGCTGCGGATAGATGCCGCCGAAGGCGGCGGGGACGATCGCGAAGTACTTGGAGACGTCATTGGCGAGGCTGAAGGTCGTCAGGCTGCCACGGGTCATGAGGAGTTGCTTGCCGACGGCGACGATCTCGAGCAACTTCGTCGGATTGCTGTCGAGATCGACCATGTTGCCGGCCTCCTTGGCGGCCTGCGTGCCGGAGTTCATCGCCACCGCCACGTCGGCCTGGGCGAGGGCGGGAGCGTCGTTCGTGCCATCTCCCGTCATGGCGACGAGGTGCCCTTCCTGCTGATAGCGGCGGATCATCGCCAGCTTCGCTTCGGGCGTCGCCTCGGCAAGGAAGTCATCGACTCCGGCCTCGGCGGCGATGGCGGCCGCGGTGAGCGGGTTGTCGCCGGTGATCATCACGGTGCGGATCCCCATCGCCCGCAGCTCCTTGAACCGCTCCGCGATCCCCCCTTTGACGACATCCTTGAGCTCGATGGCCCCGAGCACCCGCGTGCCATCGATGACGACCAGCGGCGTCGCCCCGGCCTTGGCGACGTTGTCGCAGATGCGATTGACCTCGGCCGGCATCGCCCCCCCGGCCGCGGCGACGGCCTTCTGGATCGTGTCGCGCGCGCCCTTGCGGATCTGTCGGCCGTCGAGATCGACGCCGCTCATCCGTGTCTGGGCGGTGAAGGGAATGAACGTCGCTCCGATCGCTTCGACGTCGCGGCCGCGGAGGCCGTGCCGTTCCTTCGCGAGGATCACGATCGACCGCCCCTCGGGGGTCTCGTCGGCGAGGCTCGAAAGCTGCGCGGCCTCGGCGAGCTCCCGTTCGGTGACGCCCGACGCCGGGAGGAAGTTTGCCGCCTGCCGATTGCCGAGCGTGATCGTGCCGGTCTTGTCGAGGAGGAGGACGTCGACATCCCCCGCTGCCTCGACCGCTCGGCCACTCGTCGCCAGGACGTTTGCCCGCACCATCCGGTCGATCCCGGCGATGCCGATGGCCGGGAGGAGGCCGCCGATCGTCGTCGGAGCGAGGCAGACGAAGAGCGCCGCAAGGACCGCCAGGCCGAGCGGCTCGCCCCGCCCGGCCGTGGCCACGGCATGCATCGAGAAGGGGAGGAGCGTTGCCGTGACGACGAGGAAGACGAGGGTCAGCCCGGCAAGGAGGATGTCGAGGGCGATTTCGTTGGGGGTTTTCTGCCGCTTCGCCCCCTCGACCATCGAGATCATCCGGTCGAGGAAGCTCTCCCCCGGATTGGCGGTGATCCGGATCACGAGCCAGTCAGAGAGCAGCCGCGTGCCGCCGGTCACCGTGTTACGGTCGCCGCCGCTCTCGCGGATGACCGGCGCGCTCTCGCCGGTGATAGCGCTCTCATCGACGCTGGCGACGCCGTCGATCACCTCTCCATCGCCCGGCACGATGTCGCCGGCCTCGATAAGGACATGGTCGCCGGCGTGGAGCTGCGTCGAGGGGACGGCCTCGGTGGCCGCCTCACGGTGCGGCGCGGTGAGCCGCCTGGCGAGCGTATCGCTGCGGGTCTTCCGCAGGGCATCGGCCTGGGCCCGTCCCCGTCCCTCGGCCATCGCCTCGGCGAAGTTGGCAAACAGCACCGTCGCCCACAGCCCCACCGCCACCGCGGCGATGAACGCGGGGTGTTCGGCCCCCGGTTGCCCCCCGAGCCGGGCCATGGCCAGCGCCGTGATCAGCGCCGCCCCGACTTGAATCGTGAACATCACCGGGGAGCGGATCATCCGTCGCGGATCAAGCTTCGCAAACGACTCGCCCGCCGCGCGGAGGATCGCGCCCGGATCGGCGAGGATGCCGGCGGCCTTCTCGTGGGTCATCGCGTCCCCTCCCCGGCTGCCATCGGTGGTTGGAGTGCTTCGGCGATCGGCCCGAGGGCCAGGGCCGGGACGAAGGAGAGGGCTCCGACGAGGATCACCGTGCCGGCCACGAGGAGCACGAACAACGGCGTGTGGGTGGGGAGGGTGCCGGGGCTCTCCGCCACCGTCCGCTTGGCGGCGAGCAGCCCGCCGATCGCTACGATTGGCAGCATCGTGAGGAGGCGGCTGGCGAGCATCGCGGCCGCCAGAGCCAGGGTCCAGAAGGCACTCGCGGCCGACAGCCCGCCGAAGGCAGAGCCGTTGTTGTTGCCGGCGCTCGAAAAGGCATAGAGGAGCTCTGAGAAGCCGTGAGGCCCGGGATTCGGAGCCGCGGCAGCCTCCGCCGGCAGCATGCAGGCCGCGGCGGTGCCGACGAGCGTCACGATCGGGGGCACAAGGAGGACGATCATCCCCATCTTCATTTCGCTGGCTTCGATCTTCTTGCCGAGATACTCGGGGCTGCGGCCGACCATCAGCCCGGCTACGAACACCGCCACGAGCGTGTAGGCGACGAGGCCGGCGAGCCCCGTGCCGACGCCGCCAAACACGACCTCGCCGAGTTGGATCATCCACATCGTCACCAGCCCGCCGAGGGGCGAGAAGCTGTCGTGCATGGCGTTCACCCCGCCGCAACTGGTTGCCGTGGTGGCAACCGCGAAGAGTGCCGAGGAGGCCGGGCCGAAACGCACCTCCTTGCCCTCGAGCGATCCGCCGTCGTGCTCGGGTGAGGTCGCTTGGTCGATCGAAGGAACGGCGGCGGCCAACCAGGGATTGGGGGATGTCTCGAAGCGGACGATGAGCACCACGAAGGGGAGGAATAGGACCGCCATCGCTGCCAGCAGTGCGTACCCCTGCCGCCGATCCCCGACCCAGCGGCCGAACGCGAGGCAACTCGCCATCGGGATCATGAGCATCGCCACGATCTCGAGGAGATTCGTCAGCGGTGTGGGGTTTTCAAACGGATGGGAGCCGTTGGCGTTGAAGTAGCCGCCGCCGTTGGTTCCCAACTGCTTGATGGCGATCTGCGAAGCGACCGGTCCGAGGACGATCCGTCGCGTTGAAGGGGCCTCTCCAGCGGCCGAGCTCGTGCCTTCAACGAGCGCCACGTCGATGCCGGTGTCGAACGATTGCACCACCCCTTGGCTGGCGAGGAGGAGGCCGAGAACGATCGACAGCGGCAGGAGCAGGCCGACCGTGACGCGGACGAGATCGTGCCAGAAGGAGCCGACGGTGGCGCTGCCACACCGCACGAGGCCGCGGACAAGCACCGCCAAGACGCACAGCCCGCTGGCCGCCGAGAGGAAGTTCTGCACGGTGAGGCCGAGGGCCTGCGACAACGGCGAGAGCGTGGTCTCGCCGGAGTACGACTGCCAGTTGGTGTTCGTGACGAAGCTGGCCGCCGTGTTGATAGCGATCAGCCAGGGCACCGCGGGGAGGCGGTCGGGGTTCCAGGGGAGGAGGGGCTGGCAGCGGAGGAGGAAGAGGAGCAGACCGAAGCCGGCCGCGTGGAAGAGGAGGATCGCGATCGCGTATTCGGTGGCAGTCATCTCACGGATGGGCCAGACGCCGGCTGCTCGCAGCAGAGGGCTTTCGAGGCCGCGGAGCAACCGACTCCACGAGCCTTCGGTCTCCGGTTCGCAGTTCGCGTCCGAGTCTGATCCGATCCGAAAGATCGTCGTCAGCCAGGGAGCGACTGCGGCTGCCGCGAGGGTTGTTGCGAGGAGGACGGCGGCCACCTCGAGGCTTGCGCTCGTCATCATGCAAACCACTCCGGGGCAAGCATCGCTACGATCAGATACGCCGCCAGGAGCAGGGTGACGACGCCGGCGACAGCGAGCATGGAGGGCATCGGCAACGGCCTTCTGGAAGGCGGGCGGGGACGCAGGAATGACAGACGTCCGACGTTGGGACGACCGGAAACGAACCGGAGTATATAGTTGACCGATGCCGCTGAGCAGCCGATGCCGAGAGCCTGCCGCGGAACCCAACGAGAGACGCTTTGACCATGGTGAAGATCACGACAACCTACGAAGGCGGGCTGCGATGCCGCGCCACCCACGGTCCCTCGGGCACCACGCTGGTCACCGACGCGCCGGTCGACAACCACGGCCGCGGTGAGAGCTTCTCCCCCACCGACCTCGTGGCCACCGCGCTGGGGGCCTGCATGATGACGATCATGGGGATCGCCGCCGAACGGCACGCGATCGATCTCAAGGGAATGACGGTGGAGACGACGAAGGAGATGACCTCGGCCCCGCCGCGGCGGATCGCGTCGCTCCGCACCACACTCACGATCCCGCTCCCGCCCGACCATCCGCACCGCCAGCTCCTCGAGCAGGCAGCGCACACCTGCCCTGTGCACAAGAGCATCCACCCGGAGATCGCGGCGCCGATCGAGTTTGTTTGGACGGGGTGATCTGCTCGGCCTTTGTCTGCGGCAAAGATTCTTGCGCACCCGGTGACCCATGGCCGATCTGTTTTCCGCTGCGAGAGCCGTCAACGTGGCCCGGGCCGCGCCGCTGGCAGCCCGGATGCGGCCGCGCCGGCTCGCCGACTACGTGGGGCAGGAGCATGTCATCGGCCCCGGTCGACTTCTCCGCCGGCTCATCGAAGCGGACCGGATCGGATCGGTGATCCTCCATGGTCCGCCGGGGGTGGGGAAGACGACCCTCGCCGAGATCATCGCCCGTGAGACGCGGCGCCGATTCATCGAGCTCTCAGCGACGGCTTCGGGGGTGAAGGAGGTTCGCGAGGTGCTCGACGCCGCCCGTCGCCGGCTCGAGGACGACGGCCAGCGGACGTGCCTGTTCGTCGATGAGATTCACCGCTTCAACAAGGCCCAGCAGGATGTTCTCCTTCCCGATGTCGAGCAGGGGACGATCGCCCTGATCGGCGCCACGACCCAGAATCCGTCGTTCGCGCTCACCAGCGCCCTCGTCAGCCGCAGTCGCCTGTTCGCCCTCGAGCCCCTTGCCGCTGCCGACGTCGCCGCGGTTCTCCGCCGGGCCGTGACCGACCGTGAGCACGGGCTCGGTGCGGAGGAGATCTCGATCGACGATGCCGCCGTCGCGTTCCTCGTCGAATCGTCCGACGGTGATGCCCGCCGGGCGTTAGGGGCGCTCGAGATCGGCGTCCTCTCCGAGACGCGCCGCCCGCTCGTCTTCACCCTCGATCTCGCCCGCGAGAGCGTGCAGCGCAAGGCACTGGTCTACGATGCCGGCGACACGCACTACGACTGCGCCAGTGCCCTCATCAAGAGCATTCGCGGCAGCGATCCAGACGCCGGCCTCTATTGGCTCGCGCGGATGCTCGAGGGGGGGGAGGACGTGCGCTTCCTCGCCCGCCGCCTCGTGATCCTCGCTAGCGAAGATGTCGGCAACGCCGACCCGCGGGGCTTGCTGGTGGCGGTGGCGGCGATGCAGGCGACCGAGTTCGTTGGCCTGCCAGAGTGCCAGCTCCCGCTCTCGCAGGCCGTCACCTATCTGGCGCTGGCCCCCAAGAGCAACGCCTGCACGACGGCGATCGCAGCGGCCCGACAGGATGTCCGCGATCGCGGCGTGATCCCTGTCCCCCGTCATCTCCAAGACCGTCATTCGGCGGCGGCGAAGGCCTTCGGTCGTGGCGAGGGATACCGCTATGCTCACGACCATCCCGACGGCATTGCCGCCCAGGATTATCTCGGGGTCGAGAAACGCTATTACGAGCCGACCGACCGCGGGGAGGAGCGCGATCTCGCCCTCCGCCTCGAGGAGATCCGCCGCCGTCTCGCGGGCGGGTGACGCCTGTCGCCTGCGATCTGGGCGGTGGCGATCGAACGGCCGCGGTGGGATGCCGCCGTTTCCCTGTTTCCATGTTTCCCTGTGCCGCCGCCGGATGGGGCAGTACCATTGGGTTCCCGAGGGCACTCTGTCTGGTGCCGGGGTGGTGGGAGCGGGGTGGATCGTGACGAACGACTCGGAGCTGATACAGGGAGAGGCTGCGGATCCGCCCGCGGCCCCACTCGAGGAGCCGGCAGGCAGAGCCGGGGTGCCCACCGCCGCCGGCAGTGCTGGGGCCCTGCAAGGCAGCGTTCGGCATGCCACCCTCGGCTTGGTCGCCTACACCGTCGTCGCCCTCGGGTTGATTGGTTGGTCGCTGCGGCGCGGACGCCTCTCCGACGTGGTGCTGCTGCTGGTGGCGATGGCCGTGACGCTGCCGCCGATCCTCAGCTACCGGAAGCAGCTGCGCAAGCGTCTGCGAGTTATCGCCGGCGGTGCACCCGCTGGTGGCTCGGGTGCTTCAGGCGAGCCCGGCGGGGATCTGGCCACCGACGCGAGCATCGCCGATGCCGCGGACGGGCAAGCCTCAACGCCTCCGTCGGAAGCCTGAGCACCGCCATGCCGAGCGCCCCATCCGATCGACCGTCGCGCCGTCCCGACGATGAGCGCGGCACGATCGCTGCCGGCGCCTCGTTCGACTCGGTGGCCTGGGTGCTCCTCGATTGGGCTGCGAGCGCCTTCTCGACGATCTCGATCACGCTCCTGGTCGCCTATATCGAGAAGGTGGTCTTCGCCGGTGATCCGTGGGGGGTGCCGGGCGGGGTGGTGTGGGCCTGGACGCTGGCAGCAGCGATGCTCGTTACGGCGCTGTCGGCACCATGGGTGGCGGCCTGGGCCGATCGAACGCACAGCCACCGCCGGGCGTTGATGGCGAGCATCGTCGCCGGGTGTGCCGCCGCGTTTCTCCTGGCGGCCCTGGCTCCGACGGCGCGGGTGCCGATCGTTCTGGCCGTCGTCGTGGCCGCGGTCGGTTTCGATCTCGCGGCGATCTTCACCGGAAGCCTCCTGCCAAGGATCGCCCGCGGCGCCCAGGCCGACCGTCTCTCGGCGATCGGCTACGCCGCCGGATACGCGGGGGGAGCGGTGGCGTTGATCCTCGCCACGCGGGTGTTCGCTGCCCGGGCGTCACTCGGCCTGGGTGACTCCGGCGCCCTCCGCGCCGCGTTCGCGATCATGGGGGGATGGTGGATCCTGTTCTCGATTCCGGCCTTCTGGGCCCGTTTTGGTGACGGTCACTCGAACGCCCACGCCGCGACATCGTCCGGCGAGCTCCTCGGCTTCGCGCGGGCCCTCGTTCGTGGGGATGCCGGCTACGGTCGCCTCGGCAGCGTTCTCGGCGGCGCGATGCTCATCCTCGGCGCGATGCAGACGGCGATCAGCCAATTCTCCTCGGTGGCCCTCGAGGAGTTTCATCTCGATCCGCCGGCGCTCGTCGGTCTGGTGCTCCTCGTCCAGTTGGTCGCCCTCCCCGGCGCGCTCGCCGTCGGCTGGTTGTCGACCCGTTTCGGCCGCTGGCCGATGCTGTCGCTCTCCCTTGTCGGCTGGGGAATCGTGCTCGGCTCGGCGGGGTTCGTGACCACCCGGTCGCAGCTCACGGCGATGGCGGTCCTGTTGGCGCTCGTCCTCGGCGGCGCGGCGAGCGTGATCCGCGCGGCGGTGGCGGTGCTCGCGCCGGCCGGTCGTTATGGCGCCACGTTCGGCCTGCTCAATGTCGGTTCGAAGCTCGCTGGATTCGTCGCCAGCCTCGTGTTCGGCGGCGTCTATGTGCTC
>CAMARC010000016.1 GCA_945860405.1 Candidatus Kuenenia stuttgartensis | reverse complement strand
GCCGAGATCGCGGCGCAGAACGTCCATCTCGAGATGCCGGCGGTGAAGGTCGATCGGACGATCGGTGACGGCGACACCCTCGAGGTCGGCTCGCGCCGTCTCGAGGTCTGGCACACCCCCGGCCATACCGACAGCCAACTCGCCTTCCGCCTCGACGATCTCCTCCTCTCCGGCGACAACATCTACCGCGACGGCTCGGTCGGCGCGATCGACGCCCACCATGGCAGCGACATCCCGGCCTTCATCAGTTCGCTTGAGCGGATCGCCGCCAGCGACGTGGCCTGGCTCCTCCCCAGCCACGGCCCGATCTTCCGCAAGGACGACGCCCTCCTCGCCCGGACGCTCGACCGGGTGCGCGGCTATCTCGCCCTGGCCGACTTCGGCACCTGCGCTCCGGCCTGGCCACTCATGGAGCAGTGGGATCGCGAGCTGGCCGAGGGGCGTCTCCCGGGCGGGCCTCCAGGCCGCGGCTGAGAGACGCGGCTGAGAGACGCGGCGGCCCCTGAAATCCCGCGCAGCACCCGGCCGACTGTGCCGGTTTTTCCGTGAAGAACGGTCGTGCCGCCGGTCGATATTCCCCTTGCCGCACCGTTTCCATCGTTGGCACGCGCGCCACGTCGGCTCGCCTTCAGAGAAGGCTTCCGGCTTGGAGGGCGCATTCATGGGCGGGTGGCAGGGGGGTTCAGGGGGAACCTCCCGACCGATCGCAGGGGGGACTCCTTCGCATGAAACGCCATCTGCTCGCCGCGGCCGTGCTGGCCGCGACGTTCTTTGCCACCGCCGGCGAGGCTTCTGCCCAGCAGGGCTGGGGTGGTCAGCCGTACGCCGGGCCGAAAGCCTTCGGCGGAACGTGGGGCCAATCGGCCGCCGCGACCGACTGGAACCGCTTCTACCACTATCCCTACGTGTGGTATCCGCAAAACTTCTACTCCGACGGCTACTACCGCAGCGCCAACGATCTCTACTACCGCTATCCGCAGGAGATGCGGGTGCCGGTCTACAACCGCTCGTGGCACAACGAGTATCCGAAGTCGCGGCGCTACAACCCCTTCGGCCACCACCACAACCTCGACGTGTTTTGAATGGTCGCGTGGAGCAAGCCTCCACGGACACGTTCACGCCCACCATCGCGCCTCCGCCTCGCCATCTGGGTGAGGCGGAGGCCGCGTCGCGCGCCCGCGGCCGCCCGCCGGGCTGCTCGCTTCTCGGGGGCAGGCGATGGCACTGTACGGTGCTGGCGAAACCAAGCGATGACCACACCGTGGCCGCCAGGAAACGACATTTCGAGCGTTTCGAGTGATGCGCCTGCTTCGACTGCATGGTAGACTGCTCTTCGGCCTTGAAGGAGGTGTCCCATGGCGACGCTGATCCCCGAGAACTTTGAAACAGTCGCGCCGAGCGAGGCTGATGCCGTGCTGGCACGCGAGTCGAGCCGACTGCTGGCGACCCGCAAGCTCGGGCGAACGAGCGTCCGCATCAGGCTGATGGACGAGGGCGACGCGGTGACTGTCCCCGCGTCCGCGGTCCGACTGTTCCTTCACCTGTTGGCCGAGATGTCGCAGGGCCATTCCATCACGCTGATCCCGACCAAGGCGGAGTTGACCACCCAGCAGGCCGCCGATCTGCTCAACGTCTCCCGCCCCTACGTGGCCAAACTGCTTGACGATGGCAAAATCCCGTCCCGTCGTGTTGGCAAGTACCGCCGGGTTCGCTTCGACGACCTGATGGCGTTCAAGCGGAAGGACGACGAAGCCCGCGAGAAGATCCTGGACCAGCTCACGGCCGAGGCACAGGACTTGGGGATGGGGTACTGACCGAGGACGGAGTCGAGATGGAGCACCCGGCCACCGCCATCTACGACGCGAACGTTCTCTACCCCGCTCCGCTCCGAGATCTGTTCGTCCGTCTCGCCCAGGCGGGCCTGGTGCGAGCGCGGTGGACCGATGCGATCCACGACGAGTGGGTGCGCAACGTCCAGGCGGACAACCCGAGCCTGTCCCCAGAGCGTCTGTCCCGAACCAGGGCCCTGATGAACGACGCGGTCCGTGACTGCCTCGTGACGGGGTACGAAGACCTCATCGATACCCTCTCCCTGCCGGATCCTGACGACCGGCACGTCCTCGCTGCCGCGATCCGAGTTGACGCCGAGTTCATCGTCACCTTCAACCTCAAGGACTTTCCCGCCGACGTGCTGGCCAGGCACAACGTCGAGGCGATCCACCCGGACAACTTCCTGCTCTCGCTGTTTGACGCCGCCCCCGGGCCGGTTTGTACGGCGGTCAAACGACAGCGGGCCGGGCTTCACAATCCACCGAAGTCAGCCGGGGAGTTTTTGGCCACGCTCGAAAGCCAAGGGATTGTCCAGACGGTCGCCCGACTCCGGCCGTTCACCGAAGTGTTGTGAAGCGGGCGAATAGCACAGTCATACGGAGGTGCCCCGCCCTCACGCCGCTCACGCCGCTCACGCCGCTCACGCCGCTCACGCCGCTCACGCCATCGCCGCGACGAGCGCCGCGGCGGCGATCTCGACTTCGGCAACGTCGATCCACTCGTCGGCGGTGTGGGCCTGATCGATGGAGCCGGGGCCGAACACGACCGTCGGCACGCCGGCGGCCGCGTAGACGCTCGCGTTGGTGCCGTAGCGGGCGGCGCGAACGACGCTCTTGCGGCCCTGGCCGCCGACCGCTTCCTCGAGCCTGTCGGCCAGGCGCCGGCCGGCCAGCATCGTCTCGGCGCCGCCCGATGGCAGGCCGTGGTGCTCGACGAACGGCTCTTCGTGTTCGATCGCCGCGCCGGGGCAGGCCTCGGCCACGCGGCGGATGACCTCGTCCCGGGCCGCGCGCGGGATCTCACCCGGCACGAGCCGCCGGTCGAGCTCGAGAATCACCATGTCAGGAACAAGATTGACCCCGAAACCGCCGCGGATCGTCCCCAGGCTGAGCGTCGGCGGACCGCAGGGATGGTCGGGGGAGCGCGTGAGAAGTTCGCGGGCGAGCGACTCGATCGCCAGGGCCGCCCGGGCGGCCGGATAGATGGCGTTGTCGCCGCGTTCCGGGAAGGAGCTGTGACAGGCCCGTCCCCCCACGCGGATCCGCCACCGCACCGCTCCCTTGTGCGTGCCGACGACATCGAGGCTGGTCGGCTCGGCGACGATTCCTGCCACTGGCCGGGCAGCCCCGACGAGATCGCGGGCCGGGCCGTCGCCGGGGCTCACCACGCCAGCGCCACTCCACAGTGAGGCGATCGCCCGGGCCCCGGAAAAGCCGAACTCCTCGTTGACCGTCGCCGTGAACAGGATCGTGACCGGGCGGGGCTGCGATGAGCCGAGGAGCCGCTCGAGCCCGACGAGCATCGCCGCCATCCCCCCCTTCACGTCACACGCCCCCCGCCCCTGGAGACGGCCGTCGCGAACCAGCGGGAGGAAGGGGTCGATCGTCATTCCCTCCACTGGCACGGTGTCTTGGTGGGCATCCCAGAGCACGGTCGGGGCCCCGGGGATTGTCGCCTCGAGGCGGGCCAGGACGTTGTCGCGGCCGGGGGCGACCGGCTGCCGGGCCCACGGGAGACCAGCGGCGCTGAAGCGCTGCACGAGGTAGTCGGTGATCCGACCCTCGAGGTACTCAGGCCCCGAGACGTCGCGCCCCATCGGGTTGACACTGGGGCGACGGACGAGGTCGGCAAGCGTCGCCAGGGAATCTGCCATGATCAAAGCTTACCAAACCCCCAATCGCCGCGGCCATGCGTCACCGCCGGCACGACCCGATCGTCGAGCGAACGGGCAGTCCATGCTAGGATTGGGGGGTCGGGACGATCCCGCCGGAGGCTTGCTCCGACAGCGTCATTCCCTTCCCTGCCCCGCCCCCGGCCACGAGTTCAGCGTCATGACCGTCTCCACAGCCCTGTCCCGATCCCTCTGCCTGTGCGGACCCATGCTTGCCGCCATGCTCGCCGTCGGCGTCGCTCCGGGCTTTGCCCAGGCGCCGGGGGAGCGGGCCTCCGCCGCGCAGCCGGCTGGCATCGAGGCCGTCCGGGCCGCCTCGCGGAGCTATCAGGAAGCGCTCGCCCGCGGTGACGGAAAAGCCGTTGCCGCCCTTTGGACAGAAGACGGCGACATCATCGACGACATGGGGCAGGTGTTCCGCGGACGAGAGAGCGTTGCGGGCCTGGAGCCCGCCGCGGAGGGGCAGGCCCGAGCGTCGTTTGCGATCGAGGAAGTCTCGATCCGCCTCCTCTCCGATTCCGTAGCCCTCGAGGACGGCACTGTCGTCGTCACTCCCCCCGGAGCCTCGACCCCCCATCACGGTCGTTTCACGGCCACGTGGGTCAAGCAGGCCGACGGCTGGAAAGTGGCAAGCCTGCGGGAATGGCGCACCGATCCGCCGGAGACGTCGGCCAGGCTCGCCGACCTTGAGTGGCTCGTCGGCGACTGGACCGTGACCGTCGACGGAAAAAAGCAGGAGGGCGAAAACGTCGCACTCCCGCGGATGGAGATGAGCGTCCGCTGGAACCCCACCGGCACCTACCTCCTCCGCGAAACGACGATCACGTCGCCCGATGGGAGCGAGGGATTGCAGGTCTCGCAGCGGATCGGCTGGGATCCCCTCTCTCGTCGCCTCCACTCCTGGTCTTTCAGCACCGATGGCAGCCATTCCGAGGCGGATTGGTCGCTCGAGGAGGGGGTATGGGTGTCGCGGACGACGACCGTCCACCCCGACGGAAGCCAGTCGTCGACCATCAATCACTACCTGTACGACGGCAAGGACGAGTGCACCTTCCAGTCGCTGCCGACCCACTCCGGGGCCACAAATCAGGCCGCGGTGACGATGACCATGACCCGCAAGCCCGGGGAACCCACCGAATGACCCCCTCCGCCAAGCCCATGCCCACCAAGCTTTTCCAGCCGCTCCTTTCCTGCCTCTTGGCCTGCGCCGTCGTGGCCGGACTCGTCGGCGCTGGGTTCCGCCCGCTCGTCGGCCAAGCGGCCGATCCACCGGCGGCGGCGACCACCGAGCAGGACGACGCCCAGGAATCGATGGCCGCGAGGGCAGAAATCCTCCAGAGCTCGCGGTGGCGCCGGGCGATCTTCGAGCTCGGCGAATGGCTCTCTGTCCAGAAGATCTATCCGCCGCGCGAGGTGCAGCGGATCAAGGCCGACTTCAACACGAAGGTGATGAAGATGTCGCCGCAGGAGTTGGAATACCTCCTCGACGACCTCGAGGCGAAGTTCAAGATCATCGAGGCCCCCGAGGCCCAGGAAGCCCGGGCCTGGGTGGGGCAGTACCTCTCGGCAATGACCGACCGCAAGCGGGCCGATGTCCTCAGGGATGTCCCCAACGTCGTCGACATGACCGCCGCCCAACTCTCCCAGGAAATCCAGAAGATCGAGCGCACCCGCCAGAACCTCAAGGATCGCCAGGCGGCCTTCGATAGCAGCCGGAAGGTCCTCGCCGATGTCGCCGCGGCCAACCGTAAGGCCACCGCTGATGCCTCCCTCGCGGCCACGTCGAAGATGAACTCGAGTGCCTCCTATTCCCCTTACCGGAGCAATTCGGGGGGGAGCGGCGGCAGCCCTCCTTTCGCCAATGCCCGGGTCGGCAGCGGGATGTCGATCGGGATCGGCCCCTGGGGTGCCTACGTCGGGATGAGCCTCGGAAACTTCTGATCCCCCGGACGCCCAAGAACCCCACCTCGTCGCCGGTCGGTCGGGACGGTATAACCTCTCCCATCGGTTCGACCCGTCCAACCGGGAAAAAATGGCCGGAGCAGCGCTCCGGCTTTTTTCAAAGCCGACTTTGTGAAGGATTTCACGAAGTCGCCCGGTCGGCTCCTCGGTCCGGTCAGCCCCCTTCCACGCCAGATCGGGCACTGCCCCGCCTTTCCCCACGGTTCAGGCCTCACCCATGGATGCGATCCTGCCTGTCCTCCTGTTCGTTGCCATCGCCGCGGCGGTGTCGGTCGGACTGGTCGTGGGTTCGAGCCTCATCGGCCCCAATAAGCGGACCAACCGGGTCAAAGAAATGCCCTATGAGAGCGGCATGGACCCGGTGCACGACACGCGCCGCCGGTTCGATGTCCGCTTCCACCTCGTGGCGATCACGTTCCTTGTTTTTGACGTTGAGCTGCTTTTCCTCTATCCCTGGGCGGTCGCCAGCCGGTCGGCGGCAGGCGTTGACGCCGCGGTTTCCCAGGGGCTGGTGTCAAGCCGCGGTCTGGTGTTCGCGGGGGCGATGGCGTTCATCGCTCTGGTGGTAGTCGGTTTCGCCTATGACTGGCGCAAGGGGGTGTTTCGGTGGCGTTAGAACTGCCGGAAAATGTCGTTGTCAGCCGGCTCGACGAGCTCGCGAACTGGTGCCGCAAGAACAGCCTCTGGCCGATGCCGTTTGCCACAGCCTGCTGCGGCATTGAGCTGATGGCGACCGGGGCTGCCAAGCACGACCTCGCCCGTTTCGGTGCCGAGGTGTTTCGCTTCAGCCCGCGGCAATGCGATCTCATGATCGTGGCCGGACGGGTGGCCATGAAGATGCTTCCGGTCCTCCAGCGGATCTGGCTGCAGATGCACGAGCCCAAGTGGTGCATCTCTATGGGGGCTTGCGCGAGCACGGGCGGTGTGTTTGACACCTATGCGGTGGTCCAGGGGATCGACCGCTTCATCCCGGTCGACATGTACGTCCCCGGTTGTCCTCCCCGGCCCGAACAGCTCATCCAGGCGATCATCGATCTCCAGGACAAGATCCAACGCGAGGGGACGATCACCGGCCGGGAGTTTGAAACGCGCGAGCGTCAACTCCGCAAGCGGGCCCTCGTCGAGGCGGTCGGCCCACTCTCCCTCGATGCCGCCCGCAATCCGGTCATCCAGCGGGAGCTCCGTTTCCCCCGCTCCTGACCCCCGTGCTTGGCCACGCGACCAGCACCGCTCCATCCTCACCCAGCATTCCGCCCCAGCCGCCGCCCACGACATCATGACGACCGACCAGTCCTCCACCGCCGATCTTCTCGAGACGCTCGTGGCCCGATTTCCGGGACTTGAAACTTCGGCGTACCGTGGCCAGACGCGGGTCGTGGTGGGTGAACCGGCCTCGTTCGAGGTCCTCTCCTTCCTCGCCGCGGCCGGCTTCGATCTCCTCGTCGATGTCACCTGCGTCGACTACCTCGAATACCGTGGCGCCACGCGTCGCTACGGCTTGGTGTACCTCCTGGCTTCGACAGCCACCCCCCGCCGCCTCACCGTGCGGGTGTTCGTCGATGATCCCGAGCCTGCCGTGCGGAGCGTCGTCGGCGTGTGGCGCTCGGCCGATTGGCTTGAGCGCGAGGTGTGGGACATGTTCGGGATCCGGTTTGTCGGCCACCCCGACCTCCGCCGTCTGATGATGCCGGAACAGTTCACCGCGCATCCGCTCCGCAAGGATTACCCGCTCCAGGGGCGTGGCGAACGCCACAACTTCCCCGTTCTCACCCGCGAGGATGGCTGAAGCGTCGTCTGCTTCCTCCGGCCCGTCACTCCGCCCCGATACGCCTCCGCCCGTTCCTCAAAGCCCCCCAGGCCACCATGTCGATCGCCCCCGATCACGACACCCGCGTCCGTCCGGCGGCCCCCCGCGAGGAGGACTACCTCTGGACGCTCAACTTCGGCCCCCAGCACCCCGCGACGCACACGACCCTGCGGCTCGTCCTCAAGCTCGAGGGGGAGCGGGTCGTCGATGCGATGCCGGAAATGGGCTACCTCCATTCGGGCTTTGAAAAGATCGGCGAGCACCTCACGTTCAATCAGTACGTGACGGTCACCGACCGGATGAACTACATCTCGCCGATGGCCAACAACGTCGCCTGGCACCACGCCGTGGAGACGCTTCTGGGGATCGATCTGACGCCACGCTGCAAGGTGATCCGCACGATCGTCGCCGAACTGGCCCGGATCAGTGACCACCTCCTCTGCAACGGTGCGGTGGGGCTCGACACGGGGGCGTTCACCTTCTTCCTCTACGGCTTCTACCAGCGCGAGGTGATCTACGACATCTTCGAGACGCTCTGCGGGGCTCGGTTCACCAACAGCTACACCCGCGTCGGCGGGGTCTCCCACGATTTCACGCCGCTGGTGATCGAGAAGATCCGCACCTTCCTCCGCACCTTCCCCAAGACGCTCGACGACATGGAACGGCTGCTGACCCGCAACCGAATCTTCGTCGACCGCACGAAGGGGGTCGGCGTGCTCACGAAGGAGCAGGCGATCAACGGCGGCGCCTCGGGCCCTGTGGCCCGCGCCAGCGGCGTCACCCGCGACCTGCGGAAGGACGAGCCCTACCTCGCCTACGCCGATTACGACTTCCAGATCTGCTGTGCTGCCGCCGGCGATTGCTATGCCCGCTACCTCGTCCGCATGCAGGAGATGCGCGAGAGCCTGAAGATCCTCAATCAGGCGATCGAGAACATCCCCGCCGGCGAGGTGAACGTTGGCGCTGACCAGCGGGTTGCACGACCGACGAAGGAGCAGGTCTATTCGACGATCGAGGGGACGATCTCCCACTTCGAACTCTCGATGAGCAACCGCTCGTTTGAGGTGCCGTACGAGGAGTCGTACGCAGCCATCGAAGCCCCCAACGGCGAACTCGGCTTCTATGTCGTCGGCGACGGCGACGACACCGCCTACCGGGCCCGCTGCCGCCCCCCCTCCGTGCTCCACTTCTCGCTCTTCCCGCAGCTGATTCGGGGGCACACGCTCTCCGACGTCGTCGCCGTTCTCGGCAGCCTCAACATCATCGCCGCCGAACTCGACCGCTGAATCGTCCAGCCCGCCGCCCCCCCAGCCAACCGTCCGACCAGCCACCATTCCCTTCTGCCCATGATCACCACCCAGCGGATCTTGACGCCCGAGATGGTTGCGAGCATCGAGGCGCTCGCGCCCCGTTATCCGAACCGTCGCGCGCTGACGCTGCCGGCCCTCCACATCGTCAACGAAGAACTGCGGTACGTGCCGTACGAGGCCGTCGTCGAGGTGGCCCAACTCCTCGGCCTCGCCCCGGCCGAGGTTCAGGACACGCTCTCCTTCTATCAATTTTTCCCGCAGGACAAGCCGTCGGGCGAGACCCGGGCCTGGGTCTGCCGGTCGATTTCGTGCGCGTTGCGGGGGGGCGAGGAGATCCTCGACCACATCTGCCATGCCGCCGGGATCGATCCCTACGGCACGACCGCCGATGGCACTCTCACCGTCGAACCGGCCGAGTGCCTCGGGGCCTGTGACTTCGCTCCCTGCATGCTCGCCGGCAAGACGCTCCACAAGAATCTCACCAAGGAATCGGCCGAGGCCTTCGTCCGCGATGCCCGGGCCGGAAAGTCATCCTGAGCCGTTCCCCGGCCGTTCACCTCCGCCGCCGCCGCCCTCCCCAACGATCCCATGACCACTTTCCAACCGGTTCTTCTCGAAGCCGTCGGCGTTGCCGGGAGCCACACGCTCGCGAGCTATCGCAGCCGCGGCGGCTACGCGCCGCTCGAGCGGATGCTCAAGGAGAAGCAGCCGACGGACGTGATCGAGTTGGTGAAGGCTTCTGGCCTTCGCGGCCGGGGCGGCGCCGGATTCCCCACAGGGCTCAAGTGGACGTTCCTTCCCAAGGATCATCCCGGCCCGATCTACCTCTGCATCAATGCCGACGAGAGCGAACCGGGGACTTTCAACAATCGGATCCTGATGGAGGACGACCCGCACCAGGTGATCGAGGGGATCATCCTCTCGGCCTACGCGACGCGGGCCACCACCGCCTACCTCTATCTCCGCTACGAATATCCGCAGTCCTGGGACCGCCTCCAAGGGGCGATCGACGAGGCCTACGCCGCCGGGCTCCTCGGTAAGAACATTCAGGGAAGCGGATTCTCGCTCGACCTCTACCTCCATCGCGGTGCGGCCGCCTACATCTGTGGCGAGGAGACGGGGCTGATCGAGAGCCTCGAGGGGAAGCGAGCCTGGCCGCGGATCAAGCCGCCGTTCCCGGCGATCGAGGGGCTGTTCCGCAAGCCGACGGTCGTCAACAACATCGAGACGATGGCTTGTGTCGCCCAGATCGCGCGTCGCGGCGTCGATTGGTTTCGTTCGATCGGCGTTCCCTCCGACCCGAACAACCCGCGTGATCCGGGGAGCTACGGGCCGAAGCTCTATTGCCTCTCCGGACACGTTGAACGCCCCGGCTGCTACGAGGCCCCTCTCGGCATCACCGCCCGCCAACTCATCGACGGCCAAGGGGGCGGGGTGTGGAAGGGACGGAAGGCGAAGGCCGTGATCCCCGGCGGAATCTCGATGGGATTGCTGACGGAGGCCGAACTCGACACCCCGCTCGACTTCGCCGGCCCCGGCAAGGTCGGCTGCCTCGGCCTCGGCACGGCTGCTGTCGTCGTCATCGACGAGACAGTGAGCATCGTCGACTTCCTCCACAACTCCTGCCGGTTCTTTGCGCACGAATCCTGCGGGCAATGCACGCCGTGCCGCGAGGGAACCGCCTGGTCGCTGCGGATGCTCGAGCGGATCCGCGCCGGCAAGGGCCGGCTCAAGGATCTCGAGCTCCTCGCCGAGATCGGCAACACCATGGGCATGATGCCCGGGTCGACGATCTGCGGCCTCGCCGACGGGGCAGCCTGGCCGATCAAGAATGCCATCAAGAAGTTCCGCGGCGAGTTCGAGGACTACATCAAGCGGACGAATCCCTCCGGCTGGATGGTCACTGATCCGGTTCCCGCCCTCCCGATCGTCGCAGCCCACTGATCCCGACCGAAAAGGTGCCAGCCACCATTTTCAGACTGCCAACCCTCCGTGCCGAATTGCCCCATGAACGTGGTGGCAGGCACTTTTCCTCCTCCTGACGCCACATGCCCACAGTCATCGTCGACGGTAAAGACATCGAGATCGGCGCTCACGAGCGGCTCAACTGCATCGAGGTTGCGCGCCGCGCCGGCGTGGAGATCCCGCACTACTGTTGGCACCCCGGCCTGTCGGTCGTGGCCAGCTGCCGGATGTGCCTCATCGAGACCGGCACCCGTGATGCGGCCACCGGCAAGATCACGATGATGCCGAAGCTCGTCCCCGGCTGTCAGACGCCGGCCAAGGACGGCACCGTCATCGTCACCAACACGGCCCTGGTCAAGGACAGCCGCGCCCGGGTCGAAGAAGCGCTGCTCATCGATCATCCGATCGATTGCTCGATCTGCGACAAGGCGGGCGAATGCCTCCTCCAGGATTACCACTTCGAGCATGGCCAGGCGGAGCGGCGCACCGATCTCCATCCGTTCCACAGCCGCCGGCGCGATGTCGGCCCGACCGTCACGCTGTTCGTCGACCGCTGCATCATGTGCACCCGCTGCGTCCGTTTCACCCGCGAGGTGTCGGGGACGAGCGAGCTGATGGTGATCAACCGCGGCTCGAAGGAGGAGATCTCGGTCTTCCCCGGCTTCCCCCTCGACAACAAGCTCTCCGGCAACGTCGTCGATCTCTGCCCGGTCGGCGCCCTCGGCGACAAGGACTTCCTCTACCAGCAGCGGGTCTGGTTCCTGAAGCGAGAGTCGAACGTCTGCGGCGGCTGCTCGGCAGGATGCTCGATCGTCACCGAACACAATCAGGACACGGTCTACCGCCTCAAGCCGCGTGAGAATCCCCACGTCAACAAGTGGTGGATGTGCGACGACGGCCGGTACGGCTGGCACCACCTCCACGACCCCGCCCGGCTCCTCTCGGCCGGCAGGCTCGTATCGAGCAACGACGACCGCGAGACGGTCGAGTGGTCGGACGTAACGACGCGACTCCGCCAGGAGCTCTCCGGGGCCGGCCGGCTCGCCGTTGCCGTGTCGCCGATGCTCACGCTCGAGGAGGCGTGGATGCTCTGCGCCACCGCCCGCTCGATCGACCAGCAGGCGGCGCTGTTCGTGGGGCATGTCCCCGTCTCCGGGAGCGACGAGTCGTTCCCGGGGGGCTTCACGATCCGGGCTGAAAAGTGCCCCAATCGCCGGGGCGTCGAGGCCGTCGTGGCCCTCTTCGAATCGGAGGAACGCGGCTGGAGCGATCTCGTCGCGGCCGTCAGCGCCGGCGAGTTCGACGCCGCCTGGATCACCGCCGGCTACCCGCACGCCTGGATCGACGACACGACCGCCGCGCCGTTCGGCCAGCTCCGCTGCCTGGTCGTCCAGGATCTGTTCGATTCACCGCTGGCGAAGCTCGCCACCTGGAGGCTTCCGGCCGCCGGGTTTGCCGAGCGGGCCGGCACCTGGGTCAACGCCGCTCACCGCGCTCAAGTCTTCGCTGCCGCCGTCCGCGCGCCGGCCGGGGTCTGGCCGGAAGGGCGCCTCTACTGGAACATGCTCGGCCGCCGTGGGCTCTACGACCCCGCCGCCGTCCGACGGCAGATCGCTGAATCGTCAGCCGCCCTGGCCGCCCTCGGCGGTGAAATCCCCGCCGTCGGGGTCGACCTCCGCATCGATCAGCTCGCCTCGTCCTGACCGCTCCGCCTCTACCGTCGTCCTCGCTTTTCGATCGTCCTCGCTCCCCTCCGCCCGCCCCGACCGCCACGAATCCCAGCCCATGAACCTTCTTCCCTCAGCGGCAACCCTTGCGGCGCTTGTGAAGATCGGCCTGCTCGTCGGCGGGCTGATGACAGCAGCGGCCTATCTCGTGCTTCTGGAGCGATGGATCGCCGCCTGGGTGCAGGATCGCCGCGGGCCGAACCGGGTCGGGATCCCGCTCACCAAGGTCAAGCTTTTTGGCCTCGGGCAACCGCTGGCCGACGGCCTCAAGATCATCCTCAAGGAGGACTTCACGCCGAGCGGCGTCGACCGCGTCCTCTACAACGCGGCACCGCTGGTGATCCTCGCCGCCTCCCTGGCGATCTTTGCAGCGATCCCGTTCGGAAGCGTGCTCCCGCCGCTGGGCATCCCCGGCCTCCCCGATCCGGTGCCGTTCCTCGTGGCCCCTGGCCTCGACGTCGGCGTGCTGTGGGTGTTCGCGCTCTCGAGCATCGCGGTCTACGGCGTCCTCCTCGGCGGCTGGGCGAGCAACAACAAGTACGGCTTCCTCGGCGGCCTGCGGTCGAGCGCCCAGTTGGTCGCCTATGAGATCCCCCTCGGCCTCGGCCTGCTCGGCGTTGTCCTCGCCGCCGGAAGCCTGCGGCTCGACACGATCATGAACGCCCAGGCGGAGACGGGCGTGTGGTATGCGTTCGCCCAGCCCCTCGGCTTCATCGTCTTCATGGTGGCCAGCTTCGCCGAGGCGGCACGGCTGCCGTTCGACCTTCCCGAGGCGGAGCAGGAACTCGTCGGCGGCTACCACACGGAATATTCGGGGATCAAGCTGCTGCTGTTCCTCGTCGCCGAGTTCCTCCACATGATCACGGCCGCGTTCCTGATCGTGATTCTGTTCCTCGGCGGCTGGCATCTGTGGGGCGTGACGGGATCGTCGCAGGAGATCGGCTGGATCCAGGCCCTGCTCCGATTCGGCATCCTCTCGGGCAAGATCCTCGGGGTGATCGTGTTCTTCATGCTCGTCCGCTGGAGCTGGCCGCGGTTCCGCTTTGACCAGCTCATGAATCTCGCCTGGAAGGTGATGCTGCCGCTGGGCCTAGTGAACCTCGTGACGGTGGCAGCGGTAGAGGAGTTCCGCCCGCAACTCGTCGCCGCCCTCGGCCCCGGATTCGCAGGCGCCGTGGCGATCGCGCTGCCCTGGATCGCCTGCCTCGTCGGCTGGCTCGTGGCCGGCGTCTTCACCCCCTCGGGCACCGACAACACCCCGATCCTGACGCACGATCCCCTCGACATCGAGCGTGAGATGGCCGAACACGAGCGCCTCGAACGGGCGCCCCACGACGTTTCCCCGACACTGGCAGGCAGCCGATGAAACCGACCGACCCCGCCATCACCTGGCTCGAAGAAAAGCCGCTCGGACTCACCGAGCGACTTTACCTTCCCCTCTTCCTCCAGGGGCTCTCGACCACCGCGCGCCACATGGTGAGCCGCAAGGTGACCGTGAACTACCCCGAGGTTCGCCCAACCGTCGGCAATCCGCTCATCTACCGCGGCGTCCACCGTCTCAACCGCGACGACGCCGGCCGTGTGAAGTGCGTGGCCTGCTTCCTCTGCGCCACCGCCTGCCCGGCGCACTGCATCGACATCGTCGCCACCGAGAGCCCGTGGCCCGACCGGGAGAAGTATCCGGAGAGCTTCTCGATCGACGAGCTCCGCTGCATCTTCTGCGGAATGTGCGAGGAAGCCTGCCCCGTCGACGCCATCGAGCTCACCAGCCTCCTCGACCTGACGGGAAAAAGCCGCGAGGAGATGATCTTTGACAAGGAGAAGTTGCTCAGCGTCTACGACATGACCAAGGACGCCGAGCCGATGAAGTCGAAAACGCTCGCCGCTGGGGGGATGGCCACGTTCGGCACCGCTCCAGGCAACCCGACCACCGCGGCGGGGGGCCACCACTGATGGATCCCGTTTCTACGGCCACTGCCTCCCCGTCGGGTCTGCTCCTCGCGGGGAGTGTCGCCGCGATCGCTGCAAGCTTGTGGCTCCTCCTTCCCAAGGCTTCCGACACCGTCGCCTCGCGGCGGCTCGG
The DNA here is from genome assembly GCA_945860405.1 of Candidatus Kuenenia stuttgartensis. Lineage (GTDB taxonomy): Bacteria > Planctomycetota > Planctomycetia > Pirellulales > UBA1268 > QWOP01. The sequence goes on along the minus strand of CAMARC010000016.1, from coordinate 10,372 downwards.
ATTTCTCCTCGGCGCTGTGGCGCTCGTCGGCTTCGCCGCCACGGGTCGGTCGCTGGGGTCCGTCGGCGAGGATGCCGTGTTCCTCACGGTGGCCGGCATCGCCGTCATCTCCGGCCTGGCGACGATCGTCACCCGTTCGCCCGTCTATTCGGCGATTTGGTTCGCGATGACGCTGGCGGGGGTGTCGGGTGTGCTTCTGGTGCTCGGGGCACAGTTCCTCGGCGTGGCGACGATCGTCGTCTACGCCGGCGCGATCCTCGTGATGTTCCTGTTCGTACTCATGCTCGCTCAGCCGTCGGGGATGGCCCCGTACGACCGGGTGTCGAACGAACCGATGCTGGCGGCGGCTGCAGGCGCCGTGCTCCTCGGCCTGCTCACGCTGTCGATCGGGCGCCTCTCGGCCGCCGAACCACCGGCCTGCTGCCGAATGCCTTCGCGGGCTCAGGCCCTGGCTGCCGCCGCCGCGCCGGCGGACGGAGCCGCAGCGAAGGATGACGAGAGCACGACCCTGATCGCCCCGGCGATGGCCGGAGGGGATACGGGCGACGCCAACGAGGTCGCCCACCTCGGTGCCGAACTGTTCGGGCGGCACCTGTTCGCCGTCGAGGTCGCCGGCGTGCTCTTGCTTGTGGCCCTCGTCGGCGCGATCGCCGTCGTGTCGCGCGGCGAGGCGACCGAAACCGACCACCGGAGGGAGGGCCGATGATCCCAGCCACGATGCTCACCAACGCCCTCCTCGTGGGGGCCGTTCTTTTTTGTCTCGGACTGGTGGGGATCCTCACCCGCCGCAACCTCATCGTCATGTTCCTCTCCGCGGAACTGATGCTCCAGGGAGTGTCGGTGACGCTCGTTGCCTGGAGCCGCTACCACGGCGACTGGGGGGGGCAGGTCCTCGTCGTCTTCGTCCTCACCGTCGCCGCCTGCGAAGCCGCGGTGGCGCTGGTGTTCGTGCTCCAGGCGTTCGCCAGCACCGGTCGCCTCGACGCGTCCGCCTGGCAGGCCCTCCGGGAGGAGAACCTCCCCAGGGTGATCGACCATGAGCTCCCCGCCGACGACCGCGTGGTGCCGACGTGGCCCCACCTCTCTCCCGCCGGCGTCGTTCCCGAAGGCGACGATTCCCGATCCCTCGAGCGCGACCACGTCTGACCGTCGCGCCGGCAACTCCCCTGCCGGCCCCCCGGCATCGACGCCCGACCCCCACACGCCCCCGAACCGACTCCCATGCAGTCCTCAGCCGCCAACCTCCTGGTGCTCGTCCCCCTGCTGCCGCTGCTGGGGGCCATCGGCACCGTTCTCCTCGGTCGCCGGCTCGGGCCCCGGGCGCACATCCCGGCCGTGGCAGGGATCGGTGCTGCCGCGGTCGTCGCTCTGCTCCTCCTGCTCGGCACCGCCGCTCAAGTCGGCGCCGGTCACGGTGACCCGCTGCGTCCGGCCGAACCGGTCGAGATGATCACCACGCTCTGGCAGTGGGCCACCGTCGGCGATGCCAGGTCGGGCGATCTTGCCGGCGGCCTCAGCGCCCCGGTCGCTCCGGGGGCGGCCGACAGCGGTGGCACCTTCTCGATCCCGATCGCGCTGCGTCTCGATCCGCTCACCGCCACGCTCCTCACGATCATCACCGGCGTCGGCCTGCTCGTCGCCATCTATTCGATCGGCTACATGCACGACGACCCGGGCTATCCGCGGTTCTTCGCGCTGGTGGCGATGTTCGTGTTCTCGATGTCGATGCTCGTTGCCGCGAGCAATTTCCTCCTTGTGTACGTCTTCTGGGAAGCGGTGGGGGCCTGCAGCTACCTTCTCATCGGCTTTTGGTACACGAAGCCCGAGGCCGCGCGGGCCGCCAAGAAGGCGTTCCTCGTCAACCGCGTCGGCGACTTCGGTCTGGCCATCGCCACCTTCCTGCTCTGGATGACCTACGGCACGCTCGACTTCCACGACACGCACCTCGCTGACGGCACGATCGTCGAAGGGATCCTCGGCCAGATCCGCCTCGCCGACGAAGCCGGGTATGTCGGTGGCGCTGTCGGCACGGCGATCTGCCTCCTCATGCTCCTGGCCGCCTGCGGCAAGAGCGCCCAGATGCCGCTCCATGTCTGGTTGCCCGACGCGATGGAGGGGCCGACCCCCGCCAGCGCCCTGATCCACGCCGCGACGATGGTCACCGCCGGCATCTACCTCATCACCCGCTCGGCGCCGCTGTTCGTCGGTTGCCCCGGGGCGCTGACGATGGTGTCGATCGTCGGGGCGACGACGGCGCTCGTTGCTGCCCTCATCGCCACGGTGCAAAACGATCTCAAGCGGGTGCTCGCGTATTCCACGATCAGCCAACTCGGCTACATGTTCGTCGCCCTCGGCACCGGCACGATGCTCGGGTTCACCGCGGCGATTTTCCACCTCGTCACGCATGCCTTCTTCAAAGCCCTGCTCTTCCTCGGCGCCGGTTCGGTGATGCACGCCATGGGGGGCGTGATCGACATGCGGCGCTTCGGTGGACTCCGGCATGTGATGCCGATCACCGCGGGGACGTTCCTGGTCGGGGCCTTTGCCCTCGCCGGCGTCCCCCCGTTTGCCGGCTTCTTCAGCAAAGACGAGATCCTCGCCACGCTCCACGCCAAGGCGCACCCGGAAGCCCATGGCTCGGATCACGCCGAAGCGGGCTCGGCCGGCGAGCGACCGAGGGATCTCGCCGGTGGGGTGGGCCTCGTGGCAAGCGTCCCCGTCCGCCCGTTTCGTCCGGGGTCGATGATCACCCGCGTCTCGCTTTCAGACGCTCATGACGTCTCGCCCGAGGCTCATGACGTCTCGCCCGAGAAGGTGGGGCTCGACGCCCTCGACCATCCGTCGACTTGGCGGCTACTGTTTTGGATGTCGCTGCTCACCGCCGGACTGACGGCGTTTTATACGTTCCGCGCGGTGTTCATGACCTTCACCGGCCCGGTCCGCGTGCCGAAGGAAGCGGGGCACCATGCCCATGAATCGCCCCCCGCGATGACGACGCCGCTGCTGGTGCTGGCGGGTCTGTCGGCGCTTGCGGGGCTCGTGCTCTTCGTCACCAACGCCCTTTCGAACTTCCTCGCCGCCACCCCGTCGCTCACCGCGCCGGCCGTGGCCCGCACGGCCGTGCCCCATGTCTTCCATTGGGATATCGCCATCCAGGGAACCCTCGCCGCAGCCATCGGCATCGCCGTCGCTGCTATCGGCCACCTCGGCCGGCGCAGCGACTCACCGCAACTGGAACGCTACCTCGGCCCGCTGGGAACGCTGTTCGCCAACAAGTTCTACTTCGATCAGATCTACGCCGCGCTCATCGTCAAGCCTCTCGAGGCGCTGGCGATGGTCACGGCCTTCTTCGACCGCGCGATCGTCGACGGCACGGTCGACGCGATCGGACAGGTGCCGCTCGCCTGGGGCTCCGCGATCCGTCGGATGCAGTCGGGCCTCGTCCAACGCTATGCCCTGGCGGGGGTCGTCGGGGTGCTGGCGATCGTTCTCGCTCTCGCCTGGCAGCTCCGCCCCTGATCAGGCCCGGTCGCCTCTCATTCCCCGAAACCATCGGCCCCACCGCGACATCCCCAGCCATGAACCCCTTCTCCCCGGCCAACCACCTCCTGCTGGTCATCCTCACGCCGCTCGTCGGTGCCCTGGCGGCCTGGCTGCTCGGATCGCGCGGCGTCTCGGCGGTGCGTCAAAGCGCTGCGGTCACGACGCTGATCACGCTTGCCGGCGCCGTCCTCCTCATCCTCAGGGCACTTCCAGAGGTGACGGCCGGGCACGCCTTCGCCGTCAGCGAGGGGCCGTGGCTCGTCGATGGGCCGTTCGACATCCGCTTCTCGCTCGGCCTCGACGGACTGTCGATCTGGCTGTTCGGCCTCTCGGCCCTCCTCTCGGTGACCGCCGTGATGGTGAGCTGGGAAGCGATCAAAGAGAAGCCGGTCGGCTTCTACATTCTGCTGCTCGTCCTCGAGTCGGCGATGCTCGGCGTGTTCGCTGCCCGGGACGTGATCCTGTTCTATGTGTTCTTCGAGTTCACCCTCGTGCCGCTGTTTTTCCTCATCGGCATCTGGGGGCACGACGATCGCCGTCGGGCCGCGGTGAAGTTCTTCATCTACACCCTCGCCGGGAGCGTGCTTGCGTTCCTGGGCCTGCTCACGATCGTCCTGTGGAACGCGTCGCACACCGGCACGCTCTCCTTCGACATCGCCACGCTCACCACCGGCCTGGCGGCCCATCCGCTCCCGATGGATGCCCAGGGGGGATGGCTGCAGTGGTGGGTGTTCCTGGCCCTCTTTGCCGGCTTTGCCGTCAAGGTGCCGATCGTTCCCTTTCACACCTGGCTCCCGCTGGCGCACGTCGAGGCACCGACGGGGGGAAGCGTCGATCTCGCCGGCGTCCTCCTCAAGATCGGCATCTATGGCTTCCTCCGCTTTTCCCTGCCGATGCTCCCCGAAGCAACCGCCGCGGCCGCCCCTTGGATCCTCGGCCTGGGCGTTGTGGGAATCCTCTACGGGGCGCTGGTGGCGCTTGCGCAGACCGATCTCAAGCGACTCATCGCCTATTCTTCGGTGAGTCATATGGGCTACTGCGTGATGGGCATCGCGGCCCTCGAACCGGTGGCCGTCGAAGGGGCGACGCTCCAATTGATCAACCACGGTCTCTCGGCAGCGGGGCTGTTCGCGTTGGTCGGGATGATCTACGAGCGCTATCACACCCGGTCGATCGCGAATCTCGGCGGGATCGCGGCGCGGGCCCCGTGGCTGGCGTTCATGTTTCTCCTCTTCACCTTCTCGAGCATCGGGCTGCCGGGCCTCAATGGATTCGTCGGAGAGTTCATGGTGCTCCTCGGCTCGTTCCAAAGGGCCTGGGGCGGCGTCGCCGCCGAGTGGCGGACTCCCTATCTGACAATGGCAGTGGCTTCCGTCGCGGGAGTCGTCCTCGGCGCCTGGTACATGCTCTGGGCGGTGGAGCGGGTGTTCTTCGGGGCGTCGCGACAGCCTCCCGCGCACGACCATGCCGACCACGGTCACGCTGCCCCTTCCGCTGCCGAACACGGCGCGGATGGTGGGCATGGTGGGCATGGTGGGCATGGCCACAGCCACGCGGCCGCCGAGCCGACCGACGACCTCCGCTGGTACGAGTGGGTGGCGCTCGCGCCCTTGGCCCTGTTCGTCCTCTGGATCGGCCTCTTCCCGGCGACCTTCCTCGGGCCCAGTGCCGTCGCCGTCCGCACGGCCATGGCCCCCGGGGCCGCGGCCTTTGCTGCCCGGATGGGGGCCCCGCATGACGCTTCCCTGCCCCAGACGGCTCAGGCTGACGCCGCCACGATCCTCCCCGGCGCGGCCATCGTCCCTTCCGATCCCCCTCTCACCGCCGGCCTCGAACGAATCCCATGACCCAGACGTCGCTCTCGACTTTCCTCCTCGCCGGTCCGGAACTCACGCTCGTGGTGGCCGCCCTCGTGGCCTATCTCGGCGGAGCCTTCTGTGGACTGCGCCAGGGATGGCTCGTGGCCCTCATCGGCATCGCTGCGGCGGCCTGCTGGCCCGGGATGGGGCTCGAGGCCGGGTCGGTGGTGTCGTCGGGGCCGTTCACCTTCGATGATTTCGCCGTCTTCGTGCGTTCCTTCGTTCTTCTCGCCGGAGCGGGCCTGGCGCTCGTGCAGGCGGGGGATCAGTTCCGCGCCGCGGTCACTCCCCGAAACACGCCGCGTGGCAATGGCACCTGCGAAGAGGCGGGGACGTTCCTCCTCCTTCTCGCCGGCCTGTCGCTGGTCGCCTCTGCCAACGATCTGGTCCTTCTGTTCGCCGGCCTGGAGTTGGTGTCGATCCCGACCTACATCCTCCTGGCGCTGAAGCGGACCGATGCACAGGGGCAGGAAGCGAGCCTGAAGTACTTCTTCCTCTCGCTGGTCGCCTCGGCCCTCTTTCTCTATGGGCTCGCCTGCCTCTACGGGATCGGCGGATCGACGAGCCTCGCCGAGATCGGCACAAGGCTCCGTTCCGGTGACGGCCGGATCGTGGCCACGGCCCAGACGCTCCTCCCGGTGGCCGTCGGAATGATGATCGGCGGAATCGCGTTTCGGCTTGCCGCCGTGCCGATGCACTTTTACGCGCCGGATGTCTACGAAGGGGCTGGCCCCGGCAACGCGGCCCTTCTTTCCACCCTTCCGAAAGTGGCCGGCATCGTCGTCCTGCTTCGCCTTCTCGCCCTCGGGACCGGTGGCACGCTGGGAATGATCGCCCTCAATCAGGGCGTTGTCGGACCGGCCGGCGCCGCCTGGCTGACGTTCTTCTGGCAACTGACGGCGGTGCTGGCGGCGCTGACGATGACCGTCGGAAACGTCATGGCGCTCCTCCAGACGAACCTCCGCCGGTTGCTCGCCTGCTCCTCGATCGCCCACGCCGGCTACCTCCTCGTGGGCGTCGCCGCCGCCGCCGCGGCTGATTCGACGATCGGTGGCCGCCCCTTCCCGGGCCCGGACACCTCGTGGACCGCCGCGCTGGGGGGGGCCTCGGCCACCCTCTTCTACCTCGCCGCCTATGTCGCCGCGACGATCGGTGTGTTCGGGGCGCTGGCGTATCTGGGGCATCGATGGCCGGAGTGGTCGGCCGGCTCGGCCCCGCGGCCACCGCGCGAGGAAGTCGCCACGATCGACGACCTCGACGGCCTGTCTGGCACCAATCCAGTCGTGGCCTTCTCGCTGGCCACCTTCCTTCTCAGCCTCGCCGGCATCCCGCCGCTGCCCGGCTTCTGGGGCAAACTCTCGCTGGCGATGGCCGCGCTCCAGGTCGACTGGACGGCGAAGGCGACCCCGGGAAGCCGTCGCGTGTTCTTCCTGGCGCTCGCCGTGATCCTCGTGATCAACGCGGCGATCGCCGCTGCCTACTATCTGCGGATCGTGGCCGCCATGTACTTCCGCTCCGCCAAACGTGGCGTGCAGGCTGACGGCGGCCTCGGTGCCGGCATCGCGATGCTCGCGGCGCTGGTCGTGATGGCGATGGTCACCCTCCAGCCGCGGCCGCTGTTCTCCGCCGCAGCCCGGGCCGGGGCGTCGATCGCGGCACCGAGCACCATCGGCGGATTCCCTCCCACCCCACCGCAAGCCGTTGCAGCCCCCCAGGCGTTGATCCAACCATGACGACTCCCGATCGCTCTGCTGTCACCCTTGTCCTCGCCGCCATCGCCGATCCAGAGACGGGAAGGCCGCTGACCGATGCCGGGCAGGTGGTGTCGACGGACGTCGAAGCCGGCAGGATCGCCGTCGCCGTCGGGCTCACGAGCCATTCCGCGATCCTCCACGCGGCCACGCGGGCGCGGATCGAGGAGATGCTGCGGGCCCGGTTTCCGACGGTCGCCAACGTCGAGGTGACGATCACGCCCCACGAGCGGCCGCCGATGAAGCTCGGTCAGATCGGCCTTGAGGCAAAGAGCGTGATCGCCGTCGGCTCGGGCAAGGGGGGCGTGGGCAAGAGCACGATCGCCGCGAGCATCGCCATCGGTCTGGCCCGCGCCGGGAGCCGGGTCGGACTGCTCGACGCCGATGTCTACGGCCCGAGCGTGCCCCATCTCCTCGGCCTCTCCGGCCGCCCTCAGATCGAAGAGGGAAAGATCATCCCCCCGCGGCTCGATCTGCCGGGGGCACCGATCGCGATGCCGACGATGTCGATGGGCTATCTCGTCCCCCCCGGCGAGGCGGTCGTGTGGCGCGGGCCGATGCTCCATGGAGCGATCACGCAGATGCTCCGTGACACGGCCTGGGGCCCGCTCGATTACCTCATCATCGACATGCCGCCAGGAACGGGCGACATCGCGCTGACGCTCTCGCAGGTGCTCCCACTCACCGGAGCGGTCGTCGTCTGCACGCCGCAGGACGTCGCCCTCCTCGATGCCACCAAGGCGATCGCCATGTTCCGCAAGGTGAACATCCCGGTGCTGGGGATGGTGGAGAACATGAGCTTCTTCGTCTGCCCCGACACGCTGAAGCGGTACGACATCTTCGGCAATGGTGGCGCTCGGCGGACGGCCCAGGAACTCGACATCCCCTTCCTCGGCGAGGTGCCGATCCAGATCCCGATCCGCGAACATGGCGACGCCGGCACGACCGCGTCGAATTTCGACGATCCGGCGGCTCGGCCCTACCTCGAATCGATCTGCCAGCGCCTCGTCGGCAACCTCGCTGCCGCCCACGCCGCTCGCCCGCCGCTCCCGTCGCTGCCGGTGCTGTGACGCGCGGAAGCGTTTGGCGGCGCCACGATCCGTCGATCAGTCGTCGGTGTGCTCGAGGGACGTGACGATTCGGGAGGCGATCTCTTCCGGAGTGGCGTCGATCCCCACCACGATCGGCCGTTCGTCGGGGGTGGGGCGCTCCAGGGCGGCCAGTTGGCTGTCGAGCAGCGTCGCCGGCATGAAGTGGTCGCGACGGGCCTCGATCCGAGCGCGGATGAGCTCCGGGGGTCCGTCGAGCGACACGAGTCTCACGCCCAGCCTTCCCACTCCCATCCGGTCGCGGTAGCGTCGGGCGAGAGCCGAGCAGGCGAGGACGAGCCCACCGTCGCCGGCGAGCGTGGCCGTGATCAGATCGGCCAGCGAGTCGAGCCAGGGCCATCGGTCCGTGTCGGTCAGCGCGATCCCGCGCGACATCCGCTCGACGTTGGCCGCCGGGTGGAAGTGATCGGCATCCTGGAACGCCCACCCGAGCCGGTCGGCGAGCGCTCGTCCGACGACGGTCTTGCCGATCCCACTGACTCCCATCACGACCACCACCCGTGTCGACACGTTCCTCTGTCTCCTTGCAGGCCATCCTCGGATGGCGAACATGGGGCGCCAACAGCCGGCCACTCCCGGCCCAACCGTCCCTCGCTTCGCCGCTGGGCCGATCAGTAGAGCGCCACCCAGCCGCCGTCAGCGTAACGGCGGATTGGCTGGGGGGTGTAGCGCATCTGCCGGCCGAGCTGGCGCACCTCGGCCGCCCGCCTCCCCAGCCCTGCCCACTCCCGCAAACCGGTCCGCATCGGGCGCCGGGCCGGCGGCAGGCCCCAGGCGTCGCCGGCGTGGCGCCAGAGAGTGTCGAGGTGCCGGCGCCGGGGATGGAGGGTATCGAAGCCGTACCACGCCCCCGGCTGATCGATCGTGGCGAGCCCGGCCGAGGCCGCCAGCTCGGCGATCCGGCCGTCGAGCTCGGCGGCGGCCGAATGGATCCCTTCGATCGACAGCGGACAGCCGGGCACGAAGAGCGTCTTGAGGGCCCGGTAGCGCACCGGCCCGACGCGGCGCACCGCCTCGAGCGGGAGCCGCGCGATCGCCACGGTCGCTCCCCGGTCGACGAGCCGGCCGACCGCTTCACGGACCCAGGCCGCCACCTGGGCGGGCGGAAAGCCGTAGAGGAGATCGTTGCCGATGTCGGTGACCAGCGCCACGCATCGCTTGCCTTCCGCTTCACGATCCAGAGCCCGCCACAGGCCGCACCCCAGGATCGACGGCAGGCGTCGCATCCACACCCGGCTGTTGGCGCCGTAGGAACGGCCATGCCCCGCGGCCACGAACAGGTCGACAGGCCCGTTGGCTCTCCCCCGGATCGCCGTATTGAGCCGGGCCAGCCCGCGGGAGACGTTGCTGGCACCGAGCACAACCGCCGTAAGACGGTGGTCGCCGGCCGGTTCGGCAGACCTTCCCGGCATCAGTTCCATCGCCTCCAGGGGGGCGACTGCTGCAGGCTCTGGAAGCAGGCCACGGCGAGCATGGCGAACATGATGCCCAGATACTGCTCGCCGCGGTTGAAGGCGAGGTAGGCGAGCCCGCCGCCGACGACGAGCCCGATGATCGCGGCGATCCTGGCGGCATCGGCCACGCCACAGGTCTCCATCCCCTCACGGACCATCTGCCCGCCGTCGAGCGGCGGCACCGGCATGAGATTCAAAAGCGGCCAACAGACGTTGACATAGAGGAGGAATTCGACGAGCGCCCAGGCGTAGCGAGACGAGAACGGCCTTCCCTCATAGAGCCCCAACGCCTCGCCGATCGTGAAAATTGGAAATGGGGCGAGATACCCACCGACCCGGAGGACGACGATGATCGCGGCCGCGAGGAGCAATTGGGCGGCCGGCCCGGCCGCCGACACGACAAACCTTTCGGCGGGACGGAGGTGCCTTCGCCGCCCCCAGCCGTCGGGGATCGCCAGGCCGCCGAAGTGGTAGAGGACGATCCGGGCATCCTGGCCGAAGCGTCGGTACATGAGCGCGTGGCCAAGCTCGTGGACGAGGATCGAGAACAGGACCACCGCCGTCCAGATGGCGAGGTAGAGGAGCAACTCGCGCTGGTCACCGCGGGCAAACGATCGGCACACCCCCCAGCCAATGAGCGCCGTGCCGACCCAAAA
>CAMARC010000015.1 GCA_945860405.1 Candidatus Kuenenia stuttgartensis | reverse complement strand
GGCATGACGACCGAGGGATCGGCATCGGAGAGCGTGTCGTCGAGGAGGTCGGCAAGCTTGCCCGGCGCGGGGCAAAGGGCCGCGATCGCCTTGAGGCTTCCGCGACGGACGCGCGGATCGGCGTGGACGAGCGTGGCGGAGAGGGCGTCGACCGCTTCGGCGTAGGCCTTCGTGTGGTCGTCGACGAGCGCGGCATTTCCTTCGTCGGCCCGGATCTCGCGGATGGCGGCGGTGGCCTGGGTGACGACGATCGGGTCGGCATCCTTGAGGAGCGCGACGAGTTTGGGGAGAACCGGGTAGGCATCCTCGCCGATGCGGCCGATGGCTCGGGCCGCGTGCCAACGGAGACGGATGTTCTCGTCGCCGAGCGCCTTGACGAGATCGTCGAGGGCCGGGAGGGCGTTTTGGCCGAGGTCGGCGATCGCATCGATCGCCAGGACGCGACCGTCTTCGTTGGTCGCGGCCGCGAGCGCTTGGCGAAGGTCGCCGATGGTCCTCGCGCCGGGAGCGCTGCGATCGGCGTCAGCCGCCGCCGGAACGGCGGGGGCGGGTGCCGCGGGTGCGCCGCCGGGGAGTTCGAGGGTGTCGGTGGCGGGGGTGTCGGCCTTGGGCGCTTCGTCAGCCGGCTCGACCTTCGTCGCGGCCGCCGGCGGCTTCGGCACGCCTCCAGCCTTCGGCTGGCTCGGCGCTTCGTCACCAAGCTTCTGGTCGCCGAAGGTGACCTCCGGCGGCTTTTGATCGGACGCTGGCTTCTTCGTCCCGGTGCACCCGAGCGTCGCCATCACGCAGACGACACCCATGACCACGATCGTTCCCTTGAACCTCATCTCGATTCACTCCAGGATGTGCTCCGGGAAAAGCCCGCGGCGACGCGCGACGCAATTCCGCTCTCGAAAGCCTTAGCATGCCCAGCCCGTGGAACCGACGGCGGTGGACGAAACCCCCGACACGGATTCCCGACTGAAGGCGGCACGACCGTCACGATCGCGCCGTCCGGCACCGTCGGTCGCGTCAGCCGGCCAGAGGACTGCCTTCGAGTGTCCTGGTGGACCCATCGGATGCAGTTTTCCAGCCTGCCGGGCGCGAAAGCGGTGTCGCCCCTCCAGCGAACGGATTGTATACTCCGTTGCACCGTTTCTCCCATCGGAGTTTTCCGGTGGCGGAGATTGTTCCATCGCGGAGGACTGGTCGGTTCCGGCTGGTCCTTCCCCCCACCATTTCTTCAGGCCCCCTGGGGGCCACCAAGAGGCAGGTCATGCGTCGCTGTGCCCCCACCATCGCCGCGTCAGTTCGTCGTTTCCGGGCTCTGGCTTCCGTGGCCCAGCTTTCCCGGGGCCGCTCGGCAGCACGGTGCCTCGCCCGGGCCGGTCTAGCCGTCGCGCTCGCCCTGATGGTGGCCGGCGTGCCTGGGTCGGCTTCGGCCCAGTGGGGTGGCTGGGGATTCGGCATGGGAGGCATGGGAGGCGGCTACGCCTCGACGGCCGGTCAGGCCGCGGCCTACGGGCTCTCCGATGTGATCCGCTCGGAGGGGTATGCCAACCTCCAAAACTCTGAAGCGGCGAAGAACTGGGAAGATGCCAAGACCAAGGAGATCGACAACCGCCAGAAGTGGACGAACACCTACTTCGACATGCGGCGCACGAACAAGGAATCGCGCCAGGCTGAGAATGGCCCGGCAGTGACGCACGACCAGGCGATCCGGTTTGCCAAGGCGGCGGCCCCGCCGCGGCTGACGTCGGCGCAGCTCGATCCGGTCACCGGCCACATCGAGTATCCGCTCCTTCTCACCGACAAGGACTACGACGCCTACCGCAGCGATCTCAACAAGCTGTTCGCCGATCGAGCCTCCAGTGGCGGCAGCCTCCAGTTCGAGGAGTTCGAGAAGATCCGCGGGACGGTCTCGAAGTTCATCGATGCCCTGAAGACGAATGTCAGCCGCTACCCAGCCGGCGACTACGGCCGCGCTCGGACGTTCCTCGACAGCCTTGGCAACGAGCCCCGCTTTCCGGCGGGCTGATCATCGGGCGGCGTTCGCCTCGGGCTGCTGAGGGAGGTGGACCCGGCGGAGAAGCGGGATGGCCGCCACGCGGAGGATCGCCGAGACCACAAACACCGCGTAGTAGGCATTGCGATCCTCGCCGAGCGCGCGAAGGAGCAGGCCACCGCAGGCGGCGCCGCTGACCCAGGCCACCGCATGCCCGAGGTTGTAGGCCGTGACCACGCCGGTTCGTTCCCGGTGCGAGGCGGTTTCGAAAAACAGGAGCACGACGGCGAGCTCGTAGGCTGCCCAGGATGCTCCGGCGACGACCTGGACGCCGACCAGGTAGGGAATGTTGTCCGACACGAGCCAGAAGAGCGTCAGCGGCGCGATGGCCAGTCCCCCCAGCCAGAGCAGGCCGAGGGAGCCAATCCGACTCCCGAGCCGTCCCAGACTCGGCAGCACCAGCGCCCGGGCGAGAAAGCTCACTGCCACGACGAGCATGTAGGAGAGGTAAGAGAACTGCCTGTCTTTGAGCATGTAGGGGGAGAAGTACGCTCCGGAGAACTGGCAGGCGAACGTGATCGCCCAGAGGTAGGTGACGAGCGTGCCCGCTGGCCCCGCGGCGAGCGCCCGCACCCTCCGCCATCCATCAGCCAATCCGGCGCCGGCCGATGCCTCTACCCCGCTGCTTCGATGCGCGTCGGTTGGCACCTCAGTTGTCGGGGGCTTGAGTTCGCGGCAGGCGGCCAGGCAGAGCGTCGACACGAGCCGGCAGCCCGAGGCCAGTGAGAACAGAACGGCAAACGTGGGGAGGAGGACGCCGCGGCGTTTTCCCCACTCCAGGAGCAACCCTCCGGCCACAAAGCCGGCGAGGACAGCGAACTGTCCAAGGCGGCTGCGGTGAGCAAAATAGGGGGTCCGCATCCGCTCCGGGATGAGTGTTCCCATCCAAGCGTTCCAAGCCGGTGCTCCCGCCATGCCGGCCGACCAGTAAATGCTGACGGCGATGAGCAGTTCCCACGGCTCGGCATGGCCGCGCAGCGCCCACCAGATCAGAGGAAGGAAGCTGATCGCCTGCACCGCCGTCGTCGCCACCACCCAGCCCCGGTTCGTCCCCAGCCGGCGCACGGCCAGCGGCGTCACCAATTGCACAACGGCCCCGACGAACAGCGGAGCTGAGGCCGTCAGCCCGGTCGCCACCGGGCCGAATCCGAGGGCCAGGGCGAAGGCCGGGATGTAGTGCTCCCCGCAGCCGACCATCACGCTGTAGGCGGAGGCGTCGGCGGTTGAGATCCAGAGATCGCGGCGGAGCCCCGTCCGGGGCGGGAGGCCTCGGGCGAGAAACTCCACGACCTTGGCGCGGGGCCTCGGCGGGCGGGAGGGCAAAGCGAGCAGTCCGAAGCGCGGGGTGGGCAGGCCAGATAGCGGAACCGTGTTTATACTCCCCCGGGCCATTGAGACGTCAGTCGTTTTTTTGCGGAGCTTCCGCTCCACGACGAGGGTGCCGGGCCCGCGACCGCGACATCGATCGCGACATGGAGGAAGTAATGCAGGCATTGGTCACGGGTGCGACCGGGTTCGTGGGGCCGCGGCTGTTGCGGATGCTCGACCGCCCGGTGGTGCTGACGCGGAATCCGCAGCGTGCCCAGGCTGCCATCGGCCATCTCACCGGCAAGATCGTCGCCTGGGATCCGCTCAAGGGACCGCCCCCTGCAAGCGCCCTGGAGGGGGTCGACACGGTCTTTCATCTGGCCGGCGAATCGGTCGCCGAGGGGCGGTGGACGGTGGCCCAAAAGCAACGGATCAGGGACAGCCGCGTCCTCGGCACGAGGCATCTCGTACAGGCGATTCGTCAGGCATCGGCGCGTCCGGCCGTGCTCGTGTCGGCCTCGGCGGTCGGCTATTACGGCAACCGCGGGGATGACGAGCTCACCGAATCCGCTCCCGCGGGCCACGACTTTCTGGCCGAAGTCTGCGCTGCCTGGGAGGAGGAGGCTTTGGCCGCCCAGGCCTGCGGCGTCCGGGTCGTGACCGCCCGGACGGGGATCGTCCTGGGTGCCGGCGGCGGGGCTCTCGGGAAGATGCTCCTCCCGTTCAAGCTCGGCGCCGGCGGGCCTCTCGGGAACGGAAAGCAGTGGATGCCGTGGGTGCATGTCACCGATCTGGCGAGGCTCTACCACCACGCCGCCACTGCCGCCGCGATCAACGGCCCGATGAACGCCGTGGCCCCCAATCCGGTGAGGAACAGCGAGTTCACGCGGGCCCTCGGTCGTCAACTCCACCGCCCCGCCTTCCTGCCGGCTCCCTACTTCGGCCTCCGGCTCGCCTTTGGGGAGTTCGCCCAGGTGCTCTTCGATTCCCAGCGAGTGATTCCCAAAGTCGCCCTGGAGAGCGGATTTACGTTCCAGTACCCGGAGATCGCCACCGCGCTCAAGGAAATCCTCGCGCCGGCGGCGTGAGTCGCCAAGCAGGATTCCTGCCTTAGCCTGAGGAGGACGGTGAGGCATCGTCGTCAGTCGGGGCTTCGTCAGGACTGGCGGCCCGCGTGAGACGGTCGTGGATCGCCTGCCAGTCATCCCCGGCCGGCGGCTCATCGACGATGATCCAATCGAGGGATCGCTTGTCGATGGCATGAAGGACGGCGTAGAGCATCGCGGCGTGGGTGACGGGATCGTCCGGCATCGGCACGACGACCACCTCGGCGCTCGTGGCGATCCGTCGTGTCCGCGCGTCGGCGGCCCCGGTCGTCAGCCATCCGACCCGCTTCCCCGCGCGGAGGAGGGCGCTGACGCGTTCGGCGGCGGAGGGGGAGATCTCGAGCGGCGTCCGCGGCGCGTAGTGCCGCGCGGCCTGGCCGGGGGAGCGGGCGGGGGCGGAGGGGTCGGTGGTGGGGGCGGCGAGCGTTTCCCCCAGGGCCGCGGCGAGCGCCGTGGCGGAGAGCGGCCCGGGACGGAGGATCGCCGGCGGTGACACGGTGCAGTCGACGACGGTCGATTCGATGCCGCGCCCGCAGGAACCGGCGTCGAGAATCAGGTCGACCTTCGCCCCGAGGCTCTCGAGGACGTGGGCGGCCGTTGTCGGCGAGAGACGGAGCGAGCGGTTGGCGCTCGGCGCCGCCAGCGGCTCGCCGAGTCGGGCGATGAGCTCGCGGGTGACTCGCTGGTCGGGGCAACGGATCGCCACCGTCGGCCCACCGGCGGTGACGATGTCGGGCACGTGGGGCGCCTTCGGGACAACGACGGTCACTGGGCCCGGCCAGCACGCCCGGGCGATCCTCTCGGCGGCCACGGGCCATTCCGAGGCCAGCGCCCGCGCCATCTCGACGCCATCGACATGGACAATGAGCGGATTGGTCGATAACCGGCCCTTGGCGATGAAGATCCGTTCGACGCTGCTTTCCGAAAGTGCCAGGCCCGCCAGCCCGTAGACCGTCTCGGTGGGAATCGCCACCAGCCCCCCCGCGCGGAGCACGGTGACGGCGCGGTCGAGTGCGGCGTCGGTCTCGGCCGGCGGCGCAGTGGCTCCGGCTGGCCAGCGAACGGGGAGGGTGTCGGGAAGGGCATGGTCCATCGGCATGGGGAGGCTCCGCGGTCTGGGGGAATCGCCGTGGGGAAGCGTGACGATGCCTGCTGTCGAAGATTCACGCTTTGTTGTCGAGCCGTCGGGGAGACTGTGTCAATCGGCGGCCATGCCGGCCGAGCGGGGGCAGACCACCCCGCCTCAGCCCGCCCGACGCGAGGGCTCCGTTGCAAGGCCTGCGGCGGCAACGGAAGATGGCTCGCTGCGGAGACGTGCCCCCCCTTCTCCTGCCCCTCCGTGGAGGCCCTTCCCTTGACCATTCCCCGTCCCCTGTCGGCTTCTCCCTCCACCGATCGCGCTGCTCCGCCACTGGTCGGGATCGTGATGGGGAGTCGCTCCGACTGGGCGACGCTCGAGCGGGCCTCCCAGGTGCTGACGCAGTTCGGTGTCGCGCACGAGTGCGAGATCGTCTCGGCTCACCGCACCCCTGGCAAGCTTGCCGACTACGCCGCCAGCGCGGCTGGCCGGGGGCTCCGTTTGATCATCGCCGGGGCCGGGGGGGCCGCGCATCTTCCCGGCATGATGGCGGCCCAGACGGCGTTGCCGGTGTTTGGAGTGCCGGTCGAATCGGCGGTGCTCCGCGGCGTCGATTCGCTCCTCTCGATCGTGCAGATGCCGGCCGGGATCCCGGTCGGTACGCTCGCGATCGGGCCGGCCGGGGCTACGAATGCGGCGCTTTTGGCGGTGGCGGTGCTCGCTCTCCACGACGACCGCCTCGCCGAAGCGCTGCGGGTGTACCGCGAAGCGCAGACGCAGCGGGTGCTCGCCGACGATCTTGCCAGCCCCAGCCAAGGGTGAGACGCGTGAGCCGTTCAAGCCTTCCGCCAGCCGACGCCGGTCGCTCTCCTCTCCTCCCCGGGGCCACGCTCGGCGTGCTCGGTGGTGGCCAACTCGGCGCCATGTTCGCTTCCGCTGCCCGGCGGATGGGCTACCGGGTCGAGGCGGTCGTCGACCATGCCGACTGCCCCGCGGCCCGGCACTGCGACCGCGTCCATGTCGGACTCCTCGACGACCCAGCCAGATTGGTGGAACTGGGGAGGCGGTTCGCTGCGGTGACGTACGAGTTCGAGAACGTGCCGGTTGCCGCGGCCCGGGCCCTCGATGGAGTGGTGCCTGTCCGGCCGGGCCCGAACGTGCTGTTCACGACGCAGGATCGGGGACGGGAGAAAGCCTTTCTGGTCGCCCACGGCCTGCCCTGCGCGCCCCACGCCTTCGTGCGCTCGCGGGACGATCTCGTTGCCGCGGTCACGCGGACTGGTCTTCCCGCCGTGCTCAAGACCTGTGCCTCCGGCTACGACGGGAAGGGACAGCGACGGATTGACAGCCTGGCGGAGGTCGATGCCGCCTGGGGGGCGCTTGGGCCTGAGGAGCTGGTGCTCGAGGGTTTTGTGCCGTTTGCGTGCGAGATTTCGGTCGTCGCCGCCCGCGGCCTCCATGGCGAGACGGTCACCTGGGAGCCCTCCCTCAATCACCATCGTCATCACATCCTCGATTGTTCGCTCGTCCCCTCGGGCCTTCCCGCCGCCACCGTCGACGGCGCGCGGCGGATGGCGGAGCAGGTCCTCGAGGCGCTCGATGTCGTCGGCGTCGCCTGTGTCGAGTTCTTTGTCACGGCCGACGGGGGGCTGCTCGTCAACGAGATCGCCCCGCGGCCCCACAACTCCGGCCATCTCACGATCGAAGCTTCCACGACGAGCCAGTTCGAGCAGCAGGTGCGGGCCGTGTGCGGTCTGCCGCTCGGCTCGACGAGGCTCCGGGCCCCGGCGGCGATGGTGAATCTCCACGGCGATTGTTGGGAATTGGGGGAGCCGGACTGGAACGCCGCTCTGGCGGTCGAGGGGGTGAGCCTCCACCTCTACGGCAAATCCGCCCCCCGGCCGGGGCGAAAGATGGGGCACCTGACGGCCCTGGCCGGCAGCGTGTCCGAGGCCGAAGCGGCGGCCCGCGCGGCGCGTCGGGCCCTCGCGCGGGGCGCGGTGGGGTGAACGGCGGTCGCGGCGCTACTGGGGCGAGAGCGTCCTGCCCCGCCAACTCGTCTGCAATCCGAGTGTCCGGCGGATCAGGGCGCTCCATTGGATGCCGAGGAACACCGCAACGCCGAGCGGATGGGCCAGCGCGCTCGAGAGACTGTGGCCGAAGCGATGCACGGCGAGCAGCCGCGGGAGCCAGGCGGCGAAGACGGCGGCGAGCGTCGCCGCCACCCCCCAGGCTGGCCATCCATCCCACCCGTCGGCAAGGCCGCGGATGAGGAGCATCACCGGAAGGATCTGCCCTCCGGCGAGGAGAAGGGTAAAGGGAAGAATGCTCCCCGGCGCCGCGATCCCCTCGGTGGCGTTCTTGCCGAGGCCGCGGACGACCTCCCGATTCGTGCCGTACATCCGGCAGCGGGCAATGTCGCCGGCATCGAACAGATCGGTCGAGAGGCCTGCCGCCCGGTAGGCCCGGGGAAGCTTGATTCCGTCGTGGAGGGAGGCCTTGATGGCGGCATGGCCTCCGCTGCGCAGGTAGGCCTCTCGGCGGGTGACGAACAGTTGGCCGCAGCCGGCTGCGAGTCCGGGGCGGTTGTCGGAGCGGGCGATCGCCAGCGGGAGGTAACCGAGGAGCACGAAGTGGATCAGCGGGAGGAGGAGCCAGTCGAGGAGGCAGCCGGTCTCCTGATGAGGGAAGCCACTGGCCAGATCGACGCCCCGCGCGTCGAGAAAAGCCACGGTGCGTGCCACGGCGTCAGACTCGAGGGTGACGTCGGCATCGAGGAAGAGAAGGATGTCGTGACGGGCCGCCTGAGCGAGTTGAAAGCAGGCGTGCTGTTTGCCGCACCATCCGGGCGGGAGTGGCTGACCACGGACGAGTCGCACCCGCGGATCTTCGGCGGCGAGGTCGGTGATGATCCGCGCGGTGTCGTCCCGGCTGTCGTCGTCGAGGACGACCAGCTCGAGATCGACGTCGCGGTTGGCGAGCACGGCGGCGGCGAGCCGGCCGATGACCTTCGCCTCGTCGCGGGCCGGGACGAGCACCGATACCCCCGGCGGCGGGGTCCCGGGCGCCGGCCGCGGCGCGCGGGTGAAGAAGCGGAGGTTGGCGAGCGCAAGCCCGGCCGGGAGCGCGGCAAGGGCCAGCGCCGGCAGCGCTAGCCAAGCAGGGGTCATCGTCGCGGCTCCGGGGAGATCGAGGAAACGCCACCGTGCGAGGGATCGAACCGCTCCCCCTTCAGCCAGGCGCGGCAGCGGCGGCTGAGATCATAGACCCCCCCCACGCCCACATCCCCGGTGAGGAGCGTGCGGAAAGGGGCCGGGTCGCGACGTCTGGCGGCGTGGGCCAAGCGATCCTGGATCGCCTCGAGTCGTGTTGCCAGGAGGGCATTCCAGGCATGGGCGTCGAGGCCGCTGCCCGGGCCCATTGGCATCGGTTCACCGAAGGCCACGAGCGCCTCGGGCAACCGCTCATTCCAAAACGGATACTCGACGGCCATCGGCACGATCACTCCCCGCTCGTTCCAAAGGGCAGCGTGCCCGACGCCCGGGCGGATCACCATCGGACGTTCACGTGGGTCGGCGAACTCCCCCTGGGCCGTCACCCAGAAGATGACGTCGGGGCGCCGGCCGGCCGCCCGGGCAATCCGGAGGAATCGGGCGGCGCCGCTTCGCGTGCGGGGCTCGATGCCGACCAGCCCGATCCGTTCGAGGAACCGGTATTTTCCGAGCGCTGCAGCGTCGATCGGCCCGTAGTTGAGCCGTTCCGGCCAGAGTTCCTGGGCCACGGTGAAGAACATGAGCGGATCCCACCAGCCGGGGTGGTTCGTGTAGACGATCACCGGTTGCCCGGCGAGATCGGGGGCGTCGGGCTGTTCGCCGACGCCGCGGAGCAGGCGCAGGGCGTGGAAATGGCGCCGCATCGAACGTCGAACGTAGACCATAAACCAGTGGTAGAGCAGCCGCGAGAACGGCGGAAGTTGCTCTCGCCCCTCGTGGTCCCGGGGGGCCGCGGCGTCGCTCTTCACGGGTGCCTCCGGGCGCCACTCACACCGCGCAGGGGGCCGGGGATGACACAGGGCCGGTCGGCTCGATGAGACGATCCTTGTCGACGGTGTCGGCCGCGATCCAGCCCGACATCATCACCATCGGCATCCCTGGACCCGGGTGGGAGGAGCCCCCGGCCAGATAGAGCCCTTCGATGTCGGGAGAGCGGTTCGAGGGCTTGAACGCCCCGAGGAATCGCCCGTGGCTTGCCAGCCCGTAGATCGCACCGTCGAGGACGTGGTAGCGGTCGTTGATGTCCTGCGGCGTGAGGAATCGCTCGACGACGATGTGCTTCTCGAGATCTTCGAGCCCGGCGGTGGAGACGAGTTTCTCGATGATCCGCTTCCGGTAGGGGGCGAACATCTTCGACCAGTCGTGGTGCGGACGGAGGTACGGAGTGTGCACCAGGACGTAGAGCGCCTCCCCGCCGGGCGGCGCCACTTCGGGCTCGGTGACGGCCGGGGCGCAGAGGTAGCAGGTCGGATCGGGTGCCGGCTCCCCCTTGCGGTAGATGAAGTCGAACTCCTCGTGCGGGTCGGCCGAGAAGACGAAGTTGTGGTGGAGGAGTTGTTCGTAACGGCGGTCGAGGCCGAGATAGAGGACCACGCCGGAGCAGGCCGGTTCGTACTTCCGCCGCCCGAGGAACTTCGCGGCCGGTGCGCCATCGACGAGTTCGCGGTGGGTGCGGACGCTGTCGGAATTACTGACGACGACGGCGGCCGGGATCGTCTCCCCCTGCTCCGTGACGACGCCCCGCACCTTCCCCTTCTCGACGATGATCCGGCTGACGGCGGTGCGGGTGCGGATGTCGACGCCGAGATCGACCGCGAGGGAGGCCAGGGCCCTCGGCACCGCGCCGGTTCCCCCACGCGGATACCAGACGCCGTCGCGGGACTGCATGTTGGCGATGCCACAGAGGACGGCCGGCGACGACTCGGGGCAGCTCCCCACATACTGCGTGAAGTGATCGAACATCTGGGCGGCGCGGGCATCGGGAACGTGGGCCCGCACGGTGCCGGCCACCGTGTGGCCCGGCCGCATCCCCATCACCTCACGGAGCATCCCGACGTTGAAGCTCCGCCGCGGGTCGAACATGTCGGAGAGCCCGCCGACAGGTCGCCAGAAGAAGTATTCGTCGGAGATGCGGTGGAGCCGTTTCGAGAGTTCCATGAAACGCCCGTACCCATCCCCTGCCCCGCTCCCCGGCGCGTAGCGGTCGAGCGTCGCCTGCATCTGCGGCACGTCGGCACACAGATCGAGCGTCGAGCCGTCGGTGAAGAAGCTCCGCCATTGTGGGTCGAGCCGGATCAGGTCCAGCGCCTGGTCAACGTCACGCCCGGCCTCGGCGAAGATCCGCCGGAGGACGTCCGGGATCGTGAGGATCGTCGGCCCCATGTCGAAGCGGTAGCCCTGCTCCGAGAGGATCGCGGCCTTCCCGCCGACCCAGGGGTTCTTGTCGCATAGCGTCACCGCGTAGCCACGGGCGGCCAGCGTGCACGCGGCAGCCAAGCCACCGAGGCCGGCCCCGATGACGACCACCCGATTCTGTTCCTTGACGGTTTGCATCATCCCTTCCTCGGCTCGGCTCTCGCCGGCATTTGGCTCGTAACGGGCTCGGTTTTCAGCGGCATTCGATCGGGGGGGGGCGGTGGGAAACTTCGACGCTCGAGGCCTAGACGGCGGCCGGTGCCCGGGGGCGACTCCGGCTCTCCGTCACCGGCGACACCGGCGGAAGGGCCTCGAGACCGAGGTCGTCGAGGAGCAGATCGCTCGTGATCCGAGCGGAGGAATAGATCACCGGCAAGCCACTCCCGGGATGGGTACCACCGCCGACGAGATACACCCCCTCGAGATCCTCGAAGCGGTTGTGCGGACGCTTGTGGAGCATTTGACCGAGGTCGTGCGAGAGGTTGAACGTCGCCCCTCGGTAGATCTCGTAGTCGTCCTGCCAGTCGTCTGGCGTGATCATCTTTTCGTAGCGGATCCGCTCCCGGACACCGTGGATCCCCATCCGCTCGAGTTGATCGAGGGCCACTTCGCGGTAGCGGGGCGCCTCGCGACTCCAATCGACGTTGGGATGGCGGTGGGTGACGGGAATCAACAGATAGAGCGTGCTGTGGCCAGCGGGGGCGAGGGAGGGATCGGTGACGGTGGCGTTTTGGACATACATCGACGGATCAGGCCCGAGGGCGTGGCGCGTCTCGATGTCGGCGAGATTGTCGCGGTAGTTTGCCGAGAGGTAGATCGTGTGGTGGGGCACGTCATACTTGCCCTCGATGCCGAGGTAGAGCATGAACGTCGAGCAGGAGAACCGCTTCGAGGCGATCTGACGGTCGCTCCAGCGGCGCCGCAGTCGGTCGGGCACCAGCCGCGTCATCGAGCGGGCGAAGTCGGCGTTGATGACCGTGGCATCGGCCTCGTAGACAGCCTTCCCTGTCTGGACGGCGGCGATCCGTCGCCCCTCGAATCGGAGCGATTCAACCGGCTCGGAGTAGTGGATCTCCACCCCCATCTCCTGGGCGATCCGCGCCATCGCATTCGAGACGGCCCCACACCCGCCGATCGGATGGAAGACCCCATGCTCGTACTCGAGGAACGAGAGGATCGAGAACAGGCTGGGGCACCGGAACGGGGACATGCCGAGATATTTCGACTGGAACGTGAAGGCCAGCCGGATCCGCTCGTCTTTGAAGAAGCTCCCCAGTTCCGCGTCGAGGCTCCGCCACGGCTTGAGCAGCGGCATGAGCTTGATCAGATCAGGGTTGACGAGATCACGCCAGCTTTCGAACGGCTGCTCCAAGAACGGGGCGAAGCGGACGAACTTCTCCCGCGTCGCGTTCATGAAGCGGGTGAAGGCCCCGGCATCGCCCGGCGCCAGTCTGGCGACCTCGGCCTCCATCCTCGCGATGTCGGGGGTGGCGAGAAGTTCCCCGCCGGCGCCGAACACGAGCCGGTACTGGGGATCGAGCGGGACGAGATCAACCTCCCGCCGGAGGTCGCGACCGCAGGCAGTGAAGATGTCGTCGAGGACTCGCGGGTAGAGGAAAAACGTCGGGCCGAGGTCGAAGCGGTAGCCCTCGGGGGTCGAGATCGTGCTCGTCCGTCCGCCGGGAAAGGGAAGGCGTTCGAGGATCCGCACCCGGACGCCGGCGGAAGCTAGCAGCATGGCGCAGCCCAGTCCGCCCGGCCCCGCCCCAATGATGTTGACCGTCTTTGCCATCCGAGCGTTGTCCATGACCCCATGACGACCGTGCCTTGCCCAACCTGCCAGAGGGGCAGCGGGCCATCACAGGCCACAGCCATCGGGCCGCGACCGCCCGGGGCGTCGATCCCGCAGGCGACGGTACTATAGCACCGCGGCCGAGCAGGGGCAGGCCGTGCCAGCATCGCTCACAAGAGGGCCGTCGGCGATCAGTAGGCCGGCCAGTAGGCGCCTCGGACCGGCCGCAGACCACCGAACGGGCCCCGGCGATAGAGGGGAACGGCCACGGCCGTGGGGACCATCTGCACCGGCTGAGCCACCGCCACCGGAGCGGCCGCGTAGACGGTCGTCGGGGCATACGTGGCCGTGGCGCTGGGGGCGTAATAAGAGGTCACCGCCACCGGGCCGGTTGCGGGCGAGATCAGTTGAGCACTCGGGGCATAGCCGACGACGGTCGGTGCAGCGGCATAGGTCGGGGCAGCGGCATAGCTCGGTGCGGCGGCATAGGTCGGGGCACCGGCATACGAGGGGGCGTAATAAGCGGTGACCGGACGGGCAACGGTGGTCATCGCCGGAACAGAGTAGCTGGTGACAGCGATGGAACTCGAAGGCACGACCGCGGTGAGCGGAGTCGAAATTGCAGCCATCGGGACGCCAGCCGCCACGGAGGGCGAGAACGCTGAGACGGCAGCGTAGTTGCCCGACGGGTTGTAGTTGGCGACATACGGCCCGGCCGCTGGGGCAAACCCAGTGACGATCGGACGGTAGACGATCGTTTGGCCGACGGCGTCGGCAGCACCAAACCCCACCCAGCCCGTGCCGAGCAGGCCGACCACCGTAGCGAGGAAAAACCCGCCGAAATGGCCGGAAACCAGCGCTGAAACGGGGTGGGAGGCGGTCATCGGAGGGTTCCTGGGAGGAGTGCGGGAAAGCCTCATGCCTTCCCCGTTTGAGGATACGTCGCTCGTCACGGTGTTTGCAAACCTTTGGTAGTCTGCCGCCGGTTCGCTGCCGTTCTCCCCGCGACACTCGGAGTGATTGGGGGGGAAAAGCCGATTGTGCCTGGGACCGCCCGCCCGCCCCGGGAACGGTCGGGTGTGACACCTCGTTGCGATTGTCGCCCTGATGGGAGTCGGAAACGCCCGGACCGCGGCGTTTGGCCCCCCTCTGTCCCTCCGAGCAACCACCGTGGATAGCCCAACCCCCAGCCTCCGCCCCTCCGCACTTCCGCCGCCCGCTGTGGGGGAATCGCTCTGGAAGGGCGGATTCGCCGCGCTGCTGGTCGTCCGCGCGCTGACGCTCGTCAACGATCACGCCATCAAGTGGCTGGCGATCGGACTGGGGAAGAAGCTCGTCGACGAGGGGCGCGTCAGCCTCGTGCTCACGATCGGCTTGGTCGGACTGTCGCTCCCCTACGTGCTCTTCTCGTGGCTGGCCGGATCCCTCGCTGACCGGCAATCGAAGACCACGGTGATTCGCTGGGGCAAAGCGGCCGAGGTGTTCATCGCCTTGGCGGCGACCCTCGTGCTCGGCTTCGGCATGGGGGAGGGTGAGGCGTGGCTGGGGCTGCCGACGGGCTTGTGGCTGCTCCTCGGAGCGGTGATGGCGATTGGGATGCAGGCGGCGCTGATGACGCCGTCGATCGTCGGCGTGATTCCGGAGGTCGTCTCGCCGTCGCGCCTCTCGTCTGCCAACGGACTGTTTTCGCTCGTTTCGCTCGTCGCCGTCCTCGCCGGGACCGCTGCCGGAAACTGGGTGGCCGATGCGACGGCGCTCGACGCCGCCTCGGCCTGGGGGCGCGCCTGGCCAACGGGCATGCTCCTCGGAGGCACGGCCCTGCTGGGGCTGGCGGCGGCGGTGTTCATGCCGCACCTTGCCCCCGCGGCCCCCGACGCTCCCCCCGCCTGGAACGCGCTGGCGCGGACATGGACCGACTTGAGCCTCCTCGTTCGCCAGCCCGAACTGGCGGCCGCCGCCGCGGGCATCGTGTTTTTCTGGGCGATCGGCGCCGTGGCCCAAGCCAACGTCGATCAATTTGCCAGTGAGGCGGGGGCGGCGTCACAGGCGCAGGTCGTGCCCTTGCTTGTGGCCCTCGTCGCCGGCATCGGCGTGGGGAGTGTCGTGACCGGAAAGCTCGCCGCTCGGCCGGAAGGGGCCGAACCACGCGTCGATCTCGGATTCGTGCCGCTCGGTGGCTTGATCATGAGTGTCGCGTTCGTGGCGCTGGCCGGCATCGGTGGCCGGTTCGTGGAGGCCAGCGGCGTGGCGGCGTGGATCCCCTTCCTGTGGTTGGTGGTCCTCGGATTCGGGGCGGGGATGTTTGATGTGCCGCTGGAAACCTACCTCCAGGCGAAGAGCCCACCCGATCGGCTCGGGGGGGTGCTCGGGGCGACCAACCTCCTCCTCTTCAGCGGCATGTTTCTGGCATCGCTCGCCTATGGTGGGCTGCGGGCGCCGCTTGTGGCGGGAGGGCCGCCGATGCTCTCCGCTCGGGCGATCTTCGCGATCTTCGCGATCCTTTCGCTCGGGGCCGTGGCCGCCGCCGTCTGGTGCGCCCCCCGCGCGACGCTGCGGTTGTTCGTCGCCGCGATTGTTCATGCCGGATGGCGATATTCCGTCCGGCATGCCGATCGGTTTCCCGCCACAGGCCCGGCCGTTGTCGTCGCCAATCACCTCTCTTGGCTCGACGGATTCGTGCTCGTTCTCTCCACGCCCCGGCCATTGCGGATGCTCGTCTACGGGCCGAACATCCGTGGCCGGTTCCTGCGCATGCTCTCCGACCAGTGGCGGTTCATCCTTTTCGAGCCCCGGCCGAAGTCGATCGCGCAGGCCCTGCGTTCGGTGCAGGAAGGGCTCGCCGCCGGTGACGCGGTCGGGATCTTCTCCGAGGGGGGGATTTCCCGGACCGGTCCGATTCTGGGCTTCAAACGCGGGCTCGATTGGGTGATGGGGCGTGTCGAGGCGCCGATCGTGCCGGTCCACATCGATGGGATGTGGGGGAGCGTCCTCTCCTTTTCGGAGGGGCGGTTTTTCCGGAAGTGGCCGCGGCTGATCGGCGGGGGCTGGCGGCGGCCGTTGACGGTCTGGTTCGGCAGGCCGCTCCCCGTCGGCAGTTCCCCCCGCGACGCCCGCTTCGCTCTCCAGGAACTCACCGCCCACGGCATCCGTGATCGAATGCTGACGACCCGCAGCGCCGAGCGCGAGATCGCTGCCTGGCTGCGGCGGCATGCGGCCGGCGCCGGGCCGTTGCGCGCGGCCCTCGATGCCGTCCGTGGCCAAGGTGCGGGCCCACCGGCGGACCCTCGGATGCCTGACTGGGCGGCGCTCGCTGCCACGGCCGAGGCCTTCGAGGGCGGCTGCCTGGTGCGCCGCGACGACCGGATGGTGTCGTCGCTGCTGCCCGATGATCCGCTCGCTTTCCATCTCGGGATCTGCGGCGGGCCGTTGCTCGGCATCGCTGCGACCACGATCGAGCCCGGGCTCCCGGCCCGGGCGATGCTCGAGGAACTCGCCCGATTCCGGGCCACGATCTGGTTGGCACGGCCCGGACAGGTGGCGGCGATCGCAGCCCTCCCCTCAGAACGCGTCGGCCGGCTCCCGGAGGTGATCGTGATCCCGATCGGAAACTTTCGTGAGATCGTGACGGCCCACGACGCGGCCGCGGCATTCCACAAGGCCCACAAAATCGAACCGGTGGTGGCCTTCGCCCCCGAAACCGTTGGCGGGCTCGTGTCGATGAATACGCCTCCCTCCCGGTTCGCGGTCGACACCGAAGTCACCTCCCGTCCGGAGTCGCTCGGGAGGGTGGTGATGGGGGTGGTGGTCTGGCCGCTGGCCGCCGATCGGGCCCGCCTCGGGCTCGAGCCGCTCGATGGGGATGCACCTGAGGATCTGGCGGCAGCCGATGCGTCGCTCGTCGTGGCCGCCACGGGCATGCGCCGCACTGCCGGTGGGGGGGATGGGGGGCGGCAGCCTCTGTCGTGTCTCCTCGACGGTCCCTACCTCGTCGACGACCATGGATTCCTGTTTCTCCCGGGGACTCCCGACGAATTGATCCACGCCGGCGAGCCTCCGCGGGGGCAGAGCAGCGGCGAAAGCCGTCGCTCGAAGAGCAATCTTGGTTGATTGCCCGTCATGGAGTATCCTAAGGGTCTGCCGGTCAGATTTGGTCTTCCCGGTCATGGGCACCCCTAGCTCAATTGGATAGAGCATCGGTCTACGGAACCGAAGGTTGCTGGTTCGAGCCCAGCGGGGTGTATTTCTTTTGTTGCCGCTCCAGCCATCTTTTTGGGATTGGGACGCGGAACTGCCCTTGGGGGGCATGATTGCCGGCGGGTAGGCTGACTCGATGTCGCCGCCATCGCCCGCCCCATCCTCCACCCCTGCCCCACGCCCGTCGTCGCCCGGCAGTGCCGGCAACGCTGCCATTCCGTGGCAGCGGGTCGTTGGCTTCGATCCCGGGCTCAATATCACCGGCTACGGGGTGATCGATTGCCGCGGAGGGATCGTGAGGCTTGTCGAGGCAGGCACGATCCGCTCCCGCGGCGAGACGCTCGAGACGCGGCTGGCGACGATCCACGAGGGTGTCCGCGATGTCCTGCAGGCCCTCACCCCGGCGGTGATGGCCATCGAGCAGGTGTTCGTGCATGCCAAGTTTCCGCGGACCGCGATCCTCATGGGGCACGCGCGCGGGGTGATCTGCCTCGCAGCGGCTCAGGCCGGGCTGACGGTCAACAACTATCCCCCAGCGCGGGTCAAGAGCCTCCTCACCGGCAGCGGCCAGGCGGGCAAGGAGCAGATGCAGGCGGCCGTCCAGCGGGAACTGGCCCTTGCCGCCCGCCCCGAACCAGCCGACGTCGCCGATGCCCTCGCCGTGGCGCTGGCCGACTGGCACCTGCGGATCCGTCAGCGTGGCCTGGCGCTCGGCCGGGGGGGCAAGCCCGCTCCCCGCCCCCGGAAGGGGCAGCGCGGGACGCCGTTGTCGGGCGGGGGCGGGGATGACGAGGGGGACGCTGGTTCGCAGGAGGATGACGCATGATCAAAAGGCTCACAGGGATGCTCGGGGCGGTCGAGGTCGGCTCGCTCGAACTGACGATCGGGCCGGTGGTGCACGAAGTGCTCGTGCCGGAACTTGTCCGCCGTGACCTCCAGACCAAAGGGGGGCAATCGGTTACCCTCCACACCCTCGAGTTCCTCGAAGGCACCCCCGGTCGCGGCAACCTCGTCCCCAGGCTGGTGGGATTCCTTTCGGAGGTTGAGCGGGAGTTCTTCGACCTGATCTGCGAAGTCGATGGGGTTGGCGTGCGCAAGGCCCTGCGGGCGATGGTCCGGCCCGTCGGCGAAATCGCCCGGGCGATCGAGGAGCAGGATGCCGCTGCCCTCTCCACCCTTCCGGGGATCGGGGCGGCTACGGCCGAGCGGATGATCGCCAAGCTCCGCCGCCGGATGCCCAAGTTCGCCCTCCTGGTGGCCCGCGACACGCCCAGCGCCGCCGCCGCCGGGGACGTCCTCGTGGAAACCTTCGAGGTTCTCCGGTCGCTCGGGCATTCCGACACCGACGCCCGCCGTCTCTGCGACACGCTCCGCGGCGAGAAAAAGAAGGTCAAGGATGTCCAGGAGGCGCTCGAGATCATTTACCGCTCGATGCACAAGCCGCGTTGACCGTCCGTCAACCACGGAGTGTCGGGGGGCGATGCGCCGCCGCCGATGCCGCCAAACACACGGCCGCGTGGTAGGCTGACGGCTTCCCGGGAGGACTGAACGGATGAGCAGTTACCGCGAGCCGACGATCCGAGGCGACGATGAACCGACCCCGGTTGAGGACCGCGCCCTGCGGCCGACACGGATGGCCGACATGGTCGGTCAGCGGGATGTCTACGAGCGTCTGATGATCGCCGTCGATGCCGCGCAGAAACGGGGGGAGGTGCTCGGGCACATTCTCCTCGACGGGCCTCCGGGGCTGGGAAAGACGACGTTTGCCACCTGCATCCCGCGCGAGCTCGGCACGACGCTTCAGATCGCCAGCGGAGCGGCGCTGGCGGCGCCCAAGGACCTCCTGCCCTATCTCAGCAACGCCGCCGAGGGGTCGGTGCTGTTTATCGACGAGATCCACCGCCTCCCGATCGCTGTCGAGGAGTTCCTCTATCCGGCGATGGAGGACTTCCGCATCGACATCACGCTCGGTGATGGCGTGGCCGCACGGACGATCAACATGCCGCTGCGTCCCTTCACCCTCGTGGGAGCGACGACCCGCCCCGGCCTCCTCTCGGCACCCTTGCGCGACCGCTTCCAGATGCGCGAGCACCTCGACTTCTATCCCCCGGAGGATCTTGCCGAGATCGTCCGTCGTTCGGCCGCGAAACTCTCGATGCCGATGGATGACGCCACGGCCGACGAGATCGCGGTCCGCAGCCGCGGAACGCCGCGGCTGGCGAACAACCGGCTCCGCTGGATCCGCGACTATTCGACGAGCCGGGCAGAGGGAACGCTCGATCTGGCCATCGCCCGCACCGCCCTCAGCATGCAGGGGATCGACGGGCTCGGCCTCGACAGCTTCGACCGCCGCTATCTCGAGACGATCCAGCGGGTGTTTGGTGGCGGGCCGGTGGGGATCGAGGCGATCGCCCACACCATGAGCAGTGCCCCCGACACCCTCGAAGACGACGTGGAGCCCTTCCTCCTCCGCTGCGAACTGGTCGTCCGCACCCCGCGCGGCCGCAAGCTCACCCCCCGGGGGGAGGAGCATCTCGGTGGTTCCCCGGGGGGGAGTGGGCAGGCGAGACTGTTCTGAACCGGGAAAAAGCGAATTGGTCGAGGGGGAGGAGCCTGCCGCCCGATGCGGTGGAGAGTCAGGCTTGAAAGGGCCGATTGAAAGGGGCGCTCCGAAGGGGCGATTGACCCACATCCCCCTGTCCGGCTACATTTTCGGGCTCGACTCGTCCCGGTCCCCAAGGTGATTTCATGGCCGTCCCAAAGCGCCGCCAATCGAACCAGAAGACCCGCTCCCGGCGGGCGCACGACTTCCTCACTCCCCGTCAGTTGACCTTCTGTTCGAACTGCGGAAAGGCCGTGCCGACGCACCACATCTGTGGGACGTGCGGACATTACATGGGCCGTCCGGTTCTCAAGACCGAGGAATGAGCGTTGGCCCGCCCCGTTGATGGTGGCGATGCCGTGACGCCCGGTGGGCCGGCGGTCGCTGTCCTTTTTCCCGGCCAGGGTGCTCAGACCGTGGGGATGCTCGGGGACTGGATCGACGGTCATCCGTCGGCGGCCCGACTCTTCGCCCGTGCTGCCGAGCTCCTCGGATACGACCTCGCGGCCGTCTGCCGTTCGGGGCCCGCTCAATCCCTCGACACGACGGCCGTCAGCCAACCGGCGATCCTCGTGACGAGCCTGGCGCTCCTCGAGGTGCTCCGCGCCCGGGATGCCGACAAGCCGGGGGGATGCGCGGTCGACGGAGCGGTGGTCACGGCTGGGCTTTCGCTCGGGGAGTACACGGCGCTGGTGTTTGCTGGGGCGATCGATTTCGATGATGCCGTCCGGCTCGTCGATGTCCGCGGCCGCGCCATGCAGGCCTGCGCCGAGGCCCGGCCCGGTTCGATGATCGCCGTCCTCGGGCTCGACCGGGAGCGGATCGCGCGGCTGTGTGACGACGTCCGCGGGGAGGATGTGCTCGAGGTGGCCAACGTCCTCTGCCCCGGCAACGTCGTCGCCTCCGGGAGCTCGGCAGCCTGCGAGCGGCTCCGCGACGCGGCGACCGCCGCCGGAGCGATGAAGTGCGTGACGCTCGGCGTCGCCGGCGCCTTCCACACCGAGCTGATGCAGCCCGCAGTCGCCAAGCTCGCAGCGGCCCTCGAGCAGACGCCGATCCGCACGCCGCGGATTCCCGTCGTCAGCAACGTCGACGCCAAGCCCCATACCGATCCCGAGGAAATCCGCCGCCTGCTCTCCCGACAAGTCGTCGGCGTGGTCGAGTGGCAGGGCTCGATGGAGCGTCTCCTCGCGGCGGGCGATGCGAGCGGATTCGGCGTCCGTTCCCTCTGGGAGGTCGGTCCGGGGCGGGTGCTCCGTGGCTTGGCCAAGCGGATCGATCGGAGCGTTCCCTGCTCCGGAGTCATCGACTGATCGGCGGGGAAGGCTTGCCCGCCATGCCCACACCAACCCACACCACACCATCCACCGAGGAGTGAATGCCATGAGCAGGAACACGGACGCCAAGGACGGGGCCACGGCACGGTTGAAGGTCGATCTGTCCGGGCAGGTGGCGATCGTCACAGGCGCCTCCCAGGGAATCGGCCGTGCGATTGCCGAGACGCTTGCCGCCAACGGGGCCACCGTGGCGCTCGTTGCGCGCAATGCCGCCAAAATCGCTGACGTAGCGGCCGTCATCCGTAACGCCGGCGGCCGGGCGGAGGAGTTTTCCTGCGACGTTTCCAAGACGGAGAGCGTCGCCGCCGTCGTCGATGCGGTCGTGGCCAAGCTCGGTCGCGTCGACATCCTCGTCAACAATGCCGGCGTCACCCGCGACACGCTCCTCCCCCGGATGAGCGACGAGGAGTGGGACGAGGTGATCGCCACGAATCTCCGTGGGCCGTTCCTTTTCATGCGCGCCGTGAGCCGGCCGATGATGCAGCAGCGCTACGGGAGGATCATCAACGTGGCGAGCGTCGTCGGCCAGATCGGCAACCCGGGGCAGGCCAACTACTCCGCCTCCAAGGCGGGCCTCATCGGCATGACACGGACCGTGGCCAAGGAACTCGCCGGCCGAAAAGTGACCGTCAATGCCGTGGCGCCCGGCTTCGTCGCCAGCGAGATGACCGCGGCCCTGGGGCCTCTGGTGCTCGAGGAAGCGAAGAAGCGGGTTCCCGCCAAGCGGATCGGTGAGCCCTGGGAGATCGCCGAAGCAGTGCTGTTCCTCGCGGCTCCCTCTTCGGCCTACGTCACCGCCCAGGTGCTCACGGTCGACGGCGGCATGATCGGCTGAAAATGTCCTCTTCAATCGCCCGTCAGGGGGCCTCTGGAGGAGCCTGCGGGAACGCAGGAGGCTCGGCTGTTAGGCTGGGGGGACAGCTGCGTTCGTTCGGTCTGGACAGTCTGGGGGCGGAGCGGGTATATCTTCGCCGACCGTACTGATCCCCGTCGATATTCGGGATGGGGCTGGCCGGTGTGGGTTCGCCGACTTCGGAAACACTCCCGAAAGGTTGTGGTAGAGCGGCGCCCGCGACACAATTTCAGTGTCGAGGCGTCATCGCCCGACACTTCCTGGGATCGCACGCGTCGCCCCGGGACCCTGCTGCGTCACAAACTCGCGTTTTTCGTCCGTTCTGGTCTGTTCCGTTGGGCCGTCACTCTCAGGGGTGCCGAGCCGGGAGGATTCATAAGGTGGCTTCCGTCCAAGATCGCGTGATCGAGATCGTCTCGTCGCAGTTGGGTGTCAGTAAGGAAAACATCACCGCCGAGACGTCGTTCATCAGCGACCTCGGTGCCGACTCGCTCGACACCGTCGAGTTGGTGATGGAACTCGAGGAGGAGTTCGAGATCAATATTCCCGATGACGCTGCCGAGAAGATCCAAACGGTGGGTCAGGCGGTCGAGTTCATCGAGAAGCACCAGTCCTGACGGGGCTCCATGAAACGCCGAGCGGTCGTTACCGGCTTGGGGGTGGTCACATCCTTGGGCCGGCCGGTGGAAGTCTTTTGGGAACGCCTTGTCCGCGGGGACAGTGGGGTCGGGCCGATCACGTTGTTTGACGTGAGTGGTTTCAAGATCCAGTTCGCTGGCGAGGTTCCCTGGAAGGCGGAGGAGCAAGGGATCGCAAGTCCGAAGGATTTGCGTCGCCTTGATCGTTTCACGCAGTTCGCCATGGCATCGGCCGCCGATGCCGTGACCGACTCGGGGATCGACTTCTCCCTCGAGGACCCCTACCGCTGTGGCGTCGTGATTGGCTCCGGCATCGGCGGCCTGTCGGAGTTCGAGACGCAGCACGAGCGGCTGCTCTCGAAGGGCATCGACAAAGTCTCGCCGTTTACCATCCCCAAGCTGATGGTGAACTCGGGCAGCGGACAGGTCTCGAGCATGTACGGCATCAAGGGGCCGAACTTCGCCGTGGCCACCGCGTGTGCTAGCGCCGGCAACTCGATCGGCTGTGCGCTCCGTTCGATCCAGAATGGCGATGCCGATGTGATGGTCACCGGAGGGAGCGAGGCGGCGCTGACGCCGATGGGCCTGGCTGGTTTCCAGAACATGCGCGCCTTGTCGTTCCGGACCGACGATCCGCAGCGGGCCAGTCGGCCGTTCGACGCCGAGCGCGACGGTTTCGTGCTTGCCGAGGGGGCCGGTGTGGTGGTCCTCGAGGAACTCGAGCATGCCCGTCGCCGGGGCGCGCGGATCTATGGTGAGCTGATGGGCTATGGCGCCAGCGGCGATGCCGGCCACATCACGCAGCCCGACGAAGAGGGGCGTGGTGCGGCACGAGCGATGTCTTTGGCGCTCGAGGATGCCGGGCTCGCGCCCGACCGGATCCACTACATCAACGCCCATGGCACGAGCACCCCGCTCGGCGACAAGGCCGAGACGGTGGCGATGAAGCGGGTGTTCGGCCCCCATGCTTCCCGTCTTGCCGTGTCGAGCACGAAGAGCCAACTGGGGCACACGCTCGGGGCCAGCGGTGGCATTGAACTGGTGGTCTGTGCGTTGACGCTTGCCCGCGGAGTCATCGCGCCGACGATCAACCTCGAGAATCCGGATCCCGACTGCGATCTCGACTATGTCCCCCGGGTTGCCCGCGAGGCCCGAGTCGACATCACAATGAGCAACAGTTTCGGGTTTGGCGGGCACAACGCCTCACTGGTGCTCGCCAGGTTCACCTAGCGCCGGCCACGCTGGAAGGACGCGGGCGGTAGCGAGGGGTTTGCGTCCCACAGGGCCGGCTCGAATGATGATTCGGCTTGCTGCGGGCGCGGTGGGCCCCCTACTCTGCCGCCGATCGGTAGCATTTCCGGCGTTCGGGCGATCTCGGCCGGACGAATGCGGATCGCTCCCCCGGGGGACCGTTGGATGCCTTTTCCCCGCCGCCTTCTTCGTGTCACGGCAAAGGCCTCATGCCTGGTGGCGATGCTGCTCGGGCCCGGCGCGACACGGTCTGTGGCCCAACTGCCGGCCGAGGCGGGGCAGACATTTGCCGTCCACGACATTTCTCCCTGGGTCAGGCAGGCCGGCCCCGGGAGCCAGAAATACATCGTGGATTGGGTCCTCCAGGAGACCGGCTATGCCGCCTGGCACGGGGCGGTGCCGGCGTCGCTTTCGGCCGACGAACGTCAGCTCCGGGTGTTCCATGAGCCGGAGATGCAAAAGCGCGTCGAGGAGATCGTGGCCCGGTTCACCACTGGGGCGGATATTCCCCACCGCTTCGCCGTCAGGGTGATGGGGGTGGGCACGCCGTCGTGGCGGAACGATGCCCGCGCTCTGCTCCACGGGATTCCGGCGGCGACGCCCGGGGTTCAGGCCTGGATCATGTCGCGCGAGGAAGCGGCGACACTCCTCTCGATGTTCCGCCGACGCGGCGACTGCGCCGAGCTTCCCACCGGCGCCGTGCAGGCGGCCAATGGCCTTCCGGCGGTGCTCGCCGGCGGACGGAAGCGGCCCTATGTCCAGGAGATCCAGCCGGTGCAGGCGCCGCCGGGGTGGCAGTCGCTCCCGGCCGCTTGCGACGAGGGGATCACTCTCGACGTCCAACCGCTTCTCAGCCTCGACGGCAGTGCCGTCGAGGCGGTCATCCGCTGTCGGATCGATCAGGTCGAGCGGATGGCGATCGTGCCGGTCACGCTTCCGACCCCCGATCGCCAGCGGGCCCAGATCGAGGTGCCGCAGGTCTCGGCCGTCCGCATCGGGGAGCGTTTCCGCTGGCCGACAAACCAGGTTCTCGTCGTGGGGCTGGGGTTGGTGCCCTGGCCCGTGCCGGGCAACAATACTGCCAGCTCGGCGGCGCTGCTCGCCGACGCCAAGAGAACCGACGTGGTGGTGTTCGTTGAGCCCCGACTTCGCGGGGCGCCCTAGAAGCCTTCTGCATTCCTGATGCCCTCCTGATGTCCGCTTGTCCGGGCAGCCGGCCTCGACTGCGTGCCGGCGCCCCGAGGAACCTTGCATGACCGCTCCCGTCCGCCGCGTCGTCGTCACTGGGGTGGGGCTCGTCTCGCCGCTCGGGCTCTCGCCGGATGATCTCTGGTCGGGGCTTGCCGCCGGGCGCAGTGCCGTCGGGCCGATCTCGCTGTTCCCCACCGATGGGCTTCCGCTCCACGACGGCGCCGAGGCCCGCGGCTTCACCGGTGAGATCGACAACTTCGGGCCTCTCGAGGGGGAGACGAAGAAGGCGATCCGCAAGGGGCTCAAGGTGATGTGCCGGGAGAGCCAGATGGCCGTCGCCGCGGCGCAGCGTGCCCTCCATGACTGCGGTTTGCTGGGAGCGAATCGTGTCCCCGAACGATTCGGGTGCGTCTTCGGATCGGACTACATGCTCACGTTGCCGGAGGATTTCACCTCTGGTGTGGCCAAGTGCCGTGGTGCCGACGGGGGCTTCGAGTTCGATCGTTGGGCCACTGACGGGATGCCGCTGCTCAACCCGCTGTGGTTGCTGAAATATCTCCCCAACATGCCCGCCAGCCACATCGCCATCTACAACGATCTCCGGGGACCGAGCAACTCGTTGACGCTCCGCGAGGCCAGTGGCCACATGGCCGTCGGCGAGGCGACGATGACGATTCAGCGTGGGGCCGCCGATGTCATGCTCGCCGGTGCGACCGGCACGCGCGTCCATCCCATGAAGACGGTCCACGCCCTCCAGAGCGAGCAAGTGGCCTTCGGGCCGGACGATCCGGCGACCTGGAGCCGGCCCTTCGACCGACACCGGCGCGGCATGGTCCTCGGTGAGGGGGCTGCGGTGCTCGTCCTCGAGGAGCTCGAGCATGCCCGTCGCCGCGGGGCGACGATTCTCGGCGAGGTGCTGGGGCATGCGTCCCGCCACGCCGCCGACAGACTCAACATGGGGCTGAGGCGGAAAGCGCTCGCCCTGGCAATGGCCCGCGCGCTCGGAATGGCAGACCTCCCCGGCGGGCGTCCCGGGCATCTCCATGCCCACGGCCTGAGCACCGTGGGGGGGGATCGCTGCGAGGCCGAGGCGCTCGGTGACGTTCTCGGGGCCGGCGCGGTCGGGATCCCCACCGTGGCGGCGAAGGCCAACTTCGGCAATCTCGGCGCCGGCAGCGGGCTCGTGGAATGCATTGCCAGTCTGTGGGCGATGCGCCACGGGAAGCTCTTTCCGTTGATCAACTACACGACCCCCGATCCAGAGTGCCCGATCCGGGCCGCGGTTGCCGGTGACGAAGCGGGAGCCTCCTTCCTCTCGGCCTCCGTCACCCCCCAGGGGCAGGCAGGGGCGGTGGTGATCGGCGGCTGGAACCTCGGTGCCTGAGCCTGGGGACTCGGGCGGGGGACGAGCGTTCGCCGCCCCCATCCTCCGCGGCGCGGACGGAGGCTCCTTGACAGTCGAGTGCCCTCCCCATACCCTTCCGGGTTGTGCCTCGTGGAGGTAGCTGCTGGAGTCCGGAGCGCCGTCGGGTGACGCGTCGCGGAGGGGGGGTTCCCCTTCGGTGTCGCGTGGCTGGGCGGGCGACCAGTTCGTGTGTGGCGTCGGCCGTCCGGCATCGTTCCACAGGCAAGAATGCCTGGTGGGCTTGCCGGTTCGGGACATCGCTGCCAACGTCGGGTCAACGTGCCGCTGGTGGCTGTTGCCGCCTGGGAGGCATGGACCGAGTTGACAGTAGGTCCCGAGTCAGTGCCGACATTCGCAGGATCGAGACTTGGCGCCGCTCCCCGCGGGCGGTGCCGAGGATGATCGACCACGACCTTGCACGACCCTGTTCGCCGAGATCGCCGTCCGAGACACCCATGAAGCCAGAAGAAATCCTCCGCATCGTCGATGCGATTCACCGCGACAAAAACATCGACAAGGAGATCGTCTTTCAGGCGATCGAGGCGGCCCTCGTCACCGCTCTGACGCGGCAGTACGGCGAAGCCTCCGATGTGCAGGTCGCGATCGATCGAACCGACGGGCGCGTCCATGGCAGCCGCGACGGAGTGGAGATCGACACGGCTGAATTGTCGGGG
Source organism: Candidatus Kuenenia stuttgartensis (assembly GCA_945860405.1). Taxonomy (GTDB): domain Bacteria; phylum Planctomycetota; class Planctomycetia; order Pirellulales; family UBA1268; genus QWOP01. The sequence continues at coordinate 1,524 of CAMARC010000015.1, read as the reverse complement.
CGGATCGGTGCCCAGACGGCCAAGCAGGTCATCATCCAGAAGATCCGCGAAGCGGAGCGGGATGCGATCCACGACGAGTTCGAGGAGCAGATCGGCCTGATGGTCTCGGGCGTCGTCAGCCGCTTCGAAGGGGCCACGGCCACCGTTACCCTTGGGGCCACCGAGGCGATTCTGCCGCGGAGCGAGCAGATTCCCGGCGAGACGTTCCACCCCAATGAGCGCATCCGGGCAACGATCTTCGAGGTCCGAAAGGTCGGCAGCCGGGTGAAGATCATTCTCTCCCGGATTCGTCCCCAACTCGTGCAGCGGCTTTTCGAGCAGGAGATTCCCGAGATCGCCGATGGCGTGATCGAGATCAGGGCGATTTCCCGTGAGCCCGGCTACCGGAGCAAGGTGGCCGTCATCAGTTCCGACGCCCGTGTCGACTGCGTCGGCGCCTGTGTCGGCGTTCGCGGCAGTCGCATCAAGAACATCGTCGAGGAACTCGGTGGCGAGCGGATCGACATCGTCCGGTGGAGTGACGACCTCCAGGTCTTGGTCCCCAACGCCCTGCAACCCGCCGAGGTTGACGAGGTGATCCTCTGTCAGATGCTCGGCCGCGGCATCGTGTTGGTGCGAGAGGATCAACTGTCGTTGGCGATCGGCCGCCGGGGCCAAAACGTCCGTCTCGCCAGCAAGCTCTGCGGCTGGGATATCGAGATTATGACGCGTGAGGAACTCGACCAGCAGATCGAGCGCGCCGTCACCGGCTTTTCCTCGATCCCGGGGCTCGATGAGTCGGTCGCTGAAAAGCTCGTCGGTGAGGGATTTCTCTCGTACGACGATTTGTCGGTGATCGAGCCTGACGACCTCATGGAGATGGGTGGGATCTCGGCCGAGACCGTCGACCAAATCGTCGCCGAGGCCGAGGTGCGGGCCACGCAGGCGGAGGCCGCCGCCGCCGACGAGCGTCGCAAGCAGCGCGAACAGGATCGTGTCGACCGGGCAACGGCTGAGGCCGATGCTGCTGAGCAGGCGCTCACGGCAGCCCGTGAGGCCCTTGAGCCAGCCGCCGACGGTGATGGGCCTGCGGCTGGAGCAACCTCTGGATCAGCCGCTGGAGGTGCCTCCGAGGCTGCCGCCGAAGGGGCCTCGCCGGCAGGTGGGCGGGAGTGATGGGCAGGCTGGAAGTTGTTTTTTGGGCTTTAAAAAAGGCTCTTTCGGCTTCCGCGGGGCGAGTCACCCGCGGTGGATGGTGCGATGGTGACAATAGGCTCTGTTTTGCAAGCGACGGTGTTCCGGGTAGGTTGGCTGGGTCGGGATTCGGGTCTGATGGCCCTCCCGCTGGTGTGATCACGTGGGCGGTGGCCCGACGAGGTGAGCGTGGCAGTTCGTATCTACACCCTGGCGAAGGAATTGAAACTCGACAGCAAAGAGCTTGTCGAGATCTGTTCCCGCGCTGGTATCCAGGACAAGGGCTCGGCGCTCGCCAGCATGACCGACGAGGAAGTTGCCCGGCTCAGGGAGTTCATGGCCGGCAAGGCT
>CAMARC010000014.1 GCA_945860405.1 Candidatus Kuenenia stuttgartensis | reverse complement strand
TGCGGATCACGGTCGATGAGGAAGTTGACGACGCCGCTGCAGAAGTTGCAGTGCCCGTCGAAGAGGACGATTCCCTCCGGCGGAATTGCGGCGGGATCCCGCTCCGCGCGGGGCGTGCTCCGATTGGCAGTGGCGGGAGGAGAGGGCATGGGGCGCTGGCCGCCGGGAGAGGGCGGGGTGAGAGCGAGGGCCGAGGGGAGAACCAGGGGAGGGGGACTTCCTCGTAAATCATAGGTCACTGCGGCGCTGCGGCAGGCCGCGGCTGGGAGCCCCGCTTCGGGGAGCCCGCCGCTCCCCCGGCAGGAAGGCTCTTTTTAGGGTAATCTCAGCGGCCTCGGGGGGGGCCAAAAGGATCCTTCACAAGCCTCCGGGACCGAGTCAGGAAGTCGTCGAGGAATTTCCCTATGTCGTCTGCTGCCACAAGTGCCTCCCGAGACCCCTCCGCCGTGGCCGCCGAGGCCGAGATGGTCGCCGATGCCCACCGGAGGATGACCCGGGCCTTGGGCGCCGTGATCATCGGCCAGGAGCACGTCCTCGATCTCCTCCTCACCGCCCTGTTCTGCAAGGGGCACTGCATTCTCGAGGGGGTGCCGGGGCTGGCGAAGACGCTCATGATCTCGAGCCTCTCCAAGCTCCTCTCGATGTCTTTCAACCGGATCCAGTTCACCCCCGATCTCATGCCCTCCGACATCACCGGCACCGAGATCCTCCAGGAAAACAAAACCACGGGGCAGCGCGAGCTGCGGTTTGTCCAGGGGCCGGTGTTTGCCAACCTCGTCCTCGCCGACGAGATCAACCGCACGCCGCCGAAGACGCAGTCGGCCCTCCTCCAGGCGATGCAGGAGCACCATGTAACCGTGTCGGGAAAGTCGTTTGCCCTGCCGAATCCGTTTTTCGTCCTCGGCACGCAAAACCCGATCGAGAGCGAGGGGACCTACCCACTCCCCGAGGCGCAGCTCGACCGCTTCATGTTCAAGATCAGCGTCGATTACCCGACGCTCGCCGATGAGATCCGCATCGCCACCTCGACGACCTCGCGGCAGACCGTGAAGCTCGAGCCGGTGATGACCGAGGCCGACATCCTCCGCATCCAAGACGTCGTCCGCGATGTCCTCGTCGCTGATCCGGTCGCCTCGTACGCCGTCCGCCTCGCCCGGGCGACGCGCCCCTCCGATCCGTCGAGCTCGGCCGAGATCCGCCGCTGGCTCTCCTGGGGCGCAGGTCCGCGGGCCTGCCAGTCGCTGCTGCTGGGGGCCAAGGCGCGGGCGCTCCTCGACGGGCGGCCGAGCGTGTCGTTTGACGATGTCCGCACCGTCGCCAAGCCGGTCCTCCGCCATCGCCTCGTCGCCAGCTTCACCGCCGAAAGTGAAGGGATCTCCACCGATCAGGTCATCGATCGGATCCTCGCGAGCCTCCCCGAGGCGGGCTGAGCCCAGTCGCCTCGTCGCCTCGTAGTTAGTCCCCGCGACCGCACCCGTCCGCACGAGCACCCAGATGCCCCCTCCCAACGCCGGCCCGACCACGAAAGGACCGACGGCGCCGGCCGGATCGGCCGATCCGTCGCGGCTCCTCGATCCGCAGGGGATCGCGCTTGTGGAGCGGATGGAGCTCGTCGCCCGCACGGCCGTCGAGGGACTCCTCTCCGGCCTCCACCCCAGCCCGTTCTTCGGCTCGAGCGTCGAATACGCCGACCATCGCCCCTACACCCCCTCCGACGAGATTCGCTCGATCGATTGGAAGCTCGTCGCCAAGACCGACAAGTATTACGTCAAGCTCTTCGAGGAGCAGACGAACACCCGGGTCACGATCCTCCTCGACACGAGCCGGTCGATGGAGTTTTCCGGTGGTGGTGGGATCACGAAGCTCGAGTACGGCCGGTTTCTCGCCGCGGCCCTCGGCCACCTCGCCCTCCGTCAGAATGACGCCGCGGGGCTGGCGACGTTTGACGGCGAAGTGCGGAGCTACATCCCGCCGCGCTCGATGGCCAATCACTTCCGCCACATCCTCACGGCGCTCGCCCAGGCGACGCCGGGGGACGACACGCGGATCGGACCGGTGCTCCAGGCCCTCGCCGGGCGGATCCCCAGACGCGGGATCGTGATCCTGATCAGCGATCTCCTCGACGATCCCGCCGGCCTCGCCACCGGGCTCTCGCTCCTCAAGTCGCGCCGGCACGACCTCGTCGTGTTTCATGTCGTCGATCCGGCGGAGCGCGATTTCCCCTGGACGAAGATCACGCGCTTCAAAGACATCGAAGGGCAGGGACGCGTCGTCACCAATCCGCGCACCGTCCGCGCCGCCTACCTCGAACGCTTCGAGAAGTTTCTCGGCGGGGTGCGATCGGCCTGCCTCGAGCGCTCGATCGGCTACGAGCTGGCCCTCACCGACCATCCTTACGCCGAGATGCTCTCGGGCTACCTCGCCCGCCGCGCCCGCCAGACCGGCTGACCTGCCGACTGAGAAGCCACCTCCCCGTCCCTGTGGCGGGGCCGACCGACCATGCTCAACCCTCTCCTCCTCTGGTTCCTGCCGCTGGCGCTCCTGCCGGTGATCCTCCACCTCCTCAACCTCAACCGGTTGCGGGAGGTGGAGCTGCCGACGTTCCGCTTCCTCATGGAGGGGTATGTCCAGGAGCGGAGCCGGATCAAGCTCATCGAATGGCTCCTCCTCCTGCTGCGCACTGCGGTCGTGCTCCTCATCGTCGGAGCGCTGTCGCGGCCGGTCGTGCAGCGCTTCTCGACGCTCTTCGGCAGCGGGGTGAAGGATGTCGTGTTCGTCGTCGACGCCGGAATCAGCACGGGGCTGGTGAGCGAGGGGAGCTCCGCCCTCCATCGGGCCCGCGAGGCCGTCCGCGCTGCTGTCGGCCGGCTGGGTACTGCTGATTTCGTCACGGTCGTGCGGGCCGGGATGGAGCCGCGCGTCCTCCATCGCGCCGTCCTCGGCGACGGAAAGCGTCTGCTTTCCGAACTCGACAGCCTCGAGCCCGATCCCGGCGCCGCCGATCTGGCCGCCGCCGTCGGCGAGGCGCTGGCGTCGCCGGCCCGCGGCCCGCGCAGCCTGTGGATCGTCTCCGACGGCCAACGCCGCAGCTGGGATCGGCTCCGCGACAGCCCCATCGCCAAGCAGGTGCCCGACGACGTTCAGCTTGTCTTGGTCGACATCGGCGCGATGCAGTCGCCGGCGAACGTGGCGCTGCTCGGGGATCCGCCCCGGCCGCAGCGTCCCGTCGTCGGGTTGCCCGTGGAACTGACGGCGCGGATCGAGGCCGCCGGCAACGGATCGACCGCGGATGGCGCGGCGATCGAGGTGCCCTTGAGCGTGACGGTCGACGACGAGCTCGTCACGCAGACGTCGGTGACGATTCCGCCCGGGCAGGTGGTGAGCGTCCCGCTGTCGGTGGTGCCGGCTCGGGCCGGAGTCATCAAGGCCCGGCTCGACCTCCCTGCCGATGCCTTTCCGTTCGATGATTCGATGTTCTTCGTCCTCAATGTCGAGCGTCGCGTCGGAGTTGTCGTCGTCACCTCCCCCGGCGTCGAGGGGCTCGCTGATCCGGCTTTGTTCCTTGCCGCCGCGCTCGAGTCGCCGCGCGAGAGCCTCACGGCCACGCTCGGCGAGGACAGCCCGCAGGTCGAAGGGGAGGAGCGGATCGCCCGCAGCCTCGACGTCCAAGTGGTGCGCGCCGATCTCCTCGACGAGCGGCGCATCCAAGAAGCCGACGTGATCGTCATTGCCGACGCCCGGCTCGATGGTCACCGGAGCCAGTGGCTGCGGCGGCGGGTCGAGGAGGGGGCGGGGCTGGTCGTCTTTGCCGGGCCGAAGCAGGGGCCGGCCGAAGAGATCGCCGGGCTCGGCGGATTCGGTGGCCGCGAGCCGGCGCTGCTCCGCTGGAAGGAGCCGGTCGGCGACATCGACGACGAGACCGGCGGCCGCGGGTTCGGGCCGGTCGATCTCACCCATCCCCTCTTTGCCCCCTTTCGCACCGCCTCCGAGCGCCCCGGCGACGGCACCGGCGGCGGCCGGATCGAGGCCTTCGACACGCTCCGCTTCTTCCGCCATGTGCCCCTCTCGACGGCGGGGCCGGAGGCCGACAAGGCGCCCGCCGGAGTGCCGGCGGCTGCGCCAGTCACGGTGGTCGCCCGGCTCGACGACGACACGCCGGTGATCGCCGAGACTCGGATTGGCCGCGGCCGGGTTCTCGTCAGCGGCTTGGCCGTGACCCCCGACTGGTCGAATCTTCCTGTCCATCCGGCGTTTGTCCCGCTCCTCCTCCGAGCGGTGCAGACGGTGCGTCCCGATCCGCCGGCGGTTGCCGCCGAGAGCGTCCATCCCTACGAGCCGGCGCCGATCCGTCTCGAGGAGCGCTGGAAGCGCGCGGTCGTGCAGGCGATCGATCCGGCCGGGACGAAGACGGCGATCGAGACGGTGGCCGGCGACGGTCGCGTCACCGGTGCGCTCGAAGACACGCGCCGGATCGGGTATTACGAGTTTGACGTCCAGCCGCCGGTCGGCGTCACCGGCGAGCCGATCCGGCTCGGGATGGCGGTCAATCGGGAGGTCGAGGGGGCGACGATCGAACGGATCGACGCCGCGGAGCTGTCGGCGACCTTTGCTCCCCATCCGACGACGGTTCTCGCCGGCACCGCCGACGACCCGACGCTCCACACGCAGTTCACGAGCCGGCGGGAGATCTGGCGCTGGCTGATCACGGCGGTGTTCTGCCTGTTCGGCCTCGAGTTTCTCCTCTCCACGCTCAAGGCCCCGGAGCCGCGCCGCGGCGCGGATGTGCCGCGCGGGTGGGGAGAGCGGATCAACGATTGGCTGGCAGGCGCCGTCGGCATGCAGGAAGCGGATGGAGCGGAGCCGAGGGCCCCCTGAGAGGCGCGTCGCAGCGAGCGGCGGGTTGGAAGGGAAGCCAGGGAGGCCAGGCAAGCCAGGGAAGCCCGGAACGAGGATCAGAGCGACGGGAGACAGATCGATGGCAAGCGCGGATGGAAATCGACTCGAAGCGCGGGCAGCACGGCTCACGGAGCTCGTCTCGGGGGCGCGCGTGCGCCTCATCAGCGTGGCTCTTGCCGCCGGGCTCCTCCTGGCGCTCTGCCTGGCGCTGGCGTGGGTTGTCGGCGGCGTGCTCCTCGATCTCGTCGTGCCACTGCCGGTGGCGCTGCGGGCCGCGGTGCTCGCCGGCTGGTGGGGGGCGGTGCTTGGGGCACTTGGCCTGTTTGTGATTCTGCCGGCCGTTCGCCGGCCGATCCTCGATGTCGTGGCGCTGCGGATCGAACGGGCCCTCGGCGGCATTCAAAACCGACTCCTCACCGTCCTCGATCTCCACCGGGGCGGCGCCGCCACGCGCGGTTGGAAGGACGATCCGGCCCGGCAGGGGATGGCCGAGCGGCTCGTCGAGCAGACTGAATCGAAGCTCCGCGGCTTCTCGCTGTCGAGCGTCGTCAAATGGCGGCCCCTCACCAGGGGCCTGGCCCTGGCGGCAGCGGCGGCGACGGTGCTCCTCGGGCTTCAGGCCGGTCTCGGCGACCGCTTCACCACGACCCTCTCCCGGCTCCTCAACCCGACGGCCGACATTCCCCCCGCCACTTGGCTCCAGATCGGCTCACCAGGGGAGATCGAGGTTCTCGAGGGGGATCCGCTCGAGATCGCTGCGACGGTCGAGCGCGGCAGCGTCGATCGAGTCGACCTCGTGATCACGTCGGCAGACGGCCAGGAGCGCCGCGAGCCGATGCGGCCGCTCGGAGAAGGAAACTTTGTCACGCTCCTCGACGGCCTCGATCACGACGCCACCTACCGGCTCGAAGGGGGCAACACCTGGACGCGCACTCACGCCATCCGGCTCCTTCGCCGCCCCGCGATCGGCGCCGTTGCTGGGCGTGTTCGCCTCCCCGACTACATGCGGATCGACGAGCCGCTGCGGGTGGCGCCCGACAGCCCGCGGATCGAGGCCCCGGTGGGGGCGACGGTCGAGTTTGAGGCGGACGTGACCGGGGAAACCTCCTCCGGGGTCGTTCGTCTCCTCGATCGCCATCTGGAGACGACGCTCGTCGAGCAGTTCGACGAACTGCCGTGGTTTGAAGATGATCTGCCCCGCGATGCGGTGGCGGCCTCCCCGTGGAAGTGGAGCACGGCCCATGCCGCCGGAGGGCTGCGGTCGTTCACGTTTGCTTCCGACGGCCGGGCGCTCGAGATGAAGACGCGTCTCCAGCCGTTGGTGATTCCCAAAGAGGGGCTCGACGAGCGCTCGCTCCAAGTGCAGGTGCGTGGCGACTCAAGCGACCCTCCTCGGCGGCTGTCGATGCAGCTGATCCATGATGGCGGCGCGATTGAGGTGGTGTGGGGGGATGATTCCGTGGGGCCGGCAGCCGATCTCCGCGTGCCACGGATTGTGGCCGGGCCGCTCCCCGAGCCGGGGGATTGGGCGCGGGCGAGCGCCCCGCTTGCGACCCTTCCGCTCCTCGTCGGCCGATCGATCAGCGGGGTGATCTTCACGATCGACCGGGGACGGATGTTCCTCGATCGCCCCGGTTTGGTCGTGCGCTCGATGCGGCCGGAGCAGCGGGCCATCGACACGCCGATCGGCGAGATCGCCGCGACCAAGATCGATGGAGCTGAGATCGATGGAGCGGAAGGCGACGGAAGCTCGTCCCGCTGGCTGGCGGCGGTGCCGGTGGTGGAGCCGCCGGTGGTGGAGCCGCCGAAGAAAGGTGCCCCGGCCGGGCGGCCGCAGCCGCAGTGGGCGACGCTCGAGTTTGCCAATCCCCAGGGGCATCGGAGCCGGCCGCAGCCGCCAGTGGAGATCGTCGCCACGGTCGATTCTCCGCCTTCGCTGGTCGTCGAGGAGCCGCAGTCGGAGCTGATTCAACTGACGGCGCTCGACGAGTTTGCCGTCGCGGCCCATCTCTTCGACGACTGGGGAATCGACCAAATTGCCTTCCGGGTCGGGAGTGACGAGGCGTCGCTCGGCCCCCCGCAGGTGCTTGACGAGCTGCCCCTCGTGGTCCGCCCTCCCGACACGCAGCTCGTCGTCGAGACGACGATATCTCCCGATCGCCTCGGCCTCTCTCCCGGATCGAACGGGGTGTGGAAGCTCGCCGTCCGCGATACGAAGGGGCAGTGGACCGAATCGAGGCCGTTTCGGATCACCGTGCTCGTGTCGGACGACGCGCCGGCGCCGCCGCCGAAGCTGCCGTCGCTCGACGAGGCCCTCCGCGAGGCGACGCAGGCGCTCCGTCTTGCCGAGCGCGACGAAGATGTGCTCGACAAGAAGCGAGCCGAGACGCTCGCCGCGATCGGGCAGGAGCCGCTCGCGGCCCTCGATCGGGCCGAGACTGCCACCGAGACGGCCAAGGAGAAAGCCGCCCAGGCCGCTGCCAAGGCCGCCGATGCTATCACCCCGCCTGCCGAGCAGGCGGCTGCCGCGGAGGCAAAGCAGGCTGCCGATCAAGCCGCCACTGACCAGACCGCCCAGGCCCAGGCCCAGACCGACGCCGCCGCCGCGGCGCTCCCAGAGCCGACGAAGCAAGATCTCGAGACGCTCGATCAATACCTCGAGCAGCGCCGCCAAGACATCGAGCAGGTGGCCGGGAAGCTCGCCGCGGCCGCGGAGCAGGCCAAGGGGGTGGCCGACGTGACCCCGTCTCAAGCCGCGCAGTTGGCCGCGGCCGCCGAGATGGCGAAGGCCCTCGGCGAGCAACTCCAGTCGAGCCCGCAGTTTCGGGCCGACGCCGCGAAGGTCGATCGCCTCGCCGACGCCCCCAAGCCCTCGGAGATCGCCGACCACCTCGAGCAGATCGCTGCCCAAGCCCGCGACGTGGCCCAGCAGATGGAGGCGACGGAGAAGTCGCTGCGGCTCGAGTCGCTGGCCGAGAATCTCGCCGAGCGGGCCGAGTCGCTCGATCTCCTCGCCAAGCAGGCTCAAGCGCGCCGCGATCCGGCCCGCGAGGCCGACACGGCTGCCCAGGCAGCCCTCGACCGGCAGGCGCGAAACGAGGTCCGGCAGGTCAATCAGATCGTCGGCCCCGACAAGCAGCAGCCTCCCCCGCCTGCGGCAGACCCGCTCGAGTCGCTCCTCGACAGTGGCCGCGAGGCGGCGCGCGAGGCGGCCGACACCGCAGCGCGGATCGCCGAGCAGCTTGCCGGCAAGGCGCCGATCACCTCGCCGGAAGGCGCCCAGCCCGGCCAGCAAGCCGGTCAGCAGCCTGGTCAGGGCGAGCAAGCCGGTCAGGGGCAACAGCCCGGCCAGCAGCCTGGCCAAGGAGACCAGGCGGGCCAAGCGCAACAGCCAGGCCAAGGGCAACAGTCAGGCCAGGGGCAACAGCCGGGCCAGGGGGAAGGGAAGGCGTCGCCACCGACCGCCGAGCAGCTCCAGAAGTTTCTCGACAGCCGCGAGGTCCGCGAAACCCTCCAGATGGCCGAACGCGCCGAGCGACTCAAGACCCAGGCGAGCCGGAAGGCCGCCGAGCAGATGGCGCGTTCGAAGCAAGGGGGATCGCAACAGCAGGCCGCCTCCGACAAGCAGGGAGAAGGGGAGGGTCAGCCGGGGGCGACGCCCACCGGCGAACCGACGCAAACGCTCACCGACGGCGGCGCCCAGTTCGGCAAGGCGGAGATCAAGGGAGCCGACCTCCGCGGCCTCGACGCCGCCCGGCGGGCCGCCATCCAGAAGCTCCCGCCGCGGGTTCGTGATCCGCTCCTCGAAGGGATGCGGGAGCGTGGCCCGGCGGCCTATCAGGAGGTGATCGACACCTACTTCCGTCACCTCGGTCGGGACATCCCCCAATGAACGACCTCCTCGCCCGCCTGGCGCGGACCGCCGGGGTCGGCCATGAACTGGCCTCCCGCATCGACGCCGTCGAATGGCACTGGGCCCGTCCCTGGGTGTGGTGGGGGGGGCTTCTGCTCCTCGTCCCGCTGGGGTGGTGGATCTCGCGCCGTCACGAGCAGCGGCTCCCTTGGCTCGCGCCGCACTTGCGGCGGGCGCTCGACGTCTGCCGAATCGGAGTCCTCGGGCTGCTCGTCTTCGTGCTCGCCGGGCCGTTCCTCCGCCTCGATGAGCGGATCGTGCAGAAGCCGGTTGTGGCGGTGGTCGTCGATGAATCCGACAGCATGGATCTGCCGGTGGGGCGACTGCCCGCCGCCGGAATCGGCGCAGTCGCCGGCGCCGTCGGCCTCGGCGGCCAAGCCGATGGGGAGGAGGCTGCCGCAGCCGTCGTGGAATCGATCGGCCGCCTCTCGCGCCGCGAGTTCGCCGAGCAACTGCTTGCCGCGCAAGCGAAGGGCGTCCTCGGTGAGATCGGCAGTTCGTTCGAACTCCGCCGCTACGCTGTCGCCCGCCGCGCTATCCGGCGCGACGTCCCTCCTCCAGACACTTCCAAACCGGGCAGCAGCGATCCGCCGGCCGATGACGGCACGGGAGGTGGGGCCGACACGGCGCTCGGGGAGGGGATCGCAATGGCCCTCGACGACGCCTCCGACCGCGTTCTCGGCGGGATCATCCTCGTTACCGACGGCCGCTCGACGGTCGGCATTGACCCGCTCGATGCGGTCCGCCGCGCGGCCGAGGCCTCCGGCGGGCAGCCGCGGGCGCCCGTGATCTCGATCCCGATCGGCTCCCCGGAGCCCCCTGCCGACATCGCCGTCACCGACGTCCTCGCTGCGCCAGAAGTGGCCCTCGACGACACTGTCTCGATCGTCGCCACGATCCAATCGAGCGGCTTGGCCCGCCGCAGCGTGAAGGTGGAGCTCGTCGACAACGACGCCGTGGCAGCTACCGTCGATCTCGTTCTCCGCGATGGCCGCCAGCAGGCGGTCTTCCCTTGGCATGCGACGAGGGAGGGTACGAGCCTGCTCACGATCCGCGTCGCCTCGGAGCCGGAGGAGGGCACCGCGGAAAACAACGCGCTGGAGTTTCCGGTCGAAGTCACATCGCGGAAGGCGAAGATCCTCGTCGTCGATGCCGCGCCGCGCTGGGATCTCCGCTTCCTCGATGCGAGCGTCCGCCGTGACACTGGCTTTGAGCCGACGATCGTCATCGCCGGCGCCATCCAGCCCTCGGCGGCCGGTGGGAGTGTCACACCGGCGGGATTTGCCGGGATGCCTGACGACGTCGAGGGCTGGGCCCGCTACGACATCGTCTTCCTTGGCGACGTGGCGCTCGCCGATCTTCCCCGGCCGCGGCAGGAGGCGCTCGTCGAGGCGGTCCTCGACCGCGGCGTGGGGCTCGTCTTCCAGCCCGGCGGAGAGCATCTCCCCAAGGAGTATGCCGGCGAGCCGCTCGAGGAGCTTTTCCCGGTTGAAATCGATCGCGCCATCGGCGGGAGCGACGCCGCGATCGAAGCGGCCGACTTCCGCCCCTTCCGGATGCGTGTCACAGCGCGCGGGGCGATGCACCCTGCGTTCGCGGTGTCTGGGGATGCCGGCCGCAACCGGACAACCTGGAGCGGCATGCCGCCGTTCTTCCGGGTGGCGGCGGCGCGCGGGGCGAAGCCGGCGGCCACGGTCCTTGCGGATGTCGAGCGGCCGGGGGGGATGGCCGGCGGCGACGGGCCTGTGCCGCTGGTGGTTGAAATGCCCGCCGGACGCGGCCGCGTCGCTTGGATCGGCACCGAGGAGACCTTCCGTTGGCGTCGCAACGTCGGCGATGCGCTCTTTTGGCGCTTTTGGGGGCAGGCGCTGCGAAGCGTCGCCCGGCGCGACGACCGCCCCTGGGATGCCACCTGGCTCGTCGTCACCCCCAACCGCTGCGAGCCGGGGAGCCCGGTGTTCGTCGAGTTGAATCTCGTCGATGGCGATCGCAAGCCGGTCGTGGCCGCCGGTCAGACGCTCTCGATCGAAAGCCCCGATGACGCCGGCGGCATGGTCATTCTCCGGGCGGCGAGCCGACCGGGGCTCTTTCAGGGGTCATTCGTACCGACGGTGGCGGGGCTCCATGGCGTGACCCTCGACCGGGGCGCAGCAGGGGCGCTGACCACCGACCTGCTCGTCGCCGAGCCGACGCGCGAGCGGGCCCATCCCGGGGTCGATCGCGAGGTGCTGCGGACGCTTGCCGACCTCACGGCCGGCGCCGTTGTCGAGGTTGGGGACGTGGCGACGATCCCCGGACGGCTGGCGACCGGATCGATCGAGACCCGCCGCCAGGTCGACGACGACATCTGGGACACCTGGCCGGTCCTCGCACTCCTAATCGGCCTGTACTGCGCCGACATTGCGATCCGCCGCCTCTCCGGACTGAGTTGATCTCTCCCGCACGGAATCCGTCGATGCTCTCCTCTCTCCCGCTCCGCATCCTCCTGTCGGCGATCTTCGCCGCCGCCCTCGTCGGCCTCCCCGCGACGGCCCTGGCCCAGGCCCCCGATGCCGGCCGGGGGGCGCTTGGCGAATCCGAGGCACGCGATCTCCTCCGCGTCGAGGCGGCGGTCGACCGGGGGCTCGAATACCTCTCCACGAAACAGGATGCCAACGGCGCCTGGCAGCACGGGATGTCGCAGCAGCCAAACACCGGCGTCAACGCCCTGTGTCTCCTGGCCTTCATGGGGCGCGGGCACGTCCCCGGCCGCGGCCCCTACAAGGAGACGGTGGGGCGAGCGCTCGACGCGATGATCGCCTCGCAGCAGCCCGACGGCCTGGTCGTCCGCGCCGGTGGCAATTCGCACGGGCCGATGTACGAGCATGCCCTGGCGACGCTCGCCCTCATCGAGGCCTCCGGCTGGCGCACCGACGACGCGATGCGCGACACCTGCCGCCGCGCGGTGGCGGTGATCGTCGGAGCGCAGAACAACGAGGGGGGCTGGCGCTACCAGCCGCGCCCCGCCGATGCCGACTTGAGCGTGACAGTGATGCAGGTGGTGACGCTGCGGGCCGCGCAGAGCGCTCGCTACGATGTCCCGCAGAAGACGCTCGACGCGGCGGCGGAATACATCAAGCGCTGCGCGAAGCCGGAGGGGGGCTTTGCCTACCAGCCGGGGCAGGGGGTGAAGAACGCCCAGTCGGCGGCCGGAGCCCTCTCGCTCCAGCTCCTCGGCCTCTACGACGATCCCGACGTCGCCAAGGCGCTTGAATCGCTCCAGAAGCGCGACTACCGCCCGCAGATGGACGAGTATTTCCACTACATGAACTACTACGCCATGCAGGCCCACTTCCAGGCCGGCGAGGAGCAGTGGGCGCTATGGAGCCCGCGCGTGCGGACGCTCCTCCTCGAGAGCCAGAACGCCGACGGCAGTTGGCCCGGCTGGGGGGAGGAGCGGATCAACGGCCCGGCGAAGAACTACTCCACCGCCATGGGGGCGATCACGCTCGAGGTCTACATGCACTACCTCCCGGCGTATCAAAGGTGAGTCTGGCTCGGGCGTTGCTTCGGGGTCGCCCGTGAGCGTTGGTGGCGAGTCTTCCTGCCGACACGCAGGCGAGGCGGGGATCGGCGAACGCTTGAGGAGTGACGAGGTTCGTCCGAGGAACGACGAAACTTTTGCCGGCCCCGCCGACGAGCCACCCACAGGCCGGCCACCTGGAGTTCCGGCTCCAGCGTTGCTTCGGGGTCGCCCGTGCCCCGTCGCCGGACGTTCGCGTCGGCCATCCATGGCCTCCGCTCTCTCCGCGCCGCTTGCGCTTTCGCCCTCCGGGCTTCGCTGACCGGCGAGGCCGTCTCCCGGAGCACGGGCGACCCCTCGCTGGCGAGCGTTGAGGGGGGCGGAGGAGGCTTTCAAATGACGGTTTTGTACTGACAAACCGGCGCACGAATCCATCGCAAGAGGGGTTTTGGCAGAAAGTTGTGTGGACGATTCATGTTGAGACGACTATCATGACGACATGACCAAGGTGAAGCCCCCCACACGCCGCCGCGCCGGAGACAGGGAAGCCGCGCAGCCGCGGCTTTTCGATTCCCTCGAGCAAGAGGCCTACCTCAACCTGTGGCGCACCTACGATCGCCTCAAGGCGCTCGAGGAAGGGGTGTTTGCGGAGTTCGACCTTTCGGCCCAGCAGTACAACGCCCTTCGTCTCCTCCGCGATGCGGCCCCGGAAGCGCTCCCCACGCTCGTCCTTGCCGCCCGGCTCGTCTCGCGGGCCCCCGATATCACACGGCTGGTCGACCGGCTCGAAGCCAGGTCGCTTGTCCGCCGTGACCGCCTCGCCCACAACCGGCGCGTCGTGCGGATCGCGATCACCGCCGAGGGAGACGCGCTCCTTGAGCAGATGGCCGAGCGCGTCGTCGACTGTGGCACGCAGCAACTCGGCCACCTTTCCGCCGTGGAGTTGGGAACGCTCATCGATCTCCTCAAAGCCGCGCGCCGGCCGCACGAAGCGGCCGACACGGCGGCCGCGACCTCCGAATCCCCCAACTCGTAACAGCCGACGCCTTTCTCCGGTCTAAGATTCTCCGTCCACGCAATTCAGGAGTCGACCGATGGTCTCCCACAACGGCAATCAGGTCACGACCCGCCCCCACGTCGTCGTCATCGGTGGTGGCCCCGCCGGGGCCACGACGTCGACGCTTCTCGCCAAGCAGGGGCATCGGGTGACGCTCTATGAGCGCGAGACCTTCCCCCGCTACCACGTCGGCGAGTCGCTCATCCCGGAGACGTTCTGGGTGCTCGAGCGGCTCGGCGTCCTGCCGCACCTTCGGGAGAGCCGATTCGTCCGCAAGGAGAGCGTCCAGTTCGTCACCGGCACAGGCAAGCTCTCCGAGCCGTTCTACTTCCCGGATAACAAGCCCCATGAGTCGTCGCGCACTTGGCAGGTGCTGCGGAGCGAGTTCGACTCGATGATGCTCGACAATGCCCGCGCCAGTGGCGTCGAGGTTCACGAGGGGGCCCGCGTCCTCGAGGTCGTCTTCGAGGGCAGCCGAGCGGTCGGAGTGAATCTGGCGGAGGGTGAAGGGAAGCGATTCGTGGCGGCCGATGTCGTCGTCGATGCGGCTGGTCAGGGGGGGCTGATCCAGGATCGGCTTGGCCTGCGGCAATGGGATCCCGACCTCAAGAAGGCGGCGCTTTGGACCTACTGGAAGGGGGCGAAGCGCGACGCCGGCCGTGACGAGGGAGCGACGCTCGTCATGCAACTCGACAACAAGCTCGGCTGGTTCTGGTACATCCCCCTCCAGGACGACATCGTCAGCGTCGGCGTCGTGGGCCCCTTCGATTATCTCTTCAAGAACCGCGAATCGAAGGACCCAGAGGCGATCTATGCCGAGGAAGTGGCTCGCTGCCCAGGCGTGATCCCGCGAATCGCCGGCGCCGAACGCGTCGCCCCTTACCGCGTCGCGAAGGAATACTCCTACCGCTCCCGGCAGGTGGCCGGCGACGGCTGGGTGCTCGTTGGCGATGCCTACGGCTTCCTCGACCCACTCTATTCCTCCGGGATCCTCCTCGCCCTCCATTCCGGAGCCCTCGCCGCCGACGCGATTCACGAGGGCCTCGGCGTCGGCGACACCTCCGCTGCCCGCCTCGGCACCTGGGGGCCGGCCTTCAACGAGGGGATGGACCGGATGCGCCGGCTCGTCTGCGAGTTTTATGACGGCTTCAATTTCGGGAAGTTCGTCCGCAAGCACCCCGATCTCAAGGGGCACATCACCGACATGCTCATCGGCGACCTGTTCAACGACCGCGTTGACGCCATCGTCGCCCCGATGGACGCGATGCGGGCCGAGGTCGCTGCGATGATGACCGGCGCCCCTGAGTGAACGATGCCGCTGGCGGTCGGGTGAATCCTGAACGATCTCACTCGGCCAATTCGGCGACGACGATTGCGTGAACGTCGAGCCGCGGCACGGTGACGACCGGAGCGGCGCCGCTTGAGTCGATCTCAAGCGGGATTCCCCCCGGCTCGAGATGAGCGCGCTTGATGGGCGTGCCGGGCCGAAACGTCACCCGGATCCCGTGGATCGGCAGCGTCTCCTCGCGGAGGGGGACGTCGTCGACCGGCAGGGCATGGCCGCCGGTGGTGTTGATGTCGTTGAAGAGATGAATGACGAGCCGGTTGGCGTGTCGCTGCCGGCGGACGGTGGCGTGGACGCACATCGGCGCCTCGACCTCGACGGGCGGCGCCGTCTCCCCCGCCGCCCAGCGGATCGCGCTTGTGATCACCAGACGCTCGTAGGGATAGGGATATTGCCAGTAGGCGGCATCGACGCCGGCCGCGAGGTAGACGACGCGCCCCTTCCCATGCCGGCGCGCGGTGACCGCCGGCAGTGGTGTGGCCGCCCCCTCGGGGAGGATCGTGGCGAGGATCTCGGTTCTCTCCCGCGGCTGCACACGCACCGCCGGTCCCTTGAACGTCACCGGATCGGTGCCGACCCAGGCGGCGAGCTTTGCGTCGTCGAGGAAAAACGATCCCGGAGCAAAACGCCACTGGAAGACGCCGCGCCGCTTCTCGTGCCAATCGGCCGGGAGCGACTTGGCGAAGTTGACGTCGAGCGCCGCGGCGGCGTCACCGGCGGCCGAAGTGGCCGGCCCCCGGTGATCGACCCCGAGAAGTTCGGCCAGCGCGAAGTTACCGCGGGAGTTGCCGGTGGCGTCGCACAGCGAAGCATCGAGGCTGGCGACGAGCCCGCCCCCGTCTTGCACCCAGGCGTCGATCGCCGCCACCTGGGCGTCGTCGAGGCAGGCGGTGTTGGGAAGGATGAGCACTGCCTCACGGGGGAGCGCTTCCGGCGTCAGTTGCCAATCCTCAATGACGGTGACGGGGAGGTGGGATTCGGTGACCGCCCGGAACGTGCCGACGACATTGGCGAGGTAGCGCTCTTCGACGAGGCCTGCCGACCGGCCGTAAAACGCTTTCGTGGCATCGCTCATCACGAGTGCCCCCCACGGCTCCGGCTCGGCGCGGATGAGCCACTCGCGCCGATCGCGGACCGCATCGAGCGCGGTAAAGAGCTCTTGCTGCATCCGCGGCGGCTGGGCAACGGCCACGCTCGCCCCGCAGCCGTGCGTCAGGCAGAGCATCATTCGGCGGAAAATCTCGTGGCCGGGGAAGCTGTCCTTGCCGTACGGATTGCCATGGCTCATGAGGTAGGGCTCGCTGAAGGCAACGCGGTGGTTTGTCGTTGCCCAGGCATAGGCAACGCCGAAAGCGGGGAGAATCGTGTTGCCCCGGTTCGTCTCGTCGAGCCACAACTCCTGATCGGGGGCATCGAACTGGAGATTCATCCGCGCCGGCATGTTCCGCGGCAGCGAGAGAAAATGGCCGAAGCGGCCGCCATTGGTTGTCCAGGTGACCAGCGCCACCTCCGGCTTGATGCTCTTGAGGCGCTTCTGTGCCCGGACGACGAGATCCTCCATCCGCGCATCGGCCCAGGCTTGGTAGCGCCGGAAGGCGGGATCGTCGAGATTCGCTGGAGGAATCTCGGCCCCCGTCTCGGCCCGGTAATTCTCCCGGCAGTGGGCACACCAGCAGCCGCCGCCATGGTGAAGGCCGTCGAAGCTGAAGGCGTCGACATCCGGGTGCTTGGTGAGAATCTCCTCGAGCATGGCGATGAAAAACTCCCCATACGGCCCCAGCGGGCAAAGCATTCCCCCGTGGCCGAACTTCTCCATGTCGACGCTCGGGATCTCCCGGGTGTCGGTGGCGATCCGCCGCCAGTCGGGATGGGCCTCATACACCTCTCCCTGAAGCGTCGGAGGATAGACCGCGAGGATCCGCACCCCGAGCCGCTTGTATTCGGCGATTTCCTCCTCGATTTTCCCAAGCGCCACATGGGGGCTGCGCTTGTGGAGGAGCTGGCTGTCGTAATACGGATAAAACGGATCGACGAAGTTCATCTCGCTGATCGTCACCCCGTGCCGCACCGCCTCCTCGCGCTGCTCTCGGCTCATCCCCGAAAGCGTGTAGCCGACGCCGGTCGTCTCCCACACCCAGGCCGGGATCTCGACTGGCGCCGGTGCCGGCTCGGCCCCCCGGAGCGACCAGGGCCCGAGGAATCCCCACAGGGCGATTCCGGCAAGAATGCAGAGGTGACGGGGCATGGTGGGATCTCAGGGGCTCTTTGAGGGAAAGAAAGGCTTGCGGCCATCATCCCCTTCCGGGTGAGCGGCGTCGATGGTTGCCCGCCCCGGCCGGGGGCCGGTATCCTGCGCCAGATCAGCCGCAGAGCAGCTTGGGCCCTTGAGTCACCCCCGTTCACTGAGGAATCTTCGATGGGCATGACACACAGATCGATTCCCGCGTCGGTTGCCACGGCCGTGATCGCGGCGGCGCTTTTCACCGGCTGTGAGCCTTCGAAGCCGAAGCCTGTCTCGTCGACCACCCCGCCGATCGAGACCCGCAAGACGATCGGGAAGACAACGCAAAACATCATGCCCCTGGCCGACGCGCTCAAGCAGGGGGGCCAGCCCGCCGAGATGTCGATCACCGAAGGGGGCCTTGGAGCGATCAGTTCCGATGCCTACCGGACGAGCGTCGGCAAGATCGGCATCATGGCCGTCGAACACCAGATGCAGTTGGTGGAGGCCGAGCATGGGCCGAAGCCGATGGACTACGACGAGTTCATGACGCGGGTCATCGGCAAGGGGAAGCCCGACGGCATGCAACTGCCGATGCTTCCCTACTACCAGGAATGGGCCTACGACCCGGAGACGAAAAAGCTCGTCGTCGTCGAGTTCCCCCTCAAGAAGGAACAGCGGCAGCAGGAGACGACCGGGGCTTCAGGGCTGTGATCGCGCTGGCGTGGTCTGTTTGGTCGTGGGATGTTTGCAGCGCCCTGTGGCAGCTTCGGGGTCGCCCGCGTCCCGTCGCCGGACGTTCGCGTCGGCCATCCATGGCCGCCGCTCTCTCCGCGCCGCTTGCGCTTTCGCCCTCCGGGCTGCGCTTACCGGCGAGGCCGGCTCTCGGAACACGGGCGACCCCTCGCCAGTGAGCGTCGACGTGTGCGCCTTCTTCGTAGTGCGTAGGCGAGGCGGGGATCGGCGAACGCTTGAGGAGTGACGAGGTCCTCCGAGGAACGACGAAACTTTTGCCGGCCCCGCCGACGAACCACCCACAGGCTCGCCACCCCGAGGGAAGCCTCTTGCTGTGATGAAAATTGGGGCGCGAGGGGCCGGGCACCGCTATCCGCAAAAACAAAACGGCGGTGGCCTTCGCATGGAAAGCCACCGCCGCTGTTGGTCTCTGCGAGAGTCGTCGATCAGACGCGGGCGATCTCAAAACCCTTCCGCGGCGTCCGGGCGGCAAACGATGCGGCCTGTTCGTCGCCGACGATCTTTTCCGTGGCCGGATCCCACTTGATCGAGCGGCCGAGGCGGCCGGCGATGCTCGCCAGATGGCAGGTGTTCATCGCCACGACGTGGCTGTAGACGTCGGAGACAGGCAAGCCCCCTTCGCGGATGCAGCGGTAGAAGTTCTGCTTGTGGCCCTCGAAGGGCTTCCCCTTGTAGAGCTTCTGGACATCGGCATCGGTGAACTGGTCCTTGTCCCAGTTCTCCTCGATCGGCTTGCCAGTGCACTTCTCGCGATTGACGAACATCCGCCCCTTCTCCCCCTCGAAGAGGACACCGTTGTCGGAGCGGCTGTCGATCACCATCTCGACGCCCGAGGGGAACTTGCAGACTACGGCGAAGTCGTGGGCCGTGTTGTAGCAATCGTCGACGGTCGTGTAGCCGTCCTTGTAGGGGACGGGGTGCTTGACGTCGGTGCCGTCGATGCTCGTCGGCCCCTTCCCCTTCGAGTCTTCCTGAAGGGCCCACTGGGCGATATCGACGTGGTGCGCACCCCAGTCGGTGAACTTTCCACCGGAATACTCATACCACCAGCGAAACTCGTAGTGGCAGCGCTTCTCGCGGAAGGGAACCGCCGTCGCCTGCCCCTGCCACATCTCCCAGTCGAGCTCCTTCGGCACGTCGGCAACCGGGAACGGCCCGCCGGTCGGCGCGCCGTTGATGCCGACAGTGACCTTCTTGATCGGCCCGAGGAGACCCTTGTGGACCATGTTCACGGCCCGGAGAAACTGATCCTTTTGGCTCCGCTGCTGGGTGCCGATGAAGAACACCTGCTTGGGGAACTTTTCGGCGGCGTTGCGGCAGAGTTGGTTTTCTTCGAGCGTCAGCGACAGCGGCTTCTGGCAGAAGACGTGCTTGCCAGCCTGGAGGGCCTCGATGGCAATCTTCACATGCCAGTGATCGGTGGTGACGATGCTGACGACATCGATGTCCTTGCGGTCAAGGACCTTCCGGTAGTCGCGGTAGGCATCGGCCTTCCCCTTGCCGATCATGCCATCTTCGCGGGCCCGTGAGGAGTGGCGATCGTCGACGTCACAGACGGCAAGGATGTCGCCGAAGCCGGCATGCTGGTGGGCGTCGCCGGTGCCCATCGAGCCGGTGCCGATGCAGCCGATCCGTGGCCGGTCGTTGGCCGAGTCATTGGCGAAGGTCTTTGAGGTCCAAGCGAAGGCGGGGACGAAGCCCCCCGCGACCGCCGCGGCGCCGAGCGCTGACGAACCGAGAAACTGACGGCGCGAGGCGCCTGCTTGGCCAGACATGGAAACGATTCTCCCCTGGAACGATTGAAGGAATGAGGAAAAACAATGCTTCCCCCCGGGCGGAAGTCTACCGCCGGGCATGACAGCCCGCCAATTCCAGTCCGCTTCCTCTTTGGGCCGCTATAGCCCCTTGCGCCCTCCGGCGATGGCAGCCCACCTCGCGAGGGACGCGCTGACGGCCCGGCTGTCGCCCCTCTATGCTGCAGGGCCCGTTGCCGGCGTTCAAGAGTTCCGGGGAGCCGGTGTGCCCGGCTCCGGCTTGATGAAGGCCGCGCGACCGGCAGCAGCACGAGGCGGCGGAGGCCGTAATCGCGATGGAACCAGGGAAGGCAATCCGAGCGATCCGAGGGCACTTGCCCGATGGCACGGCTGACTACGTGGCCGAGTTGCTCCGCGGTGAGCACCTCGGCGGTGCGGCAGTCGAGGTGCGCTCGGTGCGGGCGCGGCGGTCGAAGCTCGGCGACCATCGAGCTCCGGTCCGTGGCCGCACGATCCACCGGATCACCGTCAACAACGACCTCAATCCCTACGCCTTCCTGACGACGCTCCTCCACGAGATCGCCCATGCGGTCACCTGGGAGAAGCATGTCCGCCCGAGAAAGCCCTTCTCGCGCCGCGTTCTTCCCCATGGGGCGCAATGGAAGAGCGAATTTGGCCGGATCCTCGCGCCGGTGGTGGAGCAGGGAGCGCTGCCGGAGGATGTCTCGGGGGCGCTGGCCCGCTATCTCCGCGATCCCGCGGCGGCCACCTGCAGCGACCGTGGGTTACTCGTGGCACTGGCCCGTTACGACGCCCCCGATCCGGCCCGGAAGCTCGTCGAAGAGGTCGCCGACGGGGCCGCCTTTCGCGTCGAGGGGGGAAGGATGTTCTTGAAGGGGCCGAAGCTCCGCAGTCGCTTCCGCTGCTACGACGCCAAGACCGGCGTCGAATACCGCATCCACCCGCTCTGCCGGGTGACACTCTGTTCCGAGTGATGGGCCCAAAAAAAGGAAAAAAGGTGCCAGCCACCAAATCTGGGTAAGACTCCAGGTTCTCCAATTTTGGTGGCTGGCACCTTTTCTGGCTGGCTCCAGAGATCCGGCCGTCGGCGGCGCGCGTGGTTCACCCCCGGGGGGCGACGTCGAGCATGAGCTCGGCCCGCTCCGCCCAGCGGCGGATGATGGAGAGCTCCTCAGGCCCTGCGGCACGGTTGCGCTTGCCGCGAACCTGTCCGATCCGCCGGCTTCCCAGGTGGACTTCGATCGTCACACACGCGCTGGTCGTGCCGTCGGCCGTGCGCTCCATCGTCCAGATGCTCGACCGCTTCGCCGCGCACGAGGCGGCGTAGCTGGCGACGCAGTGCTCCATCCGCGCTCCCTCGCGCACCAGACCGTCGCCGGACGTGATCTCACGGATCCGCCAGCTGTGGCTGTGCTTCGGATCGACACCGGCGACGAAGTCAAACGGGTCGATCCCACTGGGCGTCCACGAGGCCGCCGCCGTAGCGGCCGTCGCGCGACCGAGTCGCCGATGCCAGGCCTCCACCTCGCGGAGCGTCGCCGCGACCGTCCGTCCATGCATCGAGAGCGCTGGCCGCGGCGGCAGGGCGCCCGCTTCGGGTAGGACCGCCCCCGGGGCGATCTCCGGCTCGAAACGCTGCGCCTGGAGCCAGTCGACGATCGGCCCGACCTGGGCCCGGTCGAGGAGGGGATTGGCGACGAAGAACCGGATCACCTCCTCCCAGAATGCCCCGTGGGAGTAGTCGTGGCCGAGGCGGGTCCGTCGCACCGCTTCGGCGAGCGTCGCATCGCCGCCGAGGGCGCGCACCTGCGCGTGGCGAAAGGCGGCCTCGACCTGGCAGTCGTCGGGAGACTGGAGAAACCAGTGCCCGATCGCTCGCGACACCGGCAGCGGAAGGTCGGCGGCGGTCCGCAGGCTGTGCCCGGCCCCGAGGTGGACAAACCACGCCTGCTCGCGCGGGCTCCCCTCCGTCCACGCCCGATCGAGGAAACGCGGGAGATCGTGCCGGGCGAAGAGATGCCGGGCGAGCGATGCAAACTGTCGTTCGGCGTTGTGTGTGGCAGGGCGCCAATCGGCGAGATCGCGAACCCGCGGGGACTCGTGGGAAAGGAGGGCGACGAGCCCGGCGGCCAGCTGGGGTGCCTCATCGATAGTCGTCGCTGCGGCGATGTCGACCAGCTCGGCGACGAGTCGGTGGGCGGCCGTCGGGCTGCGGGCGGCGAGCGTCGCGCGGAGATCCCTCTCCCAGCGGCTTGAGACCGGAATCTCGGTCGATTCCCGACAGCGCCGCACGAGCGCGGCAAAGGGCTTCGGCTTGCGCTCGGCGAGGGTCTTGTCGGCAGCGGCAATCGCCGCGGGTGAAAAAAGTGGGCCGCGGACCGGCGTACGGTGCCAGCGGGCGTCGTCGGCTGGCGGCGGCGACTCAGGACAGGAGATTCCTTCGGCGGCGGCCCGGAAGGCGTGGCAATGGACGACGAAGGGATGCTCGTCGACGGGCAGCGGGGCGGCGAGGCGCCGCTTGCCAAAGCGGCGGTCAAACCGGGCGAAGCCACGAAGGAAGACGGTGGGGCTCGTGACGAGCGCCTCGAAGGGCATCTCGAGAGAGCGGTGGAGAAGAGCGCCGATCGTGGCAATCCGTCCTTCGTGGAAGAGGACGCTCTGTGGATCGTGCGGAGCGAGGCGGTCGCGGTCGATCAGATCGACCCGTTGCCAGGTCATGTATTCCGGAAGGGTGAGGATGTCGCGGCCATCGAGCGTCAGCCAGGCCCGGTCGAGGCTCGACGCCCCGTAGCTGGCCATGTGGACATCGACCCGCTTGGCCACCGTCGGCGCCAGTCGCTCCCGCACGCTGCTCCGTAACCGGCTCCATTGCATCGCCGCGTCGCTCTCCCGTTGCCTGGCAACTCCCTCGAGAGATTATGATCACGGCCATGACGCCACACACCATCCGACTCCGTCTGATTCCTGTCGCCGTGGCTTGGCTGGCGGCGGGGCTTTTGCTCGTCAGCTCGACTTACCCGCGGGCCGACGCGCCGGCGAACGCTCCCGGGACGCCGCGGGACTGGCCCGGTCTCCGCGGCGAGGCCGCGGCGGGGCAGGGGGGAGCGCGGCGCTTTCCCAGCAGCTGGGCGGCTGGCGATTGGGCTTGGGCTGTCGATCTTCCCGGCACGGGCCATGCGTCGCCGGTCGTCTGGCAGGGGCAGGTCTATACGGCTTCGGCGCTGGTCGATCCTGTCGATGCGACGCAGTGCGTACGAACGCTCTCCTGCCACGGGGCGGCCACTGGAAAGCTTCTCTGGCACAAGAAGTTCCCCGGGCCTGTGGAGGCGTTCAACGCCCAAAACAGCCTCGCCTCGTCGACGCCGGTCGCCGACGCCGCCGGCGTCATCTGGCTGTGGGGGACACGCGACAACCTCCGTGCTGAGGCCTTCTCGCACTCGGGCGAGCAGCGCTGGCGCGCCGATCTGGGCCCCTTCAACACCGAGCATGGCTTTGCTGGCTCTCCCGCCCTATGGCGTGATCTCCTCGTCGTGCCGATGGAGCAGGATGGGCCGAGCAGGATCGTGGCCCTCGACACCGCCACCGGGAAGACGCGCTGGACGCTCGAGCGGGAAAAAGCGCGGACAGCCTATTCGCCGCCCCTCGTCCTCGAGGGGAAGGAAGGCTCGCCCCGGCCGCCGCAGATCGTTCTCGGGAGCATGGCCCATGGGCTGACGGGCATCGATCCCGCCACCGGCCGCGTCCTCTGGGAGCGAAAGTGCCTCCCGAAGCGGTCGGTCTCCTGCCCGGTCGTCGTCGCCGAAGCGCCCGGAGGTGAGGGCGAAAGAGTCATCGTCGGCACCTGCGGCGATGGCGGGGGCGACAACACGCTCGTCGCCGTCCGCGCCCCGGCAGTGGGGAACGCCGGTGGAGAAACGATCGAGCCGGAGGTGGCCTACCAACTCGATCGGAGTGCCGCGCCGTATGTCCCCTCGCCCTTGGCGGTAGGGGAGAAGCTCTATTTGTGGGGTGACCGGGGCGTCGTCACGTGTGTCAACGCGGCCACCGGCGAGGTGGCGTACCGCGGCCGTGTCGGCGGGACGTTTTCCGGTTCCCCCGTGGCGATTGGCGGGGCGATTTTAAATGTTTCGGCCGACGGCGAGGTGATCGTCATCGCCGACGGCAGGGAGTTCGAGATTCTCGGCCGGACAGCCCTCGGCGAGGAGGTGCGGTCGTCGCCGGCGGTGGCCGATGGCCGGCTCTTCATCCGCTCAGCCGGACGTCTGTTTTGTCTCTCGGCTCTGCCTGAGTAACGGCAATCGGGCGTGTCGGCCGCGCTAAATCGGTGCAGCGGCGGCAGCCGGTTTCTATGATGAGGGGATATCGCCCTCGTTGGCAGCGGGGTGTCTCTTCCCCGTTGCCCCCCTGATGGAGACTCGATCGATGCCGACCAGTTCCCGGTTTTTCTCTCGGCAGGGCATCCTGCCGCGCGTCGTCTTCCTGCTCGGGTGTGGCTTCGTTGCGATCGGCAGCCTGTCGGCCGAGGGGCAGGAATCGGTGCTGGCGCAGGGCCCCCAGAAGGCTGCCGCGGCCGATGACGACGCCAGGGCGATGCGAGACGCGCTCGACGCGGCGACACGCAGCTATGTCGAGGCCACCAACGGCCGCCGATTCGAGGCTCTCGGCGATCAATGGACGGAAGGGGCCGAGCTTTCCGAGGGCGGGGGGATGATCGTGGGACGCGAGGCGATCGTCGCGTCGATCCGCGACTGGCTCGAGGCCAACCCCGAGGCCCGGATCGCCATCCGCCTCACCGGCGTCAAAGCGCTGGGAGCAAGCGCGGCGCGGGTCCGCGGCGTGATGAGCTTCACGCGCAAGCCCGGCGCCAAGCCGATCGAGACCCGCTTCGAGAGTCTGCGGGTTCTCGAAGGAGCCACGTGGCGACTGGCCGAATCGACCGTCGAGCCGAGCCAGGTCGATGCGCTCGAGGCGCTTGCGTGGATGGTAGGCACTTGGAGGGCGACTGACCCCGACAGTGGGGCCACGGTCGATGCCAGCTACCAGCGCGTGGCCGGCGGCCACTTGATCCTCGGCGGGATCCGCCATCGGGCCCCGGCCCGTGACGGCCTCCCCGCCACCGAGATCGATGTCGTCGAACTTATCCATCCCGACAAGGCGACCGGGAGCGTCCGCTCGTGGGTGTTCGATTCAACAGGCGCCCGGGCCGAAGGCGTTTTCGAGACCGACGGCACATCGTTCAACCGTCGCTTTGTCGGTACGACAGCCGACGGCGCCGCAGGTGACGTGGCCAGGTGGGTGCAGGTGATCGTTCCCACGGGCGACTCCACCTGCACGATGCAGTCGATCGAGCGAACGCTCGACGGCAAGCCTCTCCCCGACAAGTCGCCGCTCCACTTCAAGCGGCAATAGCTTTTTTCTTTGCAGCCACGGCGCGTGTGTGCAGCCTCGATCAGGGGCCCCACAGGCATTCTTCCCCACACCGTCCCAGTCCCACGAGAACCCTGCCCATGAAACGCTCTCTCGCGATCGGCCTCAGCGAACTCTTCGATGCGTTCACACGCGGCTTGGTGGTCGCCGGCCTCCTCGTGGCCGGCAGCCTCCCGCCGTCGGTCGCCTTCGGCCATGGTGGCGGTGGCGGCCATGGCGGTGGAGGCGGTGGAGGCGGTGGCGGAGGCGCTCATTTTGGTGGCTACGGTGGCGGTGGCGGTGGTCGCCCCGGCGGCTTTGATGGCGGTGGGATGCGCGGCGGCGGGTTTGATGGCGGTGGTCGTCCTGGGGGGTTCGACGGTGGGGGACGCCCCGGTGGCTTCGATGGCGGCGGAATGCGGGAGGGCGGCTTTGACGGTGGCGGTCGCCCCGGGGGCTTCGATGGCGGCGGAATGCGTGATGGTGGCTTCGCCGACGGCGGGGCCCGTGATGGGGGCTTTCGCGATGGCGGCGTGGTGAGGGACGGTGGGATCCGGGACGGCGGCGTGGTGAGGGACGGCGGGATCCGGGACGGCGCGGTCCGCGATGGCGGTGTCGTTCGCGATGGCGCGATCGGGCGCGATGTCGGCCCAGGGCATTTCGCCGGCGACGGGGCGTTTTCGCGTTCGCAACTCGACAACCTCCGCGACCGCGGCCTCGGCGATCGCGGTCTTGCCGATCGGGGAATCGGTGACCGTGGCATCCGTCCCTACTCGATCAACAATCTCGAAAACCGCGGCTCGACGATCCGCAACAATTTTTACAACGGCGGTTGGTATGGCGGCCGTGGTTGGTATGGCAATCACTTCGGCCCCTGGTGGCCCGGGGCCTGGGGGAGCGGATTCGGGATCGGCCTCGGCGTGGGGATGCTCGCCGGCTGGGGCGGAATGGGCTGGGGCACCGGCATCGGCTACGCGCCGCTGTGCAGTTGGGGGGGCTATGGCCAGGCGCCGGTCGTCTACAACTACGGCAGTACGGTCTGCTACCAAGATGATGGCGTCTATGTGTCGGGGGAGCGGGTCGCCTCGGCGCCGGAATATGCCCAGCAGGCTGCGACGCTCGCCGACCAAGGGAATGCCGATGTGAAGATCGCCGCTGACGACCAGTGGCGGCCGCTGGGGGTGTTTGCCCTCGCTCGTCAGGAAGAGACCTCCCCGAGCACGTTCCTCAGCCTGGCGATCGATCAGGCTGGCGTCCTCCGTGGCACGTACTACGACGCCGTCTCCGACACCCAGCAGAATATTACAGGCAAGGTCGACAAGAAGACCCAGCGGGCCGCCTGGACGATTGGCGGCAAGAAGACGCCGATCTACGAGACGGGCCTTTCGAACCTCACGCAACAGCAGACGACCGTTCTCGTCCACCGCGATTCCGGCACCGATGGCGGCACCGGCAAGGTGGAGCAGATGCTGCTGGTGCGCGTGCCCGACCAGGGCAACGAAACCGCTGGCAAGGATGGAGCGGCTGGCGCCAAGCCCTCCCGCCCCACGATCGGTGGCCCGGCGCCTGCTCCGGCCGAAGAGACGCTCTCCGTGCCCCCGGCCGACGGCGGCAAGGGCAACTGAGAGAGGCGTGACGACCCGTGTCGCATCGTCGAACAACGAACCTGTGGAGCGAGGGATGCCCATGATGCGGCGGCGGTGGGTCGATGGCGTGGTTGGGCTTGCGACTCTCCTTGTCGGGCTCGGCCTGATGCCGTTTCGGGCCCGGGCGGCCGAGACCTGGGTCGATCTCACCCATTCCTTCGCCGCCGACACGATCTTCTGGCCGACCGAAAAAGGTTTCCAGTTCGACCAGGGAAACAACGGACCGACTCCCAAAGGCTACTACTACGCTGCCAATCGGTTCACGACCGCTGAGCATGGGGGAACGCACCTCGACGCTCCGCGGCATTTTTCGGCGACCGGGCAGACCGCCGACGAGATCCCGGTCGATCGCTTCGTCGGCGACGCCGTCGTCGTCGACATCACGGCGAAGTGTGCCGCGAACCCGGTCTACGAGATCACGGCCGATGATCTCGTCGCCTGGGAGGCCGAGCATCATCGGCAACTCGTTGATGTGATCGTCCTCCTCAAGACCGGCTGGGCGTCGCGCTGGCCCGATCGGAAGGCCTACCTCGGTACGGACCTGCGCGGAGCCGAGGGGGTGGCGAATCTGACGTTCCCCGGGCTTGGCCCCGAAGCGGCGAAGTGGCTCGCGGAGCACCGCCGCCTGAAGGCGATCGGCATCGACACCGCGAGCATCGACCATGGCCCGTCGACGCACTTTCTGTCGCATCAGGTGCTCTGCGGGGCCAACATCCCGGTGATTGAAAACGTGGCAGCGCTCGATGCTGTCCCCGCCACCGGCGCGTTCGTCGTCGCCCTGCCGATGAAGATCGCGGGGGGGAGCGGCGGCCCGGTCCGGATCATTGCCCGCTTGCCGGATTGATCGACCGATCGGCTCCCCTGCTCGATTTCGGTCAGGGAGCTGACGACGGCCTCTTTTCCGCCCGGGTTGGTTTTTCGGCGGAACCAAAGCACAATCCTCTTCCGGGGTAGCCTGGCTGCGGCGGGCATGCGCGTCCTGGAGTCTCGAGACCCTGGCCCATTCACACACTCGGAACACCTGAGGAAGCTCGACAAATGGCGAGAAAGCGGATTGTGATGCGGACAGGGGAGGCGCTCGTCGAGGCGGACGAGGCCTGGAGCGCGGCAGAGCCGGAGGTGGTGATCGGCGAGCTCGACGGGCCGGTCGGCCATGCGATCGCCAATCTCATCGGCGATCAGGTGAAGGGGCACACGCGCGTCTGGGCGATCCTCAACAGCGACGTCCAGGTGCGCCCTGCCACACTCATGGTGAGCAAGTACACGGCGCCCAACGCCCGCTACACGAACATTCTCATGGGGACGGTGCAGGCGGCGGTTGCCAATGCCGTCCTCGATTCGGTTCGTGCCGGAGACATCCCCAAGGGGGCCGTCAATGACATCGGAATCATTGTGGCGGTGTGGCTCGATCCCTCGGTGGCGGATCCGAAGGTGAAGATTGATCACGAGGTGCTCTTTGAGACGCATCGAGCGGCGACCGCCAAGGCGATCCACAAGGCGATGAGCAACGAGCCTTCGATCGACTGGCTGTTGAAAAACCAGAAGAAGGTTGGTCACTATTTCCACGAGCTCGGTGTGAAGGGGGAGCTGTGAGCCGCTCAGCTGCCCTGCCGGCCCGCTGACTCTTTTCTCCCTGCCCGTCCCACGCCACTCCTTGAGATCTGTTTATGCCCCGCGCTTCCCGAGCCCCCGTCAAGATCTCGCCGAAACACGTCGATGCCGCCTGGAAGCTCGCCCGGGAGCGGTATGCCGCCCTCGGCGTTGACGTCGAAAAGGCGATCAAGCGATTGAAGTCGATTCCCGTTTCGCTCCACTGCTGGCAGGGGGACGACGTGGGTGGATTCGAGCAGCAGGGGGACGCCATCGGCGGTGGCTTGGCCGTGACGGGAAACTATCCGGGCCGGGCCCGGACGCCGGACGAGTTGCGGGCCGATCTCGATCAAGCGCTTGCGCTGATTCCGGGGAACCACCGGCTCAATCTCCATGCGTTCTACGGGGAGTTTGGCGGGAAAAAAGTCGACCGCGACAGCATCGAGCCGGCCCACTTCAAAGGCTGGATCGCCTGGGCCAAGGAGCGGGGCGTCGGCCTCGATTTCAACCCCACCTGTTTCGCCCACCCCAAGGCCGCCGATGGGTTTACGCTCGCCAGTGCCGACAAGGGCATCCGAAAGTTCTGGATCGAGCATTGCCGACGCAGCCGGGAGATCGGCGCCGCGATGGGGAAGGCGCTCGGGAGCCCTTGTGTGACGAATGTCTGGGTGCCCGATGGCTTCAAAGACACCCCTTCCGATCGGATGGGGGCCCGGGCTAGGCTTGCCGATTCACTCGATGCGGTGTTCGAGAAGAGCCTGCCCGCCAAGCACCTTCTCGATGCGGTGGAGCCGAAGCTCTTCGGGATCGGGGCCGAGGCCTGCACGGTCGGGTCGGCGGAGTTTTACCTCGGATATGCAATCACCCGGAAGAAGCTCCTCTGTCTCGATGCCGGCCACTTCCATCCCACCGAGACGATCTCCGACAAGATTTCGAGCGTCCTCCTCTACCTCCCGGAGATCCTCCTCCACGTCAGTCGCGGCGTCCGCTGGGATAGCGACCATGTCGTGACCTTCAGCGACGATCTCCAGGC
>CAMARC010000013.1 GCA_945860405.1 Candidatus Kuenenia stuttgartensis | reverse complement strand
AGCGCCAGCCTGAGACGCAACCGGAAGAGGGCCACAGCCCGGTTGTCGGCCTGGCTGCGCCGCTCCGAGGCCTCGGCCGAGACGCCGCTCACCTGGTGGCGGAGGATCACCGCCGTCTCCACCTTGTTGCGGTGCTGGCCGCCGGGGCCGCTCCGCTTCGTGCGCGTCTCGTCGCAGTCGCGGAGGAGATCGTCGGGGGAGAGGCGTGCCGGGTGCATCGAAGCGGTGTCACCCGGTGAGCGCGGCGATCGCTTTCGACAACGGACACCCCGGCGGAATCGGGGCCCCCGAGCGATAGCGGCCGAGCAACTCGCGCGACCGCTCGGCGAGCATCCGTCGCACCTCGCGCCGCTTCCCCTTCACCCGCGCGATCTTCATCTGATCGTAGCCAGTCGTCTGGTGCCTCAGCCAGGCGATCACCGCCGCCTCCGCGCGGCGCTCGATCGGGATCCGTTCGGTGCGGGCCACCGTGCCGCTGCCGACCGGCGTGGCATGGGTGGTCACGGCCCGCGCGAGCTTCAGGGCCCGATCGCCGTAGGTGGGATGAAAGGCGAGGAACGCGAGCACAGCCGAAAGGAAGTCGTCGACATATTCGGCCTGATCCGCTTCGCGGCGCTTGAGCGCTGAGGCCTGCTTCTTCGCCCACGCCTCGGTCGACCGCTCGGCGACGAGCTCGTGGCGGATCCGTTCCACCGTCGCCTCCGGGGCCCAGACGCCGCGCGAGAACGTGCGCCGTCCTTGCTTCTCTTGCATCAGCCAATGGTCCCCGGCGGCCTTGACGCGGCGCGTCAGCGCCGCATCGCCCGGCTCGAGGAGCACCCAATCCTCCGGCGCCGCGATCACCCGGCCTTGGGCGTCGCGGACGGTGCGGTGGTTCGGGCCCGGCCCGACGACGAGCCCGCCATCGGCGGCCCGCTTCGCGGAAGCGGCGGCGGAAGCGGCGGCGGAAGCGGCGGCGGAAGCGGAAGCGGAAGCGGAAGCGGCGGCAGGCTTTGGCTGGGTGGCCGGCTTGCGACTGGGCTTGGCAGATGGGGCCCGGGGCGGGTGTCGTGCCATGGCGTCCGGTGCGCGTCGAGGGGTCAGTTGAGGTTTTTGAGGCGGACGTTCCGCCAGCGGACGGAATAGGGGCCCGTCCCCTTGGCGATGCCGTGCACCTGGAAGCCGATGTGCCCCTCGGGATCGTGCGGCTGGCGGAAGTCGGCCGTGGGGACGCCGTTGATCCAGCTCTGGAAGTGGTCGCCGACGACGACGATCCGGTAGCTGTTCCACTCCCCCTTCTTGAAGGCTGCCTTGGCGGCATCGGTGCGGATCGCGTCGGTGCTGGTCAGCCTGCTCCACCACACGCCGCGGCGGGCCTCGTCGTAGAAGTTGCCGGCGTGACCGTCGATCGAGATCTCGCACTGCGGCCCGTAGAGGCGACCGGCCGGCAGCGGGCCACCGGCCCCCTCCGGCTTCTCCCCTTCCTTGGCCAGATGGCTGCGAACCTGGACGCCGGAGTTGAGCTCGTCATCGACCTTGACCTCGAACTCGAGCTCGAAGTCCTTGAGCGGGGCATTCGTGGCGAGGAAGGTGTTCGGGCTCCCTTCGGTCGTCGTCCCGACGAGGACGCCGTCGACCACCTTGTAGGTCGCGCTGCCGCTGACGATCTGGAAGCCGTCGAGCGATCCATCCTTGAAGAGATCCTTCCAGGCCGGAGCCTGGGCGCTAGCAGGCGCGGATGAGAGCACGAGACCCGCGGCCAGCAGGGCGGCGACGGCGAACGGACGGGCATTGAGCATGCTTCTGGGCTCCAGGGAGAATCGCGATCGATGTGGGAAAGGGCTCGTTCACCGGCGGGCGTCGGCCGACGTCATGGGGGGAGGGCGCCCCGACCCGTCGAATCGTTCGATGACGAGGGGGTCGTTTGAGTTGAGGTCACCGATCCGCAGCGCCGCCCGGCCGGAGAGGAGGTCGTCGACGATCGGCCCGACGACCGCGGCCCGCCAGCCGGAGGCGAGCACCGGATCGCGGTCGCCGTGGTGATAGCCGAGCTTCCAGGCGAGGAGATCGCGCATGTCGGAGGCGGTGCCGACCAGCGCCGGCGCCAGATTCATCTGTCGGCAGGCTCCGGCCAGCGCCGTGGCCATGAATTGCCCGAGCACGGCCAACTGTGACGGCGGCGCCCGGAACTTCTCCCCCCCGGGGCACTCCTCCTCGGGCAGCTCCAGGCCGCGGGCGATCGCCTCGGAGAGGCCGCCGAGGATGTGCCGCAGATCGGATCGCTGCATGCCGCGGATCGCCGAGATCTCGCGGGGGTCGGCGCTCTTCCGCTTGCACAGCTCGACGAGGAGATCGTCGCGGAGAACCCGCTTCGGGGGCATGTCACGCGCCTCGGCCACCGAGTCGCGCCAGTGCCACAGCTCGCGGGCGACCGCCAACTCCCGCCGCGACAGCCCGGAGAGCCCCGAGACGCGGCGCCAACGCTTGCGGATGAACGACTCCTCGACTTCGTCCTGCCAGCTGGCCATCTCCTCCTCCATCCAGGAGGTCCGGCCGAGGGCGTCGAGCTTGGACTCGATCTTCCGCCAGATCCGCTCGAGGTGGCGGACGTCGTCGAGCGCGTAATCGAGTTGGGCCTGGGAGAGGGGCCGCTGTCGCCAGTCCGTCCGCGTCTCCCCCTTGTTCGTCGGGAGATTGAGAAAGCGGCGCACGATCGACGCGTAGCCGGCGGGGAAATCATGGTCGACCAGCCCCGCCCCCACCTGAACATCGAACAGCTTCGAGGGCCGCGCCTGAATCGCATGGAGGATGAAGCCCATCTCCTCGCGGCCGGCATGAACGACGGTCGTCCGGCCCGGTTCGGCGAGGAGCCGCCAGAAGGGCTCGAGGTCACGGGCCTTGAGAGTGTCGATCACCGCCAGGATGCCCGGCGCCGCCACCTGCACCAAGCACAACTGGCTGCGGTAGGTGTGCTCCGACACGAACTCGGTGTCGAAGGCGACAAACGGGTGTCGGGCCAAGCGGTCGACCAGTTCCCGCACCTCGGCATCGGAAGTGACATGATCGAAACCGTCGGCTGGCGGGGAGTGCGTCACGCGGTGGGGGCGTCCGGGGAGCCTGGAGAACAGGTGCGCGGGGGAGCGCCAGGGGGAGTCGGACCACAGCCTACAGGAAGAGGATCGAAACGAGCACGAAGACGGGGAGGAGAATGCCGAAGCTGTAGAGGAGATAGCCGAAGAAACTCGGCATCCGCACCCCCGATTGCTCGGCGATCGCCTTGACCATGAAGTTCGGGCCGTTCCCGATGTAGGTCATCGCCCCCAAGAATACCGCCCCCAGGCTCACCCCAGCCAGTCGGCCCACATCGACGCCGGCCATCGTTGCGCCTGCCGACGGCAGGGCCTGGGCGGCGTTGAAAAACACGAGGTAGGTCGGGGCATTGTCGAGGACGCTCGAGAGGGCCCCCGAGGCCCAGAAAAACGATCGCGGACTGTCGAGGCCGAGGCTCGCCCCGCGTTCGTGGAGGATCGCCAGGGCCGGTTGCATGCAGATGAAGATCCCCAGGAACAGGGCGGCGACCTCGAGGATCGCCCCGTAGGTGAAGCCGTTGGCGGTGCGGATCGTGCGGTCGCCGCCGAGGAGCGAGAGGAGCACGAGCCCCACGAGGACGGCCTCGCGGAGGAACACCCAAGGGTGCCAGTCGGTGCCGGGGAAGGTCTTGGCCGGGTCGAGGAGGGCCACCGCGGCGATCACCGCGGCCATGATCGGGGCGTTGGGCCAGAGGCCGCGGATCATCAGCGGCGTGGTCTGCCGCTCGTCGCGGGCGAGGTCTCGCGGCGCCTCGCGCGGGTGGGCGAAGACGGTGTCCCACACCCAATAAACGGCGAGGAGGACCGCGTTGGTGAACAGCCACGGCTTCCAGAGGTTGAGCGTCCAGAGGAAGTCGACCCCTTCGAGATAGCCGAGGAACAGCGGCGGGTCGCCGATCGGCAGGAGCAGGCCGCCGCAGTTGCAGACCATGAAGATGAAGAACACGAGCGTGTGGGCGACGAACTTGCGTTCCTTGTTGGTCTCCAGGAGCGGGCGGACCAGAAGCATGGCGGCGCCGGTCGTGCCGATGAAGCTTGCCATCGCCGCCCCGAGGGCAAGGAAGGTGGCGTTGGTCGTCGGCGAGGCGACGAGGTCCCCTTCGATCCGCACCCCACCGGTGACGACGTAGAGCGCGAAGAGGAGGGCGATGAAGGGGATGTATTCGGCACACAGGGCGTTGGTGAGGACGGCCCCCGCCGTCGGCCAGGAGGGGCCGGTCGCGGCTGGATTGATCAGCGCGTGGGCCGGGAAATGGAGATCGACCGGCTGGTGATGGAGGAAGGTGTAGTAGCCGAGGGTGATTGCTGCGAGGAGGCCGGCGACGAGGAGCTTGTTGTGGTTGTGCTCCCACCAGTGGGAGATCCCGGGGGTGAGCGGGAAGATCGCAATGGCCGCCAGGAGCAGCACGAAGGGGAGCGTCGTGGCCGGCGGCGGAGCGGAGGGATGAACGCCGTGGTCGTCAGCCGCCGCCGGGGGGGCAGAAGCTTCGTTCGGCTGGTGGGCGACCTGCTCATGGGCCGCTTCGGCGCGCTGGGCCGCCACGATCCGGTCGCGACCCCCCTGAGGCCAGCCGACGACACAGGCCAGGCCGTAGAGCGACAGCAGGCCGAGCAGGAGCCTCACCACTGGGGAACCGGCTCGGCCGGGCTGATCCGCTGGCGACGTGGGGTGGGCGTCGGACGCGGGGCGGTGGGGCTCGTGCATCGGTGTTCGACCTGGAGGTGGGGGCAGTGTGCGGGACACGCGTGATGGTAGAACAGGTCGTGTTTCCGCGGAAGCGGTCCTGGGGGCAAGCGTCCTCCGCTACGAGTCTCCAAACCCCACTCTCCGGCGATGCACCGCGACCCCTCGCCTGCCGACTCGTGCCAGACCGATTCCGCGGCCGGGGCGTGTGCTCCGCCTGCTCCGGTTGCCGATGGAGCGGTAGTCGGGAGTACTGCCACCCCTTCGCCGGCCCTGGTCGGTGCGGGGCGCTCCGTCTGGTTGCGGGCCAATGGCCGGCCGGGTGTCGTGATCGCCTGTCTGGCCGTGGCGATGGCCTTGGCGCTGCTGCTCTTGGCCCGCCCTTGGAGCCGTCCGGTCGGCGTCGTGACATGGCTCGGTGGCGTCGGGGTGCTTGCGGCCGGAGCCGGCGGGGTGATGCTCACGTCTCGACCGCGACTCGTGCTCGAGAGGGAGAGCGTCCGCGTCCATCTCGCCCCGGGGAGGATCGACCCTGTGCCGCTGGAGTTTGTCGAGTGTTTCTTCCTCGGCAGCCGGCTGGAACCGCCTCCCCCCGGGGACAACTCCACCGGAGGGGCGCGGGTTCGCACGCTCGTGATGCGGATCGCGGAACGGGCCGTCGACCATGCCGCCCGGCCGACGCTCCCCCTGTGGGGAGCGTGGAGCGAGGGATCGGTGAACTTCGACGGCCGGTGGTGTGAACCGCTCTCGGTCGATCTCGTTCGCCGCCTCAATCGCGACCTCGCGACCGCCAAACGGGCGGCGCGGGCCCGGAATGAGGCGAGGGGGGAGGCGACGTGATCTGGCGGGGCCTGCTCGTGAGCGTCCGTGACGGCGGTGAGGCGGCCGAGGCGCTGGCTGGCGGGAGCGCGATCATCGACGTCAAGGAACCGCTCGCCGGCCCGCTCGGTGCCGCGGCCCCCGCTAGGGTCGCGGCGATCGCTGCGGTGGTTGGCAACTCCGCTCCCTGGACCCTCGCCTGCGGCGAACTCCTCGGTGCCAACGCCGACGTCGAGGCCGGCAGGCAGCGAGCGCTCGAGTATGTGGCTGATGTCTGCGGGAGGCTGGCGGCGGCGCCGGCGGCGGTCAAAGTCGGGCTCTCCGGGGCTGTCGATACCCCCTGGCGCGACGCCCTGGTGGGACTGGCGACGGGGCTTCCCGCAGGGACGGGGCTGGTCGCGGTCGCCTATGCCGATTGGCAGCGATGTCGGGGGCCCGAACCGGAAGCCCTCGTTGCCGCGGCGGCGAACGCCGGATGCCGCGGGGTGCTCGTGGACACGTTCGACAAGTCGGGTTTAGGGCTGTTTGGCCTCGTTGATCGGGCCGTCATCCGCCGCTGGGTGGCGCTTGCCCATGCCGCAGGGATGCCGATCGCCCTGGCAGGAAAACTCTCGCTCGATGACGTGGCGGCGGCGGTGTCGGTCGGGGCCGATGTCGTCGGGGTGCGGTCGGTGGCCTGCGGGGCGAGGCAACCGGGAGGGGGGGATGGGGATCGACTGGGGACAGTCCAACGGGATCGGGTCGGGCGTGCCGTCGAGCGATTCGCCGCGACGCTCCCGGGGAGCGGGGGGGCACTCCCGGGCTGACGCGGCGGCGGTGCCCCGTTTGGTGGCACGCGGGGGGAATCGGGGATATTCTTCGGAAAGCCCTTCCAGCGGCGACCTTTCGCTCGCCGTCGGGCCCACCGACCACTCCTTCCTCTTGGGTTGCATGCACGATGGCCAAGACGCTCGAAGTCCGGGTTCCGCACGCCCTCAATCAGGACGAGATCAAACGGCGGCTCGACGAGGCGCTCGTTCGGGCTCGATCCGACTATGCCGACTCGGTCGGTGAGATCACGGCCCAGTGGGCCGGGGAAGACCGGATGCAGTTCAACCTCGCCGTGGCGGGGATGAAGTTTGACGGATCGCTCGAGATCCTCATCGAGGAACTCCTCGTCAAGCTCGAGCTCCCCGGGGCCGCGGCTTTGTTCAGTGGACGGATCCGCGAAGGGATCCAGGAACGCCTCGGCGGCTTGGTCGGCTGATGGAATCGCCCCCCGAAGGCGGTCCGGTGGGGGCGGTTGTGACGATCGGGCCCGGTCGAGGCGAGAGGGCGGGGGATCGGCGGAGAGTCTGCCGATCGAAGAGGAACGAGAGAGTGACGGCGCAGATGGTGGAACAAGCACGATGATCGAGTCCAGCTTCCTTCGCCTGTCCTCGGCCCCGCGGGCCGCTTGTTCCGCTTTCCGCCCGGAGCGACGGGGTCACAGACGGGGCGTTACCGAACGGTACGGCCGTCTCCGCTTGGCGGTCGTTCTCGCGGCCTTGCAGGTGGGGGGAGGCATCACCCTCCCCGGGCTTTCCTTGCCCGGCGAACCCGCGGCAGCTGTGGCAGAAAACGAGCAACGGCCTGCCGATGATCCCTTCGCCGAAGAGCTCAACCCCTTTCCCCGCGAGGAAAAACCGAAGCCGCGGACTGGCCAGACGCCCCGGGCAACAGGGCCGAAGAAGGAACGCGAACCGGAGCCGGAGCGCGATCTTGACGAGGAGCTGACCAAGCCCGTTCCGCGGAAGCCGGTTCCGCGCGGAGACGACGACAAGCGGCCGCTGCCCGACCTCGATGACGAGCCCCCGGTCGTCCGGCCGAGGCCGACCGCGAAGCCGATGGCGCCCGGCGCCGATCTGCTCCCGTTCCCCGACGTCGACATGCCGCCAGCGGAGGAGGATTCCCCGGCGCGGAAGCTCCTTGCCAAGGCCGACAAGCTCGACCGGAAGGGGAAATACGAGGAGGCGAAGAAGCTGGTCCTCGAGGCGATCGAAGAGGATCCCAAGCTCCCCGTGGCCAGGGTTGCCCTGAGCATCGTCACCCGGCATCTCGGTGACTTCGAGGGGTCGCTCGAGGCTTGTTCCGCCGGCTTGAGGCTCGACCCGATGGACGCGGAACTCTACCTGCGTCGGGGAATTGCCTGGTTCCACCTCGGGCGTCACGGCATCGCGCTCGAGGATTTCGAGGATGCCGCGGGCATCGCCTACGACGATCCCCGCCCTGAGCTGTGGCGAGGGCTGACGCTCATGGAGCTCGACAAGCCGCTCGAGGCGATCAGTGCGTATTCGGCGGCGATCCGCCGCGATCGCACCTACGATCTCGCCCATCTCAATCGGGGCTTGGCGTATCTGGTCACCAACGAACCGGCGAAGGCGGAGTTTGACTTCGACCAGGCGATCCGGCACGATCCGCGCGACGCCCGCGCCTGGTTCAATCGGGGCGTTGCCCAGGCCCGGCAGGCCGAGTATGCCGATGCCGCCGACTCCTACGGCGAGTCGCTGCGGATCGATCCGAAGATGGAGGGCGCACGCCGAAACCTCGAGGCGATCCGGGGGCGGAATGGCTTGGCCGGCCGACGGGGCGGAGGGCGGGCCTCCTCCACGCCACCGGCCGCGGAACTCGTGCCGGCCGGGCGCCTTCTGGCTCCCCGCTCCGCCGGGAACGGCTGACGGGCTGTTCCTGGCCAGCCATGGCAGCGTCTTCTCCGCGCCCCTCCGGGCCTGAGATCAGTCGGTTTTCGGACCGACGCGGAGCGTGTTGCCTTCGATCGTCCACGCCAACTCCAGCGGCGCGACGATCCGGTCGAGGAGGGTGTCGCGGTCGACGTCCTTGACCGACAGTCGGACGATCTCCGCCGCAGCGATCCCCTTCCTCCGCAGCCCGTCGCGGTCGAGGGCCAGTTCGAGTTCCATGCGCTTCGCAACCGTCGCCAGGAGTTGGTCGAGCGGGGCGGCCACGTCGAGCGTCCAGGTAGGCATCCCGCCGGCTGGCGGACGACGGGATTTGTCACCACGGGGAGGGGGCACGACGGCCGGTCCACCGCTCGGAGCCCCGATCACGACAGCGGCCTTCTCGCCGGGAATCTCCGGCGGCAACGGGACGATCTCCATTTCGACCCGCGCGGATCGGCCCCGCGCGCTCTCCCAATCGATCCGTCGGTCGAACTGGGCGAGGAGCAGATCGAGTCGCTCCGCCAGCGGAAGCGCCGGCAGATCGGCGGCCGCGAGATGATCGTGGGGAATGTCGTCGAGCCCGGCGAGGTCGATTCCCGCTTCGGTGGCGATCGCCTCGAGAAGGTCGCGCGGCCGGGCCCCGTCTTCCCATGTCCAGGGCGCGCGGCGGCCGGCGAGGCGCCGGGGGGCCGGCGGGAGTGCGGCAATGGTCCGCGACCTTGCTGCATCGGAGGCGACGAGCCTGACTGCCGCGCGACCGGGGACGATCCGGATCGAGGTCGGCAAGACCGCGCAGCTCGCCCCCAGCGGCGTGGCGATCTGCCCGAGCACGTCGACGAGCGGGGCTTCGCGGCAGTCGAGCGTGACCGGCGAGTCCGGATCGAGGCGGCGGTCGAGGATCACCGGCCTCCCGGCCAGGTCCCCCAACCGCCGACAGAGCGTTCGGACCGGAACGCCGCTCCACGAAGCCGTCACCGTGGGGAGCCGCTGCGGCGGACTCCGCTCCGATTCCTGCCCGATCGTCGGGGCTGCCGCGAGGATGAGGAACACCGTCCCGACGACGGCCGATCGCCACCTCAAAGCGCCGAGGCGGCGACGACGGCAGCGGGAAATGGCGGGCCGGATCGGTGGCACGAAGGGGGCCCCTTGGAGGCACCGTGGGGAGAACGGGGACGTTCACGGTCGATCGCCCCCCGACAGATCGCAGTATAGTGTCGGGCGTCGGCGGCCTCCGGCGTTGGGCGAGGGTTCACGTCCGCGGACGTGGACCTATCGGGGCAGACAAGTCTGGAGTTCGATCGATGACCATTGGCACGGCCGTGGGAGTGGAATCGACGCCGATCGCGGTCGATGTCGTGATCCTCGGGGCCGGCATCAACGGGGCGGCGCTGGCCAGGGAGCTCGTTCTCAGCGGCCTCTCCGTCGTCGTCGTCGATGCCGACGACATCGCCGCCGGGACGACCCGCTGGTCGACGCGGCTGGTTCATGGTGGCTTGCGCTATCTGGAGTATGGGGAGCTGGCGCTGGTGCGCGAGAGTCTGGCCGAGCGCAACCGACTCCTGCGCCTCGCGCCCCACCTCGTCCGCCCCCTGGGATTCGTCGTGCCGGTGCAGGGCTGGTTTGGTGGGCTTGCCTCTGCGGCGGCGCGGATTCTCGGCTTCGAGGCGTGTGCCCGTCGCTGGGCCGGGGGGCGCGGCCGCGGGGGCCTCACCGTTGCCTGTGGGCTGTGGCTTTACGACCTCCTCTCGACCGGCTCGGTATGGCCGCGCCGTTGCCTCGTCCGCGGCGGGGAGCCCGGGATGCCCGCCGTCGATGCGGCCCGCTACCCGCTCGCTGGGGTCTACGACGACGCGCAGATGGTCTTCCCGGAGCGGTTCACCGTCGAGCTCCTCGTCGATGCCCGGACGATTGCTGCGGAGAAACAGGTTTTTCTGGGCATCTTCACCCGGCGGACGGCCCACCTGGAGGCTGACGGCCGGCTCAGGGTCGCGTCTGTTGCCGGAGGGAACAGAGAGCAGGGCCGCGAGCTTGTGCTTGTGCCGCGGGCCATCGTCAACGCCACCGGAGCCTGGGTCGACCGCACGCTCGGCGAACTTCTGCCGGCGGGGGCAGGAGCGGAGGGAAGGCCCCAGTCCAGTGAACAGCAGTCTGGTGAACCCCTGATCGGACAACCCCTGATCGGACAACCCCTGATCGGCGGGACGAAGGGGAGCCATCTGCTCGTCGATCACGCCGGGCTCCGGGAAGCGCTCGGCGGGCGGGGCGTGTACGCCGAGGCGGCGGATGGCCGCCCGGTGTTCGTCCTTCCCTTCGGCGCTCGATTGGTGCTCGTGGGCACGACCGACATCCCCTTCGCCGGGGATCCCTCGACGGCGCGGACTGATGCCGACGAAATCGAGTACCTCGTCGCGGCGGTGCGCCTCCTCTTCCCCGCCGTGGCACCGTCGCGGGGCGATGTGGTGCAGCATTACTGCGGCGTCCGCCCGTTGCCGTCGCGACGTGCCGACGGCCGCACGCCTGCAGGGATCACGCGCCGGCACATGCTTGTGCGGCTCGATGGCGCCCCGTTGCCGCTGTGGTCGATCGTGGGGGGGAAGCTGACGACCTGTCGCAGCCTTGCCGAGGGGGCCGCCGCCGAGGTGCTCGCGGCCCTCGGCCTGCCCGTCGCGGCGACGTCGCGGACGCGTCCGCTGCCCGGGGCGTGTTCGCTTCGCGAAGGGGAAGAACTGGCCGAACGCTGTGCGGCAATCGGTATCGTGTCCGGCGTTCCTGCTGCGGCGGCGCGGGCGATGGCCCAGGCTGCGGTCGGCCTGTTCGGGACGCGGGCCGGGGCGGCTGTGGGGATCGATCCGACGCTGTCAGACGCGGGCGTGGCCAATCGGGAAGCTTTCCAACCGCTCGGTGACAGTCCGCTGCCGCGTGGGGTCGTGCGCTTCTGTCTCGACCAGGAGTGGGCGGAAACGCTCGCCGATATCGTCGAACGACGGCTGCTCCTCGCCTTTGATCCCGAGCTTTCGATGGCCACCCTCCGCGCTGTCGCCGGGGAGCTCGTTCGGGCCGGACGACTTTCGGCCGAGCGATGCGACTCCGAGATCGCGTCGTTCGTGGCGATGATGGCCGAGCGGTATGGCAAGCGGCTCAAGGATCAGAGATTCAAGGATCAGAACTGAAGTTTCACGATGGAGAGAACGATGGCAACCGATCCGCGGCAGGGCGACCGGGTTCTGGCGCTCGATCAGGGTACGACGTCGACTCGGGCGGTGGTTTTCGACCGCGACGGCCTGCCGGTGGCGACCGCGCAGGAGGAGTTCCCCCAGCATCTCCGCGGCGGGGAGCAGGGGGGCAGCGCGGAGGTCGATCTGGCGATCGTCGAGCATGATCCCGAGGACCTGTGGCGGACGACGCTCGGCTGCGCTCGGGAGGCGCTCGCCCGGGCCGGAGGCGGGGGCGTGGCGGCGATCGGGATCACCAATCAGCGAGAGACGACGATTCTCTGGGACCGCTCGACCGGTCGGCCGGTTGCCCCGGCCATTGTCTGGCAGAGTCGGGTGTCGGCGCCGATCTGCCAACGCCTCCGAGCCGAAGGACTCGAGGGGGAGATCCGCCGCCGCACCGGCCTCCTCCTTGACCCCTACTTCTCCGCGACGAAGATCGTCCACCTCCTCGAGACGATGCCGGGACTGCGCGCGGCCTGCGAACGGGGAGAGGTGTTGTTCGGCACGGTCGACAGCTTCCTCATCTGGCGGCTGACCGGAGGGAGGGTCCACGCCACCGACCCGACCAACGCCAGTCGCACGCTCCTCTACGACATCGATCGCCTGGCATGGAGCGACGACCTCTGTGGGATGTTCGGCATCCCGCGGGCGATCCTCCCGGAGGTGCGGCCGTCGAGTGGGGATTTCGGCACGACCGACCCGGCCCTGCTCGGCGGCGCGGTGCGGATCGCCGGTTGCGCCGGCGACCAGCAGGCGGCCGCCTTCGCGCACGGATGCGTCACGCCAGGGGCAGCCAAGAACACCTACGGCACCGGCGCCTTCCTGCTCTTTTCGACCGGAGAACGACGGGTGCAGCCGGCCGAAGGGCTCCTCGCGACCGTCGCCTGCGGTGCCACGCCGGGGAGCGTCACCTGGGCGCTCGAAGGATCGGTGTTCATCGCCGGCGCGATCGTCGGTTGGCTCCGCGACGGCCTGGGGATCATCCGCCACGCGGCCGATGTCGAGGCGCTCGCCGCGAGCGTGCCCGATTCCGGCGGGGTGGTCCTCGTTCCCGCGCTGACCGGCCTGGGCGCGCCCCATTGGGACCCGTTCGCACGCGGCCTGATCATCGGGCTCACCCGGGGCACCACGGGCGCCCACATCGCCCGGGCGGCCCTCGAGGCGGTGGCTTTGTCGGTGGCGGACGTCCTCCGGCTGATCGAGCGCGACGCCGGGGTGACCCTGGGCACGCTCCGCGTCGATGGCGGCGCCAGCGCCAACGACCTCCTTCTCCAGATCCAGGCCGACATGCTCGGCCGCCCCGTGGAACGCCCCGTCGTCCTCGAGACCACGGCGCTCGGCGCCGCGCTGCTGGCAGGATTGTCGGCGGGGGTCTATCCAACGCTCGATGCGGTGCCGGCCGCGACCCGGGTGGAGAAGCGCTTCCACCCGCAGATCGACGCAACGACCAGGCAGCGGATGACTTCGGCCTGGGAAGACGCCGTCGGCCGGTCGCGGCAGTGGGCTGTCCCGCGCGGCTGACCGATCGCCCGGCGGCGGGCACTTGATCCACAGGCTGTGAGTTGTCAGCGCACGTTCGTGTCGGCCGGCTGCTCCGCAACCTGGACCTGCTGCGAGTACTTCTGCGGATTCGCCTCGAAAGCCGCCTTCGTGTCGGGGGAAGAGAAGAGAAAGACCTTCGATCGGTAGGAGACGCCGTACTGGCGCTGGCCGGGCACCTTCCGGCCGAGATCGGTGGCGAGCACCGGATCATCGCCGGCGAG
This sequence comes from Candidatus Kuenenia stuttgartensis, assembly GCA_945860405.1. Taxonomy (GTDB): domain Bacteria; phylum Planctomycetota; class Planctomycetia; order Pirellulales; family UBA1268; genus QWOP01. The sequence continues at coordinate 16,941 of CAMARC010000013.1, read as the reverse complement.
GCCGGGGGCATAGCGATCGGGGTTGGCGAGGAAGGCCTTCTGCTCCTCCGGGCCGGCGAACAAATACGTGCGGCCGCGGTGACGGACGCCCCACTTGGCTCGCCCTTCGACCCACAGCCGTTTGTCGACGAGGCTCACTGCGCAATACCCCTCGAGCCCGACCGGCATCGATCCCCCCGGCTCACTTCCAGCGACCCCGGTGGAGGGCAATTCGCTCGGCGCGGCGGGGTCGGTGGCCTGTTTCGGCGGCTTACCGATGAGGCTCGTGAACGGTTTTTGGACCGTGGCCCAGAAGCCGGTGGTCTTCTTCTCCGCCGGCTCGGCGGGCGTGACGGCGGTGGGGGTGGCCGGGTCGGCCGGCTTCGGGCTGAGCCAGTTGGGGAGTGCCGAAGCGAGACCGGACGGCGCGGGCGCGGGAGCGGGCGCGGTGGCGGTCGACGGTTCGATCGTCGTCGTCTGCCCTGTGGTGACCGGAGGGCTCGGCGCGGCCGCCGCGGCCCCCAGCGGAGCGGCGGCTCCGAGTGGCGCCGTGGCGACTTCCGCGGGCCACTGCGGCGGAGTCGTGGCCAGGGCCGGAGTTGTGGTCGCGCCCTCGGTGGCGGGAGGGGTGGGCACGCCCTGAGCCGCATGAGCAGACGCGGCCGGCTGACTCGGTGATGCCAGCGAAGCCGGCGCGATCGCTGGCTGAGCTCTCGGGAGTGGGCCGGCGCAGGCCACTGCGGCTTCCTGCGCGGCCCGTCCGGCGGCAGCCACGAAGGCCACTGAGGAAGGGGGGCAATCGAAGCGGGCCAGGACGCGCTCGTCGGGATCGATGACGCAGACGCAGGGGAGATGGACGACCTGGAGCCGGCTCATCGTCGCCGGATCGGCATCGACATCGATCCGCACCGGCTCGAAGCAGGCGGTGAGGAGGGCGACAGCCTCCTCGGAGGCGAGGAATGTCTTGTCGTGATTGATGCTCGCCTCGCTCCAAGCGGCCACGAAGAGGACGAGGACGGGCCGACGGCTGACCTGCGAGGCGGTTTTCGCTTGGGTGAGATCGGCATGCCAGGGGACGGCGGCGGCGGCGACGACCGGCACCCACACCGCCACCAGCGCGACGGCGCAGGCCCGGATCACGGAGAGGAGCGGTGTGAGAGACCCTCGTTGAATGTGGGTTGCCATAGAACTCGGCCTCGGGGCGGAGGGACACCGGGAGCGGAGAGGGTGCCTTCGATGGTCTCTATCGGTCGATCTGGTCGGAGGAATCGCGTCGATTTTCAGGGCTGGGGGAAACGGGCCAGCGGTTCCTCCCTAGATTTCCCCCGTTGCGTTCTCGAAGCCGCCGGAAGGCTGCCCTGTGAGGGGCTGGGAACCGCGGCTTGACATCTTTGGCCGCGGTCCGGATACTTCCGCTATCGATTGTGTTCTCGGTCTGCACCCTGTCTGGCGAGTTTTCGCTAGAGCCTGGTGACGGAGGGCATAGGGATGGTCCCTGTCGGGCGGGTCCCGCGGGATCGGGAGGGGGTAGTTCGGAGCCGGGGTTTTTCCGGCTTTTGGACTGGGCCTTTCCTGGGAGTTCCGGCAGTTCCGGTTCCCCGCTTTTTTTCCGCATAGGAACTGTGTTCCGTCTTGGTCCAAACGGTGGTCCCATCGGGGGCCAAGCGTCGGCCTTGTTCATCGGGGGCGTGGGTTGAGCTTCGGCTCCCTCGGCGATCTCCCCGAACGATCTGCCTGCGACGAAGGTTTGACCGCGAGAATCCTCGCGTGCTTCTCCGCCGTTGGTGATGTTGTTCGGGAGGCTGTCCGGGTGGTTTTCCGGGGAATGGCCACGGCTCAGTGCGTTCGCCGTTGATGGGCCTCGTGCGCCCGGATGGCAGGCGGTGGCGGGGCCACCGCTCGATTCGTTGCTCTTGCTGAACACTCCGGCTCTGAGGATTTCCCCTCGACGACTGAGCTTTCGGTCGCTGCGGTCGACCGACTTCCTCGTGGGCTTATTGGTTCTGTTCCTCCGCCGTGGGTGGGGGCTGCGAAGGTTCCTCTGAAGGGTTTGGTCGCGTCTATGTCGAAGCGCAGGAGATCAAGGTCGCACGGCCGCCAAGGGGGCGGGTTCGGTCAAGGAGGACAGCCGGGCGGTCAGCAGCACGGCGGCCAGCAGGGGGGCCAGCAGGGGGGCCAAGGGGGCTATGGCGGCGGCGGACGCCGCGGGCGCGGGCGCTTCCGACGGGGTGGCGGCGGTGGTGGCAGCGGCCCTGCGGGGAGCATCGCCGGTGCTGGCGCTGTTGGGATGGACGGCGAGGGAATGCGGCCGCCCGAACTGGAGTCGGAGATCGGCGAGAACGGTGAGCCGATTCCGCTCGAGGCCGGCAACGGGGTGCTCGAGATGCATCCCAACGGGTATGGGTTTCTCCGCAGCGTTGAAACGAACTACACCCGTGAGCGGACTGACCCGTTCGTTCCCGGAACGATGATCGAGCGGTACCGCCTCCGCGAGGGGGTGTTCATCAAGGCGATGGTCCAGCCCGGTCGGCGGCAGCAGGGGCCGCGCGTCAAGGAGATCGTCGAGGTCGAGGGGATGGCCCCGGACGACTACCCGAAGGTCAAGACCTTCGACCAACTCACGCCGATCAATCCCGAGCACTGGCTCCGCCTCGAGACCGGCCAACAACCGCTCACGACCCGGATCATGGATCTCCTCACCCCGTTGGGGAAGGGGCAGCGGGCCCTCATCGTCGCCCCGCCGCGGACCGGCAAGACCGTGCTTCTCCAGCAGGTGTCGCAGGCGGTGTCGACCAACCACCCGGAATTGTCGCTCGTCATGCTCCTCGTCGACGAACGACCGGAGGAGGTCACCGACATGCGGCGGACGGTGAAGGGGGATGTGATTGCCAGCAGCCTCGATTGCGACGTCGAGAGCCACGTACGGCTTTCGCAGTTGGTGATCGAACGCTGCAAGCGGATGGCGGAGTCGGGCAAGGACGTGTTCCTGCTCATGGACTCGATCACCCGCATGGCCCGTGCCTTCAACAAGTGGGTCGGCAACACCGGCCGCACCATGAGCGGCGGCGTCGACATCAAGGCCCTCGACATCCCCAAGAAGCTCTTTGCGACGGCCCGCGTGTTTGAGGAAGGGGGCTCCTTGACGATCGTCGCCACGGCGCTGATCGACACCGGGAGCCGGATGGACGAGTTGATCTTCCAGGAGTTCAAGGGGACGGGGAACATGGAACTCGTGCTCGACAGGAAACTGTCTGATCGACGCGTTTGGCCGGCGATCGACATTTCCCAGTCCGGCACCCGCCGTGAGGAAAAGCTCCTCGATCCGGACACGCTCCACGCGGTGAACATGCTCCGTCGGACGCTCTCGAGCATGCACCACGTCGATGCGATGGAGCAACTCACGAAGCAATTGGCGAAGTTCAAGAGCAACCGCGAGTTCATCTCGCTGATCGCCAGTTCCCGGGAGTGATGTCGCGCCGGCCGGGGCACTGACTGGCCGGTCGCGGGCTGGGGGCCGTGGTGCCCCTGCCACTGACTGTCGGCGGCGCGGGCGCCGGTGAACTCAGGAAGGCGCGGTGGGCATCGCTCGGTGGCGTCTCCCGCAGCGAGCCGTCAGGGGCGACCGTCGGCCCCAGCCTGCAGTCGCGCCAGCCAGTAGGCGTACTGGGGATCGCCGCAGCGGAACGAGAACACGGCGTCGGGCAAGCGCGCGTCCCCTTCGCCTGTCGAACGCACGCGGACGACGACGGCCCCGTCGCCGCGCTGCTCGATGCGCACGTGGCTCTCGGGGATGCCCGAAGGTTCCAAGGGGGAGGGCATGGAACGTCGTCTCGTTCGGGAAGGCAGTTTTTAGAAACCGACTGCGGCAACCGACGCGGACGCCGGCTGCGGGGAACCAGGTGCGGGGAACCAGGTGCGGGATGCGAGACAGGGAAAAAACCCCCTCCGTAGGAGGGTCTGGCTCAGGAGGGCGTTGTCGCTGAGGGCCGCGGTCGGTGTGGAGTTGGCGGGGTGGCGGTCGATTATGTCGATCCTGTCCTGGAAAAACCAGCAGGACGACGCTGCGAAAGGGCGAAATGGTGCTATTTTGACAGCGTCTTCGAACGAGCCGTATATTTGGTTTTTGATTTTTCGCCCGGGAGCACACGTGCATGACGCCCTACGCGTCGTTGGCTGACGATTTCTACGTCAACATGAACCTGGCGACAGAGATGGAACTCCCCTCGCAACGCGAGACGATTCTCCACTTCTTCGAGTGCGTCCAGAAGAAGTACCCGGTGATGCGGAAGTTTTACTGCCGCGACAAGCGGGATTTTGTCCTCGAGGAGGACAAGGATCAGGGGCGTTACCGGTGGGCCGCGGTGGAGTCGAAGCGGCTCTGCTCAGGGCAGGTGAACCCGTCGTCGCTCGATTCGGTCCTCGACCAGCATCGGCTGGTGGTCGATCTTGCCCCGGCCCTCCTCTCGGTCAGCCCCCTCGACTGCGAGGCCCTCGACCTCCTGTTCGGCTTCGACTTCGCCTACCGGGGGAATCACAACGCACTTTTGGCCGAGGCCCTCGGGGTCGGGCCGGCGCTCGACCGGGTTGCCGAGATCCCTGGGGCCCGCGTGATTAACTTCGAGCCGTCGCTGACGGTGGCCCTCGACGAGGATTGCCGCACGCAGGTGCGGATCAGCACCGAATCCCGCACCAATGCATTCCAGGTGCGGACCGGGGAGTTCGCCGAGGAGCAGTTGAGTGTCTACGTAACCGCTCGCCAGTACGGGAGCCTCGAGCCCCAGACTTCCTATGTCGACGCGATCAATCGCCTGGCGGTGATTGCCCAGGAGGTCGTCGACAGTTGTGTGATCGAGCAGATCCTCAAGCCGCTCGCGCGGACGATCTCGATGAAGTGATCGGCCGTGGGGCCCCGGCTTCGGTGTCGTCCGGCCCGCAGATCGCGGATCGGACGACACCAAAAGGCCTGAGCCAAAAGATTGGAGGGCAGGGAGCGTTCAGCCCCTGCCTCCCCGGGAGCCGTCGCGGCGACCGCGATCCTGATCATCGCCGCCTCGCGGGGGGCGGTTGCGGGCATCGAGGTTGCCGGCAATGACGATGCCGATGGCTTCGACCCAGCTCGGCACGTCGGTGACGCTGCTGAGACCGCTTTCCGCCAGGAGTTCATCGTCGTCGCTCCGCCGTGACTCCACGTGCGGCGTCTCGCGGCCAGCCTCCTCGATCCCGAGGAAGTCGAGCCCTTCGTCGTCCTCGTCGTAGCCTCCGGCAACCGGGGCGAAATCGTCCCTCCCGCCACGCGCCAAACGCGACGTCGCACGGAGCTCCGGCTCGGGGCGGCGACTGCGTCCACCGGCCCCCCGCCTCGAGGAGCGGCCCCGGCCCTTCGGCTCCGCCCCCTCTGCGGCCGGCTCGCCTGCGGCGCCAGCGGCACGCGGAGTCGAACTTTTCCGGTCGCCCCGTCCCCGTCGTCGGCGTCCGCGCGCTTCCCCTTCGCCGTTGGCAGCGGGGCGGGGAGGAACGGGGGCCCGGCCGTAGCCGGAGGGAAGCGGTTCGTCGTCAGCGGCGTTGTCGCCACGGCTCACCGGAGCCGATTCGTCGCCGGCCTGTTCCGAGGTGGGACGTTCGTCGCCGGTCCGTTCCCGGCCACCGCGACGGCGGCCACCACGACGGCCGCGGCGGCGGCGACGGCGGGTCTGCTCGTCGCCAGCGTCGCCAGCGTCGCCCCGCGGTTCACCATCGATCGGGGCCCCGTCTCCCCCGCCGCCGGTCTCGTGTGCCGGCTCACGGGGATCCAGATCGATGCCCCCCCAGTTGTCGTCGTCCCGTTCGGTCTTCCGGGGAGGCGCTCGATCGCTGCCGTGGGAGCGGGATGGGGCAGAAGCCCGGTCGCCCGGTGCATCCCAATCAAAACCGGCCGCGCGAGCCGATGGCTCGCCACGCGGAGGCTGGCTGCGGGGCTCGCCGTCCCGGTCTCGGGACGACCGCCGTTCGCCGTCCTCTTGACGGCGCGGAGGAGCAGGACGCCGCTCCTGACGAGGGGCCTCCTCAGCAGGCTTCCGCGGCTGGAAGCCGAACTCATCGTCGGCCCTGTCATCGGCCTGAGGAACGCTTCGAGGAGCCGCGTCGTCGGCCCGGCCCGGTGCCGCCTCGTCTCGCGGTGCGTCGTCGCGATCCCTTCCGCCGCGTCCCCGACCACCACGGCGTCCCCGGCGGCGACGGCCACGTCGCGGCTCACCGCTGGTGCTGTCCCCCTCGGCGCGATCGCCATCCTCGAGAATCCGGCCTGCGGGCGAATCGCCGTCTGCGATCAGGTCATCGTCTTCGCGCCGACTGGTGCCGCGCTCCTCGGTCCTGGGGAACGGAGGGGCCGCATCGCCGCGCCCCGACGACCGGAGCGAGTCCGAGCGTGGTTGGTCGGTTCCGGCGTCAGCGGGGCGCTCGGCGCTGGGCCGATCCCCGGCCGTGCCCCGCGCATCCCCCTGTGGGGAGCCTTCGCCCCGCCGGCCATCACCGCGGCGTCCGCGGCCCGAGGACTGACCACCGTCCCGTCGCCCGTCGCGGCGGCCGTCGTCGCGGCGGTCAGCGGCTGGACGGCCGTCGTCGCGGCGGTCAGCGGCTGGACGGTCAGCGGCTGGACGGTCAGCGGCTGGACGATCAGCGGCTGGACGATCGGATGAGCCACGGTCGACGACCGGACGATCCTGGAAGCTGAGATCGTCAACGCCCCGATTGGCCACGACGTCGCGCGGCGGGAGATCGCGGGGGGATGGCTCCACCTCCGGAAGACGTTCGGGACGTTCAGGCCGGCGTTGCCCTTCCGGACGTCGCTCGAACGACTCCGGTGGGGGGGAGGGAGCCCGTTCCCGGGCCGCGGGGGGCGGCGGGGAGGGTGCCGCAGGACGGGGCGGAACCGCGTCCGGCTGAAGGCCCAATCCGGAAACGATGTCGGTCCAGTCGCCCCCGGAAGTCTGGGGAGCGGGCTTTTTGGGTTCGGGACGCCGCGTCTCGACGGCGCGGGGGGGAGCAGGCTGAGGAGCGGGGGTGGGCTGGGCAGCGGCTTGGTCGGGCGCTGGACCGGCGCCGAGGGTGTCGGCGAGGGATGCCCACGGATCGTTTGCTTCCGGCATGGCAGCGATGGATTCCTGGATAGCGGGGGTGGCCCGAAAGGGGCGCCCTGGAAGCGGCAAGGATAGCAGAAACCCATCGGTGGGCGGCAGGGGCGCGGCAGCGGGCCGCAGGGAAGTGAAGGTGGCCACAGCCGAGGTTCATGGCCTGCCGTCGAGTCGGGGTCCCGGCCATTCGGTCTCTGTGGCCGCTCCGTCTGGAGTCGGAGGGCCCCCCGGGGCGCAGCCACCGTTTCAGCTGCTGCAGAGAGCGTCTGGCGGGCCTGGACGAAGGTCATGCCGGGGTCGGTCGGTTGGCGGGCCGAAGCGGGCTCACGGCTTCTTCGTCACCCGGTTCACCGACACCGTTCCGATCATGCTGCCATTGTCGGCCACTTCGAAGAGCGGCCGGTAGGGACTGGCCAGGCTGCGGCGCGACCGGCAGGCGGGGTACCAGACGAGGTTCGTCGACACGTTCCACGCCTGCTCGGCGTAGGTCAGGCTGCCCCTGTTGTCGGGCAGCTGCACGGAGTTGCTCGAGGAGGGGATCAGATAGGTGAACGTCCCCTCGAGCGCCAGCGACCGCGACATCGGGGCCCGCACGAGCATGCCGGTGAGGTAATCCCCCTGGCCGCTGGCACCACCCCAAATCTTCATCTCGTTGGCATCCCCGAACTGGAGCCGGTAGAAGCCGGTGTAAAGGTCGAGGGTGTCAAAGGAGGCCGAGTTGCCCCGGGCCCCGGTTACGAACGCGCCGTTGGCGTTGTAGGCGTTGACGGCACCCCAGAATCCGAACTCGTGGTAGCCCCACACATAGCTCATCTCGGCGCGGATCTGGGACAGATCGGTGGTATCGAACCAGTTGTCTTGAAGGTAGTCGTACACGGCTCCACCCTGGAGACCGCGCCCCTCGAAGGCCCGAGTGAAGAACCCGGTCGTGAGGAACACCTGATTGCGGGAGTGGGTGTTGAGGAGCGTGCTGCCGTTGGCGGCGGTGATCTGCGTCCGCTGAAAGTCGGCTTGGACACCGCGGATACCGATCTGCCAGCCGAGGCCGATGGCGTTCCAGAATGGCATCGACCAGTTGGCATACTCGTTGAAGCCGTAGTTGCCGCGGAGGCCGAGGTTCGTGGTGTTTTGGAACGACGTCACGCCGGCCCCGACGGTGAGGTCGCGGTACCACCGCCAGCCGTAGTAGGGGCGGCCGAAGCGGCGGAAATAGGCGCAGATCCGTCCTTCGGGATCCCACATCGGGGAGCACCCCGGGCAGGCTTCGCCATCCTCGCAGGCATACGGGTCGTCATAGAACGACGGCACATGGAGATAGACCTCGCCGGTCCAGGGGGCTTCCATGCCCTCCATGCCCTCCATGCCCATCGGCATGCCGTCCTCGGAGAGCATCATCCCGTCGTCGGGGAAGCCCCCGTCGAAGGCATCCATGCCCGGGGCGAGTGGGCCGTAATCACCCGAATCGAGCGGCATGCCGCCGAAGCCGACGTCGCCATCGGGGCCACCGAAGGTCAGCCCTTCCTCCTCCATCGGCATGCCACCGGGCAGAGAAGGATCGGCTGACATTGATTCCATCGGGGTGGGCCGACCGCTGCGGCTCGGCGCGGCAGAGGTGGCGCCAGGGGTGGCCGCCGCGCCGGCGGGCGGAGGAAGCTCACCGGCAGGCGTCGGCTGATTGGCGACTCGGCGGGCCTGCACGCGCGGGCGGGGCATCGAGGAGGTCGGCATCGACGAGGTGGACATCCGCGACATCATCGAAGGCTCGCCGCTGGGCGCCATCGCGAACCGCTGGCCGGCTGGCGCCATCGGACGCTGGCCGGAGCGGGAGAAGTCACCGGCAGCCGCGGCGGGGCGAACGCCGTCGCGCTGCGGAACGATTTCCGCGCCAAACATCGGACGGCCCACATCCCCCTGCGGGGCGCGGAACAAGCTGATCCCGAACAGCGAAGGCTCAGCGTTGGCGGCGCGCGGGGGAGCTGCGACTGTTCGGCCGTCGTCGGCCCGGCGAGCGGGCCCAGCGGGAGGGGCCGGTACCCGATTCACTCCTGAGCGCGCCGAGGGGGCGGCAGCGATTTCGGGGGGGAGTGGCCGCGGGGGGGGCGTCCGGGGCCGTTCGGCGGCGGCAATCGCGCGATCGTCGAGGTCGGCAGCGGCGTTTGCATCAAACGCCGACGGATCGTTCGCCTCGGGCAAGCGGGCGGGCGCGGCGCTGGTCTGGGGCTGGGCCGGGGCAGCGGACGGCGTTGCGGCCGAGCGGTGGGGTGTCCATTTGAGGGAAGAGTCCTGCGGGGCCGCTGCGGCCCCCTCGTCGGCGAAGGCTGGAACGAAGCCCGGCTGCGTGGCCCACGTGAGCAGCACCAGTGCGGCCAGTCGGCGGATACCATTCGCGACGTTCATGGACACTTCTCCGAGAGCACCCGCGGTGGACAGCACCTGACGGGCTTCTGCAATCGGAAGAGATATCGGCAACCTCGCGACCGGAACTTCCGTGAAAATCACCGCGACCGGCAGAGCCCTCCCAGGTCGCCCTGCTTTCCTGGGAGGCAGCGGAGACGGGGCGTCGCCCGCTCAGCCGGGCCCGTCGCAGCTTGCCCGGCCTGCGCGATCGACGCTCCCACCGCATCCAGCGGCGGCGACTCTATGCACAGCAGCAAGCGGGCGCGGCCGGGGAGACCGAGCGTCAGGCCTCGAGCGCCCGCCCCAGATCGGCGATCAGGTCGGCGGTGTCCTCGATACCGAGGGCGAGACGGATCATGTTGTCCCCGATCCCGAACGTCTGCCGCTCCGCGGGGGAGTAATTCCAGTAGCTCATCACGAGCGGCTGCTCGATGAGCGACTCCACCCCCCCGAGGCTCGGCCCGATGCGGAGGATCCGCGCGGCATCGACGACGCGCGACGTCTGCTGCCAGTCGGCGTCCTTGACGAGGAACGTCACCAGGCCGCCATAGCCGCGCATCGACGCCTTGGCGACGGCGTGGTAGGGATGGCTCTCGAGGCCCGGGTAGAAGACCCGCTCCACCCGCGGATGGGATTCGAGGAACCGGGCCACAGCCAGGCCGTTGGCGTTGTGCCGATCCATCCGCAGGGCGAGGGTCTTCAGGCCACGCTCGAGGAGGTAGCAGTTGTGGGGCGAGTTGATCCCCCCCATGATGCCGCGGAGGTTCCGCACCGGCTCCATCTTTTCCTTCGAGCCAACGACCACGCCCGCGAGGAGGTCGTTGTGGCCACCGAGGTATTTCGTCGCCGAATGGAGCACGAAATCGACGCCGTCGGCAAGCGGGCGGTGGTTGTAGGGAGTGCAAAGAGTGGCGTCGATGAGCGTCAGCACGCCATGGCGGCGGCCGATGTCGGCAAACCGCGCGCAGTCGACAATCGAGAGGTGGGGATTGGTCGGCGACTCGCTGACGACCATCTTCGTCCGCGGGGTGATCGCCGCTTCCATGGCGTCATAGTCGCCTGTCTTCACTTCGCGGAATCCGACGCCGAAGCGGGTCAGATGACGCCGGCAGAACTCGCGGCTGCGGTGGTAGCACTGGTCGAAGAACACCACTTCCTCGCCGGCGCTGAGGTGGGCCATGAGCACGCCCACGAGCGAGGCCATGCCGCTCGAGAAGAGAACGGCCATCTCGCCACCGTCGAGGGCGGCGAGTTTGTCCTCCACCACCCGTTCCCCCGGATTGCCGTAGCGGCCGTATTCCTCGCGGGGAAGATCGTGCTCAATGAAGTCGAGGATCGCGCGGGTGTTGGGAAAGGTGTAGGTCGACGCTGAGACGATCGGGTCGGTGATCGCATCGGCCAGTTTTTGCCGGGCCTCGCCGGCATGGACGGCGGCGGTGGAAGGCCCGATGCCCCGCCCCGACCGGAGGGCCGCGTCAATGGCGGCTGCCGACGTCGGCGGGCTCGAACCGGAGGAACGGTGGGGCTCGGGGCTGGTCATGGGGGCTTCCGTGGAGGGCGAGGGGGCTGAAAAGCCCGTGGGTGGGGGGAGTGTAGTCGGGGCCCGCGGCGCGGACAAGGAATCGGGGGCGGGATCGACCGGCGGCGAAGGTTCGCGTGGGCGCGGAAACAGCACGACCGGTAAACTCTGGCGGTTGAGCCCCTTTCGGCGTGCCGCGCGTGCGGACGATCCGGTGGGGTGACCGCGAGGCGATCCCCGCATGAGCAAGTCCACGAGGCGGTCGAAGAAGCAGCGCACCGGGAGCTCCGTCGATCCGGCGCCCGTCTCCGAGGCCCGCTCGCTCTGGCCCCCGCGCCGGTTGATCGTCTCGCTCTGCTCGCTGGCCGCCGCGGCGGCGCTGGTCCGGGCCGGGCTCCTCGAATCGGTCGTCGGCGGCATCGTCGACGGCGCCGTCCGCAACATCATCACCCTCATTCTCGGCTTCTCGGCGCTGATGTCGGCCGTGCTGTGGTTTGTCCGGGAGAGCGGCCACCGTTCGACGTGGAAGCGCGGCCTTGCCTTCGGGCTCCTGGGGCTGGTCGCCCTCGGCTTGGCCACGCTCCGCATCGAGCGCGTCAGTGGTGATCTCGTGCCGGAGTTCCGTTGGGCCTGGCAGAAGTCGCGCGACACGCTTCTCGCCCGCCCCGCTGCGGCGCCGCCGAGTCTGTCTGCCACCCCTCCCTGGCAGCCGGCCCCCCACGACTTTTTCCGGTTCCTCGGGCCGGCTGGCGACGCCTCGCTTCCTCCCTCGGCACCGGCGCTCGATCCGGCCTGGAAGAAAAATCCCCCGCGCGAACTGTGGCGCCGCCCGATCGGCGCCGGCTGGGGTGGGTTTGCCACGTATGGCGACCATGCCGTGACGCTCGAACAGCGGGGCGACGACGAGATCGTCACTTGCCTGTCGCTTGCCAGCGGCGAACCAGAGTGGCAGGTGGCGGTGACCGCCCGGCATCAGACGGTCCTCGGCGGCACCGGGCCACGGTCGACGCCGACGATCCATGATGCGCATGTCTACGCAGCCGGCGCCACCGGGTGGCTCCATGCGGTCGATGGCGTCACCGGCAAGGTGCTCTGGAAGAAGGACGTGCTTGCCGACCTCGGCATTGATGCTGCCGCCCACGCGGTCGCCGTCGCCTGGGGCCGCTCTGGCTCCCCGCTCGTCCTCGGCGACGTCGTGGTCGTGCAGGGGGGCGGGCCGCGTGCCGACGGACCGGTGGCGCTGGTGGCCTACGACCGTTCGACCGGCGAGCGCCGCTGGACCGCCGGCGATGACCAGATCAGCTACGTCAGCCCGAGCCTCTTCGTGCTCGGTGGCCGTGAGTTCCTCGTGGCGGTGACGGAGTCGCAGGTGATCGGCTTCGATCCGGCCACGCGGGAGGAGGCGTGGCGCTTCCCTTGGCCGGGGCACAGCAATTCCGACGCCACGTGCACGCAGGCCGTCGTGATCGGCCCGAAGCGACTCTTCATCTCCAAAGGCTACGGCATCGGCTGCGCAGCTTTCGACGTGGAGCCTGGCGCTGACGGGGCGTGGACGGTGAAGGAGGCGTGGCGCAACAAGGCTGGCATGAAGACGAAGTTCACGAATGTCGCCTTTCATGACGGCCACCTCTACGGCCTCTCCGACGGAATCCTCGAATGCCTCCGCGGAAGCGACGGCAAACGGATGTGGAAGGGGGGCCGCTACGACCAGGGGCAGTTGCTCCGGGTTGGCGATCTTCTTGTTGTCCAGTCGGAGCCGGGGGACGTCGTCCTCGTCGAGGCCACGCCGGAGGCTCACCGCGAAGTTGCCAGGCTTGCAGCCCTCTCCGAACAGACATGGAACTCCCTGGCGATTGCCGGCGACAGGCTCCTGGTACGCAACGCGCGCGAGGCGGCCTGTTATCGGTTGCCGCTCCGCAGCGCGGCGGTGACCGACCAGGCCGCGCCGAATGCCGGGACGACGAATATCGACGCGACGCCCGCGGCGGAGACCCCGCCGGCGGCCGACCCTGCCCCTGCGGCATCCGACGAAGAAAAGCCGGCCGCATGAGCGAGACAAGCGCCATGGCTGCACCGACAACAAAAGTCCTCGACGGCAGGACGGTGCTTGTCACCGGGGCGACGCACGGCATCGGCCGGGCGGTGGCGCTGGCCTTGGCTGCCGCGGGGGCCCGCGTCGCGATCCATGGCCGTTCGGCCGCCGCAGCCGACGAGGTGGCCGGTGCGCTTGCCCACCACGGTGGCTGTGCCGGCCGGTTTCTCTGTGACCTTGCCAGTCACGACGAGCTTCCGCGGCTCGTCGATGGCGTGACTGCGGCGCTGCCCGACCTCGACACGGTCGTCCTCATCGCCGGAGCCGATGTTCTCACCGGGGCGGCTGCAGCGTGGAGCTTCGAACGGAAGCTCGATCAGCTGCTGCGGGTCGACGTCACGTCGACGATGATCCTCGCGCGGGCGTTCGGCCGGCGGATGAAGGCCCGTTGGCAGGACGAGCAGGCGGCGACAGGGAAGGCTCGCGGAGCGATCGTGACCACCGGCTGGGATCAGGCGGAGACCGGCATGGAGGGGGACTCGGGCGAGCTGTTCGCGGCGACGAAGGGGGCGGTGATGGCGTTCACGCGGAGCGTGGCCCGGTCGCTCGCGCCTGAGGTGCGGGTCAATTGCGTGGCCCCGGGGTGGATCCGCACGAAGTGGGGGGAAGGGGCGAGCGACGTCTGGCAGAAGCGTGCCGTGCGCGAGAGTATCCTCAGGCGCTGGGGTGAGCCGGCCGACATCGCTGCCGCGGTGGCGTGGCTCGTCTCCCCCGACGCGGCGTTCGTCACCGGACAGGTGATTCCCGTCAACGGCGGATTCCGTCGGGCCTGAGCCGGCGGGCTCGAGTGTTTTTGCCCCGTGGAGCTGGCGACGATGGTGACGGTCCGACCGCGACTCCTCGCCGCCTTCCTGACGCTCGGATGGACGGTGATCGTAGCGTCCGGTGGCTCTGGCTGTGGGCCCGACGACGACGCTGCCGGCCTTGCTCGGGTGATCGTGCCGTTTTTTCAAGCCCACTGCATCGAGTGCCACGGCGGGGAGAAGCCCGCGGGGGATTTCTCACTCACGGCGGAATCCCTCGACGCCGATTTCGGCCATGGGAGTGCCCGGGGGAAGTGGCGCGAGATCGTCGACGTTCTCGGCAGCCACTCGATGCCGCCGAAAGACCGGCCGCAGCCTGATGCGGCCGACGTGGCAGCCGTGGTCGACTGGATCACGAGCAGGGCGGTGGCGGCGGAGCTCGCCAAGCGGGAGCAGTCGGTGGTGCTGCGGCGGCTCAATAGGGCGGAGTACCGCAACACGATCCGCGATCTCGTCGGCATCGATTTCGACACGTCGGTCTTCCCTCAAGATCCCCCCGCCGGCGGATTCGACAACAACGGCAGCGTGCTGACGATCTCGCCGCTGCAGGTCGAGCAATACCTCGCCGCCGCCGGCGAGATCCTCGATCGGGCGCTCGTGGCAGGGGAGCGTCCGCAGACAATCCGCTGGCGCTTCGATCCCGTGGCTGGTTCCGCCGATGACAGCTATCGCGTCCGCCTCGACGCCGACAACAACCCGATTGTCAACGGCGGCAACAACGCCTTCGAAGGGGATTGGGTCGTCCTCCACCACGACGGCTGGGACAGGACGGTGAACGCCCGCGATTTCCGCGTCCCGACGCCAGGAACGTATGTGTACCGGGCCCGCGTCGCCGGCCGGCGCCCCGGCCGTGGGCAGGTCCAGGAGGGGGCCGAGAAGATTCTCCGAGCCGAGCAGGCCAAGCAGGACGCCGAGGATCCGGCGAGGGCAGCGAACCATCAGGAGTGGTTCGATTCCCACGCGGCCCATTTTTGCACCGACCGAATCTACGACTACGGCCCTCCGCGGCTCAAGCTCACGCTCCAACTCGGATCGCAGCCCCGGACGGTGGCGGAGTTTGACATCGAAGGAACGCCCGCAGAGCCGCAGGTGGTTGAGCTTCCGGTCCGGTTCACGACCGAGTCGGCCGGCGTGACGCTCTCCTCTGCCTACTCAATCCCGGCGGTGCTCGAGAACTTCTGGCTGCAAACCAAAGACGGCTTTCCCCGACCGGAGGCCCTGATCGACTGGATGGAGATCGAGGGGCCCCTGTTCGACGCCTGGCCACCAACCTCTCACACCAAGATCCTCTTCAAGTCGCCGCTCGCCGCGGCGGATCCCGATGCGTACGTGCGGGAGGTCCTCGGGCGATTCATGCGCGAGGCCTACCGTCGGCCGGTGACGAGCGCGGAGATTGAAGAGAAGGTCGCGATTTTCTCGGCAACGCGCGCCGACTTGCCGCTTGTGGAGCGGATCAAGCTCCCGCTCACGGCAGTGCTCACCAGCCCCCACTTCCTCTATCTCGTTGAGGCTCATCCGGCGGATGGCCCTGAGCCGCTCTCCGATCACGAGCTCGCTGCGCGGCTCTCCTATTTCCTCTGGTCGAGCCAGCCTGACGCCGAGCTCCGTGGGCTCGCCGATGAGGGGCGGCTGGCCGATGCCGAGACGCGCTCGCAGCAGGTCGATCGGATGCTTGCCGACCCGAAGGCCGAGGCCCTCGTGACGAACTTCGCCGGGCAGTGGCTGGGCTTGCGCGACGTGGGTGCCAATCCACCGGCGCCCGATCTCTACCCGCAGTATGACCGGCATCTGGAGCAGTCGGTCGTAGGGGAAACGGAGGCGTATTTCCGGGAGTTTCTCCGCGCGGATCTCGACGTCCGCGGCATGATCAGGAGCGACTTCGTGACGATCAACGAGCGGTTAGCGCGGTTTTATGGAATCCCCGATGTTCGGGGCGACGCGTTCAGGAAGGTGCCGGAGGGCGTGATGCGGGGCGGAATCATGACCCAGGCTGCGGTGCTCACGATCACCTCCAACGGCACGCGGACGTCACCGGTGAAGCGCGGCGTGTGGATCCTGAAAAGCCTCCTCGGAACCGATCCCGGGCTCCCGGTAGCCAACGCCGGCGAGATCGCGCCGAAGGTGCCGGGGATCGACAAGGCGACGGTCCGAAAGCGTCTGGAGATCCACCGCGAGTTGCCGCAGTGCGCCCGCTGCCACGACACGATCGATCCCCTCGGCTTCGCCCTGGAAAACTTCAACGCCGCGGGCGAATGGCGCGATCGGGAGGGGTTTGGCTACAAGGGGCGGATCGAGGCCAACGACCCGCTGATCGATGCCTCCTCCCGGATGCCCGATGGCCGCGTGATCGACGGTGTGGCGGGCCTGCAGGCGGTGCTGCTCGCCGAGGATGACCGCTTCCTCGAAGCGCTCGCCAGGCACCTCGCCACCTACGCCCTGGGCCGCGAGCTTGGCCTTGCCGACCGGCCGCTCGTGGCGGGGGC
The DNA here is from genome assembly GCA_945860405.1 of Candidatus Kuenenia stuttgartensis. GTDB lineage: Bacteria > Planctomycetota > Planctomycetia > Pirellulales > UBA1268 > QWOP01. The sequence continues at coordinate 559 of CAMARC010000013.1, read as the reverse complement.
GGTGAAGACCATGAAGCAGGATCGACCGACGCTGCGGAATCTCATCAAGGCGATCGTCACGAGTCACGCGTTTGCCACGAAGTAGCCATTCGTTTTTCCTCGAACCAGTCGATCCTTCCGGAAGGCCCCGCTCCATGTCGTCATGCTCTCCGCTCTCGCGTCGGCATCTGTTGCGCGCCGCGGGGGCGGCGCTGTCGCTCCCGCTCCTCGAGACGATGCTGCCGCGATCGTGGGGAGCGCCGTCCACGTTCGAGCCGAAGCGTCTGTCGGAGACGGTGCAACCGCGGATGGTCTGCTGCTACGTCCCCAACGGCGTCAACATCCTCGACTGGATACCGGCCGACAGTGGCGACCGCTACACGCTCTCCCCGACGCTGGCGACGCTTGCCGACCATCGCGATCAGTTCACCGTCGTGTCGGGCTTGGGGCATCCGTATTCCAAGGGGGGGCACAGCGGCGCCGACACCTGGCTGACCGGCGCCGACCTCACCGCCCGGCCCGGGGCCGACTACAGCAACACGATGTCGATCGATCAGGTCGTCGCGGCGACGCATGGCCC
>CAMARC010000012.1 GCA_945860405.1 Candidatus Kuenenia stuttgartensis | reverse complement strand
GATGCCAACTGCGGCCGATGGTCAAGGTGGCGAGGATGCTCAAGCGTCATCTGCCCAACCTCTTGACCTACTTCCTTTACCGGATCACGAATGCCACGACAGAAGGCTTCAACAGCGTCATCCAGGCACTGAAGTACGCGGCACGCGGCTTCCGCTCCTTCGGCAACTACCGGACTCGAATCCTGTTCTTCTGTGGGAAGCTCGATCTCAGGCCGCAGCTACCCTGCCACTGAAATCCCGGAAGAACCCCGAAATCAGCGATGACTGGGAAACTGAACGTGCCTACCTGACCATGGAAGCCAGATGAACCACCTCTGAAAACCGCGATTTACAGAAAAGACGTTGCTTTATCGCGCAAACTCGTTCGAGGAGTTTTTATTCGGCATTCACGCCATCAAGGCATTCGGCGCTGGCGACTTGCCGCCGCCTGGACTGCAACAGGGCTACACAAGAGACTTACTGCCATGCATCTGCTGATTACGCGATACATCGCACTGATCGAGCAGTGGCAGTGCGCGATGGATACTCAAGACAGTGATAAAGCAAATCTTGTGAATGTACGAATCGACGCCTGCCTTGCCGCGATCCGCGTGAATGAAGTCGAGGGCGAGATCATTGATTTGGTGACCCATGAGAGCGACGCCGTAAAACTCTTTGCCGGCGCTGCGTTGAGAACGATCCGTCCTGAGGATGCCAAGCAGTTCTACCAAGGGCTAGCCCGTTCTAAGTTGCCCTATATTGCAGTTTCAGCAAAGTACATCGCTAAAGAACTGTAGCTTCATCCAACATCTTCGTCGGTGGGGTCGCACAGCGCCGTACGGTTGGCTTGAACGTGCGACGGTCCACGGGGCGGCGGCCGAGGCCTTGAAAAAACATTATGCGGCACGGAACGGTTTACACGAAGACAACAAAAGCTTTTGGCGAAGTTGTCGAGTTCAAGTTGCCCAACGGCTTGGGTGCACGATTCAACGCGATGAAGAACGACCTTATCACCTTTCTGGGGCGTGGACTGTGAACGATTACACAAGCATTATTGAAGCGGCTCCACTCATCACGAGGATCGAGAGTACGACCACGTCCGGCGACCTCAACTACCAGGGAACAGCACTGGAAGTATCGACCAGTGATGGCGACGAGTTGTTTCACTTGGTCGTAGATGGAAACGGCCAAACACAATTTCTTTTTTTTCGATCGGAGGGAAACTATCGACTGCCCTTGGACGTGATGCAGAAGGTGATCGATGCGGCGAAGCAGTGCGTCCGAGGTTCCGAATGATTGCGGGGTCGGGTAGCGCCCTGCCACCGACCAGTCGGTGACCGTGAAGACTGGGTGCCGGCCGGGAGCGTCACTTCGCTCGCTTCGTCACGAGCCCTTCGGCGGTGCACGTGGTCGACCCGAGGCCGTCGGCTTCGGTGACGTCGACGAGCACCGGGGGAAACACGATCCGCTCAATCCACCCGAGGTCGGGCGTCGGCAGCCGGGCGGCGAGATCTTTGTCGGTCTCCCCTGCCCCGAGGACGAGCTTGTCGGGGATGTCGGTCGAGCGCTGCGCGGTGACGAGCGGCACCCCATGGACGACGACCCGGATCCGCCGCGTCGTCGGCGTCACCTGCTTGAGCTGCCGCTCGCGTCGCTCGGCGTCGGTGTAGGTGACCGTGCCGCCGGACGTCGTGGAGACTTCGACCAGCGCCGGCGAGGTGGCGTCGTAAACCCACTTCGTTCGCTCGAACGTCTTCGCCACCGTCGCGATCTCGCGGTCGTGATCGGTGCCAGAGTCGACCTTCGTGGCCATGACCGTGCCCGGCTCGACAAGCGCGGGCAGCCCGGCGGGGAGCTCGGCGGCCACCTTCGCCACCGCTGGCTCCGGGATCTTCGCCGCCACGATCACGGCAAGCGTCGTCCCGGGCTTTTTCTTCCCCTCGCCGGCACCGGCCCCTTCTTCGTCGTCGCCGTCCGGCGGCGCCGCGTAGAGGAGCATGCCCTGGCCGACGCGGGCGGCGAGATCGTCGACCGTGTCCCCCGACTGCACCGGCTGCCATTCGTAGCGCCAGACAGGCAAGCCCTTCGCTGCCGACCAGAGCACCGCCGCAAGCCCCCGGGCCGATTGGATGAGGAGCTGCTCCTCACCAACCCACGCCAGCGCCGTACGCTGCGCACTCGCGCCGTGGACACGGAAGACCGGGATCGGGCTGGTCGGATCGGCAAGATCATGAATCTGCGCATTCCCCTCCTGGATCAACGCCAAGCGTCGCCCGTCGGGATCGAAGTTCACCCCCGAGGTGGCGCCGACCGGAAGCGACACCAGCACGTTTCCAGTGGCCGCGTCACACACCTGAACGCGGCGCGTGTCGGGGAGGGCGAGATAGCGACCGCCACCGGAGAGGGCAGGCATCGGCGAATGCCCTGGATCTTGGGCGAGACGGTAGCGGGCACGCTTGGCGTCGATGTCCCAGCAGGAAAACTCCTCCCGGCTGCTTTGATGGACAACGAGCTGGTCGTTGACGATCCGCCCCCAGGGGTAGCGGGCGAGGGGCTGGCCGTCGCCGCACGGCGCCCGCCACGCCGACCACGCCGTCGCGGCCTTGCGGCTCGGAGCGGCATCCCAGAGCGTGAGCACCTGCTTCGCCGCCCCCTCCGCGGTGACCTTCTCGCGCGACACGGTCAGGAGGCGCTCGAGGATCGGGTGGTAGTCGAGGACGATCTCGGGGCCGGAGAGATCGTGCTCGGCGATCACCGTCTGCGACTTCATCGACAGCCACACGAGCCTCGTCGGCAGCGGCCGGCCTGGCGTCGAGTTTTCGATTCCCACAAGCACCACGCCACCGGCTCCTCCCAGCGGGATCACCCGTCCGACGCGATCGAACGGATCCCGACGGGTGATCACCACCCTTCCCGCGACGAGGCCACGGCCGGCATCGGCCGGATCGGCGGCGAGCGGCTCGGGGACGAGTGGGGGGAAGTCGGTGTGGTTGGTGGCCCGGGCAGCAGTGTCGAACGCCTCCACCTGAGGAGGCCCCTCGCCCCGGTGGGCGAGGCGGCGAATCGTCCGCCGGGCGATGAGCTGGTCGAGAGGGGCGAGCTGATCGAGCTCGATGGTCAGATCGGTGCCGTCGGTCTGCCGCAGAGTTAGCGCCGTTCCTTCGATCCCCACGAGGCTCGCCTGCACCTTGAACATCCCCGTGGCGTCGCTCCACTCGCGCTCCGGCACGAGCACCCGCTGCGCCGCCGCCGGGCCGGCCGCGAGCGATGTCACGAGGAGGACAAATGCCGCCCCAAGAGCCCGAATCGCCGCGAAGCCGCCCGACCGGGCGGGGCTGATTGGAGGCCTGAAAGAAGGATTGGGCATGGAGAGCTTCGAGGTGGACTGGCCGCGACGTACGGCCACCCTCAGCGGGCCCGCTTGTGGGCGGCCGTGAGGCGATGTTTCGACCGAGTATCGCCCCCCACCCGTGCCCCCCGCAAGGCTGATGCACCACTCCGGCCCCCGGTGACGTCCCCCCTGAAAGTCGCTGTTTCTGGACACCCGCGATCGACGCGGTCTATGCTCCTCCCAATCCCCCGTTCTCCCGCAGGAGCCCTTCCATGCGCCCCGAGTCTCATTCCGCCGAGCTTCCGACCACGTCGACCAGCCCTGCTACCGACACGCCCCGCGCGAGCCGGCGGACGTTTCTCAGGGGCTCGATCGCCGCGAGCACCGTCTTCAGCCTGCCGACGATTGTTCGCGCTGAGAACCGGGCGGAGAAGCTGCGGATGGCGGTGATCGGCTGCGGCGGCCGTGGCGGCGGCAACCTCGACGCCGTCCTCGGCGAGCAGGTGGTGGCGGTGTGTGACGTCAACGCCAAGACGCTCGCCGGCGCCCTCGGCAAGGCGCCCGGCGCCAAGGGATTTGGCGACTACCGCCGGCTCTACGAGGAGCTCAAGCCCGCCGACTATGACGCCGTCGTCGTCAGCACCACCGAACACACCCACGCCTTCGCAACGCTGCCTGCGCTTCGCGAGAAGAAGCACGTCTACTGCGAAAAGCCGCTGACGCACAACGTCCGCGAGGCCCGCGTCGTCACCGAGGCAGCCAAGCTGGCCGGCGTCGCCACGCAGATGGGGACGCAGATTCATGCCGACGCCAACTACCGGCGCGTCGTGGAGCTCGTGAAGGGGGGGGCGATCGGGAAGGTGAGCGACGTCCACTGCTGGGTCGGCCGGGCATGGGGGCTGCAGTCGCCGGAGGATGCGAAGAAGTACGGCGACATCATCGCCATCCAGGATCGCCCCGTCGGCTCGACGCCGATCCCTGACGGGCTCGACTGGGATCTGTGGCTCGGTCCCGCCCCGCAGCGCCCCTTCCATGAGGCCTATTGGCCGGGGCCGAAGTGGTATCGGTGGTGGGATTTCGGCAGCGGCACGATGTCCGACTTGGGGAGCCACTGGATCGATCTTCCCTTCTGGGCGCTCGATCTCGATGCCCCGAAAACCGTCGAAGCCTTCGGGCCGCCCCCCCATCCGGAGCTCGCCCCGGCCTCGATGCACGTGACGTACACCTACGGCGCCCGCGGCGACCGGGCTCCCCTCTCACTCTCCTGGTATCAGGGGAAGGACAAGCCGCCGGCCTGGGAAGAGGGCTCGATCCCGCGTTGGGATTCCGGCTGTTTGTTTATCGGCAGCCAGGGCAGCTTGCTTGCCGACTACGGCCGCCATCTCCTCCTCTTCGGCCCCGATGTCCGCGACTTCAAGCGGCCGGCCGAGTCGATCCCGCCGTCGCTTGGCCATCACGCCGAGTGGCTCCATGCCTGCAAGACCGGCGCCCCGACCACCTGCCCCTTTAGCTATTCGGGGCCCCTCACCGAGGCCAACCACCTCGGCAACGTCGCTTACCGCTCGGGGAAGAAGCTCGAGTGGGACGCCGCGGCGATGAAGATCCCCAATGCCCCCGAGGCGGAGAAGTTCCTCACGCGGGAATACCGCAAAGGCTGGGAGTTCGACCGGATCGCCTGAAAATCCGTCGACCATGGGGCCGTCACCCCTCCCGTTCATCCCTCCCGGAGGCCCCCATGATTCACCCGTCAGATCTCCGGGCGCGCCTGCCGGGCTTGGCGATAGCGTGCGCCTGTGTCGCCGCGATCGGCTTGCCTGAGACCGGGAATGCTCAGAGCACTGGAAGCGCTCCCCCGGGCCCGGCGATCGGCAGGGTCGACTGGCATCTCGATCCGGCACCTTTCAAGGCGCGGGCCGATCGATCGGCCGACGGGGCCACGCTCACGCTCGACAATGGTCTCGTCCGTCGTGTCCTCCGCCTCGAGAACGGCTGCGCCACCATCGCCCTCGACGACCTCGCCGGCGACCGCAGTCTCCTCCGCGCCGTAGGCCCTGAGGCGCTGCTGACCATCGACGGCACCGAGCATCGGATCGGCGGGCTCGTCGGCCAGCCGAACCGGGCGTTCCTCCTTCCGGCCTGGCTCGCCGCGATGTCGGCCGATCCGGAGGCCCTCCGACTCACTGGGATCGAGACCGGCGTCACGGTCGAGCGGTTCCCCTGGAAGCGCTCGCGTCATCACGCCCCCGCTGCCGCCTGGCCGCCGCCGGGGGTGTCGGCCCGCCTCGACTTCGCCCCCGCGGGTGACGATCCTCCCTTCACCGTCAGCGTCCACTACGAGCTCTATGACGGCCTGCCCGCGTTCTCGAAGTGGATCGTCGTCACGAATCGTTCGCGCAAGCCGCTCACCGTCGACCGCTTCACCGCCGAACACCTCGCGATCGTCGAGCCCTCCAATCCGGTCGACGATGCGCCGGGGGTCATCCTCCCCCATCCCGATGCGCTCCATGTCGAGACCGATCAGGCCTTCGGCGGCTTTGGCCACGAACATGCCTGCCGCCATGCCGTCCGTTGGAGGGAAGACCCGGCGTTCGGCACGCAGGTCAATTACGAGAAGAAGATGCCCTGCCTCCTTGAGGTGGGCCCGTTCCGCGGGCCGGCCCAGGAGGTAGCACCGGGGAACTCGTTCGAGAGCTTCAGGGCCTTCGTCCTCGTCCAAGATTCCACTGATCGGGAGCGACGCGGGCTGGCGGTACGGAGATTCAAGCGCACCTTGGCGCCGTGGGCGACGGAAAACCCGCTCATGCACCACCTCCTTGACTCCCGCCCTGAGGCGGTGCGGCGGGCGATCGATCAGGCGGCGGAGGTCGGCTTCGAGATGGTGATCCTCTCCTTCGGCTCGGGCTTCGATGCCGAGAACGAGTCGGCCGACCACCTCGCCCGCTTCAAGGCCCTTGCCGACCACGCCCGAGCGCGCGGCGTCGATCTCGGTGCCTATTCCCTTCTCTCGAGCCGGCAGATCGGTAGCGGGAACGACGTCGTCCCCGCCCCCGGCGAAAAGACGACCTTCGGACACGCCCCGGCCCTGACGAGTGCGTGGGGCCTCGACTACTTCCGCAAGCTCGAGAAGCTCTACGACACGACCGGATTCACCGTCCTCGAACACGACGGCTCCTATCCCGGCGATTGGGACGTCACGCCCCGGCCGCCGCTCCAGCGCGGCCTCGACGACTCGCAGTGGGCGCAGTGGCGGATCATCCGCGATTGGTATCGATGGTGCCGGGAGCGCGGCGTCTATCTCAACGTCCCCGATCACTACTTCCTCGCCGGCTCGAACAAATGCGGGATGGGCTACCGGGAGACGAACTGGTCGCTTCCCCGGGCAGAGCAGGTGATCCACACCCGCCAGAACATTTTCGACGGCACCTGGGAGCGGACGCCATCCATGGGATGGATGTTCGTGCCGCTGGCGCAATACCACGGCGGCGGCGCGGCGGCGACGATCGAACCGCTCGCCGAACATCTCGACCACTACCGGCGGATGATGGAATCAAATCTCGCCCTCGGGGTACAGGCCTGCTACCGGGGCCCGCGGCTGTACGACACCGACGCGACGCGCGAAATGGTCCGGGGGCAGGTCGCCTGGTACAAGGCCCACCGCGACATCCTCGAAAGCGACGTCCTCCACCTGCGGCGTGCCGACGGCCGCGACTGGGACGGCATGCTCCATGTCAATCCGCGGCTCGAGAAGCGCGCGTTGCTCGCCGTCTTTAATCCGCTCGATGAGCCGATCGAGCGGACGATCCCGGTGCCCCTCTACTACGCCGGTCTCGAAGGCTCGTGCCTGGCAAGCCGGGGCGGCGCGGAAGCCGAACGCGTGCCGCTCGATCGCTTCAGCCGCGCCGAGGTGACGCTCACGATCCCCGCTGGGGGAATGGCGTGGGTGGTGTTCCGGGCAGAGTGAGCCCGATGCCGAGGATCACTCGCCACACTGCGGACAGGGGCCAGCGAAGCGGAATGACTTGACGGGGCGGAGATGCCCGCAGGCCCGGCAGGCCTGCCCCTCCCCCTTCCAGGCATGGAAGATCACATCGGCGACTACCGCGACTGCATACAGGGCCCCGACCATACCGACAGGGATCAGCCACGCCTCGCCGCCGCCATTGAATCCTCCCTGCCGTCGCACGAGGGCGGCGGCAACGAGCATCGCCACCATCATCAGGCCGAAGGCGAGGGGACGGGCCGCACGCATGATTCCGACTCCGGCGACATCCGGGCGACTGAACGACGCCCCTCTTCCAGAGGATTGTTGACCGGCCCCAGGAGCGCTGTCTATCGTACTTGCATGTCGACCGCGCCCAAACGCCTCACCGCTGCCGAATACCTCGCCATCGAGGCCCGCGACGAGGTGCGGCATGAATACTTCGACGGGGAAGTGTTTGCCATGGGGGGTGGCACCCTGTGGCACAACCTCATCAAGGACAACCTCGCCCACGCCATCCGAAAGCGGCTCGAGGGGCGGGGATGTTACGTCATCACCAGCGACCAGCGGGTCAAGGTCGATGCCACCGGGCTCTACACCTACCCCGATGTCGTCGTCTTCTGTGAGCCGCCGGTGTTCGAGGATGCCGTCCACCACACGCTCGTCAACCCCCGGTTGATCGTCGAGGTCCTGTCTGACTCGACCGAGAAATACGATCGCGGCGCGAAGTTCGGGCATTACCGCCGCCTGGAAAGCATTCAGGAGTATCTCATCATCTCCCAGGACCGGATTTCCGCAGAGCTGTTTTCACGGCAACCGGCCCCTGGGGCCGCCGCGGGCACCGATCCTTGGCTGCTCCGCACGTTCATCGATCCTGCCGGCACGATTCGGTTCGATTCCCTCGGCGTCGACGTGACGCTCGCGGAAATCTATGCCGGTGTGCCGCTGCCAGGGCCCAGCGACGCTGGACGCGAACGGCGGCCTTGAACCCCGCTGGGGCACAACGGCGCACCATACGGCCGTGGTCGCGGTGTCACCGATCGCAACGCCGCCGCGATCTCCGCACCCGAATACGTCGCGCGATTCACCGCTCGGGCGGTTGCCCTTCCGTCACCAGCCGTCTGAGCTCCTTGTAGTCGGTCTTGCCCGTCCCGAGGACGGGAATCGTCTCGATCTGCCGGACCTCGTCGAGGCGCATCACGCCACGGAGGCCGTCCGCGAGGAGGATCTGGCTCGCCTCGCGGAGCGTGAGGGGGAAGGTCGTGAACAACGCGATCTGGCGGCCGCCCGGCGTCTCGATCCCCTCCACCGCCACCTTCGGGCCGTTCTCATCGGCGGGATAGCGCTTTGAAAACGGCTCCTCGAGCGCCGGCAGCGAGATCATCTCTCCCCCCGCCTTGAGGAACCGCTTCAGCCGCCCCTTGAAGGCGAGCCAGTTGTCGGCGTCGGCAACGACCAGATCGCCGGTGCGGTACCACTGCTTCCCCTCGAGCTCGACAAACGGCGATGGGCCGTCGTGATTGAGATATCCGGAGAAGATCGACGGCCCCGAGGCGAGGAGCATTCCTGTCTCCCCCGTCGCCACCGGCTCGCCCGAATCGACGTCGACGACGCGGATGTCGACGTTGCGCACCGGCCTGCCGATGAACCCCCGGCGCCGATCGGCGACCCGGTTGGCCGCGAGGACGGGAGAGCACTCGGTGATTCCGTAGCCCTCGAGGATCACCGCTTCCGGCGCGAGGGCCGCGGTGCGCTCGAAGACCGCATCCGGGCACCTCTCGGCCCCGGCGATGATCCGCCGCAGGCTCCTTAAGTCTCCTTCCTGGCTCACCGAGAGGATGTAGGAGAGGAAGGTCGGCGTCGTGAACAGCATCGTAGGATGGAACGCCCGGATCGTCTCCACGAGGCCACGGGCATCGGTCGGATCGGCATGACGGACACTGCGGATGCCGGTGAGGTGGGGGAGGAGGACGTTGCCGGTGAGCCCGAAGCTGTGGAACGGCGGAAGAAACCCGAGGAGCGAATCGGCCGCCGTCACCTCGAGAACCTCGAGAGAGTCTGCGATGTTCGTGATCAGGTTGGTGTGCGAGAGGGGAACAGTTTTCGGCGCACTCTCCGATCCGGACGTGAACAGGAACACCGCCGGCTCGTCGGGATCCTGCTTGGGGAGCCCGCGGAGGATCGCCCCGGAATTCAGGATCGTGCCGAGGAGCGTCGAGAGCTGTTCCGCCTTCCCGATCCCTTCGCGGATCGTCTCGAGGTATTCATACGGCGTCCCGGGCACCTCGATGCCGAGCCGGTCGACGAGCTTCTTCGAGGTGATGATCCGCTGCGTGCCGGTCACCTTGACGCCATGAGCGAGACTCGACGGGCCGGTCGTCCAGTTCATCATCACCGGCGTCTTTCCCGCCATGTGGAGAGCGAAGAAGACGATGTCGGCGGCGACGCTCGCCGGCAGCATGACGCCGACATGCTTCTCCGGCCAGGCCGCGAACCGGCGGGCCATGAGGCTCGCCCCGACGAGGAGCCGACGCGACGGAAGCACCCCGGAGATTCGATCGGCGACGGCCGGCTCCGTCGGGGCCGCAAGCGCCCGCCGCACGAACGCCTCGGCGACGGTGCCAGCAAGCACCGCCGGCGCATCGGTCGATCGCGGGGGCGCGAACCAGGCCGCCGGCACCGGGATCGCCTCCTTTTTGTCCCCGCCGGAAAGCTTCCCGTCAGCGAGAGCCCACAGCTCGCCGAGAGTGTTGAGGACGGCGGGGTTATGGAAGCCGAACTGCTGCTCGACTTTGAGCGTGGCATCCATCCGGTCGAGGCTGTCCATCCCGAGGGCCTCGAGCGTCGTGTCGAAGGCGAGCTCGTGGGGATCGAGCTCGCGGCCGAGATGCCCCTGGACGAGATCGTTGACCAGCCGGATCGTCTTCGGATCGATCGTCGCCGGGTCGATCGACGGGAGCGCGGCGCCGGCGGCGTAGTGCCCCGCGGTCGGGCCGAAGAAGTGACTGTAGCGCACGAACGCTGGCTGCTGCGGGCCATCGACGTTGTACCAGCCCTCGAGGAAGGCGTTCGTTTGTTCGCGCGACGCTTTGGGGAGCGTCCCCTTGGGAAGCACCTCGACGTGGATCGTCACCTTCCGGCGCGGCAGAAAGACCAAGAGCGCCGCCAGGGCCCAGCCGAGATTCCGCAGCATCGTCGGCACGAGGCTCGGTGGAGCGCCGGTGGCGGCGCACCCGAAGCTGCTCCCCCACAGGCCGCGGGTTCGCACGAGGACGACATTGAGATCGGGGCAGCGCGAGAGGAGCTCATGGACAGCGCGGGCCGAGCCGACCACCTCGGCGTTGCCGCGCTGGAGTCGCCCGGAGGGATAGATCAAAAAGCTGTCACCGCGGCCGATCCGCGCGACGACGGCGTCGATCATCTCGAGGGTCTTGGCCTGGGCGTCGCGGCTCTGGGCGGAGAGATCGGGCACCTCGAAGGCATCGACCATGGCCATCAACGGCCGCAACGGCAGCAGCCGGTAGATGCCGCTGAAGACGAGGGGACGCAGCGCCTTGCCCAGCCGGAGGTGGGAGAGCACCAGCGGCGGATCGATGTAGGCAGGGTGGTTGGGGAGGACGAGCGTCGGCCCCTTAAGCCCGGAGAGCCCCTCGGCCCCCTCCACAGTGACCCGGTAGCGGAGCCGAAGAAGAATCCCGGAGATCGTCCAGAAAAGCCGGTTGAGCAGGAGTTTCACAGGTGACTTCCACCTCCCTTCGATGATCTCTGGGGCGACACCAGTCCGCGACTGTCACGCGGCAGCGGTTCCCGCCCGTCCCGTCCCCGCACCGTAGCGGTCTGGTAGGATCGGACGCCATGGTCGTTTCCGTCAAACAGCTCGAAAAACAGTATGGCGCCAATTGGGCCCTCGGGGGGGTGAGCCTCGACGTGGAGCCGGCCACACTCTTCGGGCTCCTCGGCCAGAATGGCGCGGGGAAAACGACGCTCATCAAGATCCTCCTCGGCCTCGTCGCCCCGACGGCCGGAGAGGCTTCCCTCCTCGGCCAGCCGGTCGGCACCTTCTCCGCCCGCCGCGAGGTCGGCTACCTGCCGGAGGATCACCGTCTCCCCGAATACCACACGAGCACGAGCCTCCTTGACCTCTACGGCGCCCTCCAAGGGATCCCCCGCCGCGAGCGGCGGCGACGGGCTGCCGAGCTCCTCGACCTCCTCGGCCTCGCCGGCCGGGAAAAGCTCCGCATCCGCGGTTACTCCAAGGGAATGAAGCAGCGGCTCGGTCTTGCTCAGGCCCTCCTCCACGGTCCCCGGGTTCTGTTCCTCGACGAGCCGACTGACGGCGTCGATCCGGTGGGGCGGAAGGAGATCCGCGATCTTCTCCTCGAGGAACGCCGTCGCGGGGTGACGGTGTTTATCAACAGCCATCTCCTCGGCGAGGTCGAGCAGCTGTGCGACCGGGTGGCGATCCTCCGCAAGGGAAAGCTGATGGTCACCGGCACCGTCGCCGACCTCACCCGGCAAAAGGCGAGTTGGCTGGTCGCCTTCGATCGCGACCTGCCGACGTCGTTCCGTTTCCCCGGCGCGAGCATCGCGGCGGTCGAAGGGGGAAGCAGACTCCGGGTCAGCCTCGACCCTGCCGACGGCCCGGGCATCGCAACGGGCGCTGATGCACCGGAGGGGATCGATCAATTTGTCGCCGCGGCCAGCGCCTCGGGGCTACGGCTGCGGCATCTCGAACGGGAACGGGCGACGCTCGAGGACCTCTACCTCGCGATCGCCGACGGCGGAGGCACACCGTGAACGAACCGAATCACGTTCCGCGTGAGGCGGCTGACGCGGCCGGACGCGTCACGGTGCGGCCGCTGCTGCCGCGGACGTTCGCCGCCATGCTCCGGGATACCTGGCGCGAGTTCCTCGACGCCAAGGTTCTCTATCTCCTCCTGTTGGCAATCGCGATCCTCTTCGGCGCCGCGCTGACCGGGCGGATCGAACCACAGCCGGGAGGCCGGCAGTATCTCGACATCGCCGCCCGGGCCTTGGCCGCCGATCTCGACGGCATCGACATCGCCACCCAATCGATGGGGGATGTCGCCGGCCGACTCAACGGCTCGATATACGCGATCACCGCCGCCGAGCCGATCGACGCCGATCTCCCCGAAGGCCACTGGAAGGCGACGCTGACGCGGACGTTCATCCCGCTGGTCGGGGCGCCGGAGTCGGGCGAGGAGATCACGGCCCGGTTCGGGAAGATCGCCGACGGCCAGCTCTGGACGATCACGGAGATCCGCGAGACCGGCACGGAGTGGGCCCGGAAGATCGGTTCGCAGACCTGGGAGATGACTGTCGCCCCGGGGCGCGATCTTCGCCTCCTCTGGCCCCACCGCTTCACGCTCTTCGGCGACAGCATTGAACTGGCCGGCACGAAGGGGGCGCCGCTGGGGCTCGAAGTCCTCATCCTTCAGAAGCTCCTCGCCACCGGCCTGGGGGGCACGATCCTGCTCTTGGTGAGCGTGGCGGTGACGGCGGCGTTCGTGCCGAACATGGTGCGGAAGGGGACGCTCGAGCTCCTCCTCGTCCGCCCGATCCCACGCTGGCAGCTGCTCGTGTTCAAGTATGTCGGGGCCCTGCTCCTCGTGGCCGGCCTGCTCGGGATCCTCGTCCTCGCCGTCTGGCTGATCACCGGGATCCTTGCCAACGTCTGGTCGCCGGGGGTGCTCCTGGCGCTGCCGAGCCTGCTGGTCTTCTTCGCGCTCCTCCTCTCGGTGAGCGTCCTCACCGGGGTGATCACGCGGAGTGTGATCTCGGCAATGCTCGTCACCGTTGCCTACTGGGCGATCCTGTTCATCGCCGGCCAGATGAACAACGTCGCTGTCGAGAGCCGGATCCGCGAGGCGAACGTCGGTAAGCTGCGGCCGACGAGCATCGCCGAGACGATCCGCGGCCGGCAGCCGCGCCGCGAGGAGGGCTTCAAGCCGGGGCGGAAGCCGTTCTACCAGACGACGATCGGCCGGATCACCGAAGGTGTCTATGCCTTTCTCCCCCACACCGAGGATCTCGACAACCTTGTCGACCGCCAACTGATGCGCGACTTCGCCGTCGCCGGCCCGTTCCGGGCGCTCATGGAGAGTGCCTCGTTCTCCTGGGAGAAGGGGCTCGGTCTCACCCTTCTCCACACCGTCGCCTACCTGGGAATAGCCTGCACGATCTTCTCGCGCCGCGATCCTTAGCAGGCAGACCGGCTCGCACCACGAGCCGTATCCCGGCGCCGCCCCGCCCCCTCCACCACGATGGCCACCACGTCGCTCCATACGCTTCCCGCCCTCGTTCTCGCCTGGCTCATCCGCGAGGGGGCGATCTCGAGCGAGGAGCTCGTCCGCTGTCACCTCGAGCGGATCGCCGACAAAAACCCGTCGCTGTCGGCTTTCGTGACGGTGTTCGACGACGCGGTCAAGGTGGCGCGGCGGAAGGATCGAGAGCGGCTCCACCACCGCGATGCCCTCCCGCCGTTTCATGGCGTGCCGATCGGGATCAAGGATCTCAACGTCGTCCGCTTCAGCCGCACCCGCTTCGGCTCGCGAGGCATGCCGTCGATCATCCTCCCCTTCGACGATGCCAATGTCCGCCCCCTCCGCCGGGCCGGCTTCGTGATCCTCGGCAAGCTTGCGACGAGCGAACTGGGCGCCATGCCGGTCACTGAGCCCGCCATCCATCCGCCGACCCGCAATCCCTGGAGCCTCGACCACACCGCCGGTGGCTCCAGCGGCGGATCGGCGGCGGCGGTGGCGGCGGGAATGCTGCCGATCGCGCAGGGCTCCGACGGCGCCGGATCGATCCGCATCCCGTCATCCTTCTGCGGGCTCTACGGCCTCAAGCCCTCGCGTGGCCGGGTCGTGCACCAGTTTCGCTTTCCCGATCGGCGGATTCTCTACACCTCGGGGCCAATCGCTAGGACGGTGGCCGATGCCGCGGCCCTCCTCGACGTCATGGCGGGGATCGACACCGGCAGGCTCCACTGGGCCCCGCCGCCGGCGCGGCCATTTTCCGCTCGTCGCGCGTCGCCCAAGCCGTTGCGGATCAAGGTCGTCGAGTCGACCGGGATGGTGCCGACCGATCCGAATGTGCTCGCCGCGGTGCGTCACACCGCCCGGATCCTCGAGCGGATGGGGCACGCTGTCGAGGAAGCGCGCCTTCCGGAGAGCGATCTCGGGGAGTTTCTTCCGATCTGGCAGCGGCTCATCGGCGGCATCCCGCTGATGCGCTGGCGGCGGGCGCAGCCAGTGACAGCTTGGCTCCGCGAGGGGGCCCGGGGGCTCAAGCGTGCTGAGGTCGACGCGCTCGAGGACCGGCTCATCAACCGCTTCGCGCCGGTGTTCGGCACGGCCGATCTCTGGCTCACCCCCACCGTCGCCGTCGAACCGCCACGGATCGGGGCCTGGGCCGGGCTCCCGCCGACCGATGCCTTTGCCGAAGCCGCCAAGCTCGCCGCCTTCACCGCCGTCGTCAATCTCGTCGGTCTGCCGGCGGCGAGCATCCCCGCCGGGCTTTCGCCACAGGGCCTGCCGATCGGCGTGCAACTCATCGGCGATATGTTTCGCGAGGAAGACGTTCTCTCGGTGTCGTGGGATCTCGAGGAGGCGATGGCCTGGCGCCAACTCGCCCCGGGCTTTCGTGAAGTTCTCCGCTGATTGCCGCACCGGCCCCGGGAAAGCCTGGCTGCTGTGGCCGAAATACGCGGCAGCGGTTATTTTATCTCTCTTCTCTGGCTCCTCTCGGGGAACCTGCCTGGAATCGTCCCGCGGGGGATCGTCAGCGCAGGCACGGGAGCTGGCTCCACCGAACACGCGAGGGATCACGTGGCAGGATGCAGGCGGATGATGGCGGCACGGACGCCGGTGGCGGCGCGAACGGAATCGGGCCGCGGGCTCACGACCGGAGATTTTCCGGCTCGGTCAGCCGTGGTGGCATGGGCCTTCGGCTCGCTGCTCGTTCTCCTTTTCACCGCATCGTCGGCGGCCGCGGCTGGGTTTGCCCCCAGTGAGCAGGTTCTCCCCGCAACGACACGGGCCTGGGTGAGCGCCCCCGACGCCGCCGCCCTCCGCGAACGCTTCGACCACTCCGCGCTGGGGAAGCTCTTCGATGAGCCGTTGATGCAGAAGTTTTACGACGCCCTCGACGAACAGCGGTCGAGCATCGCCGGCGACCGGATGGGTTTCGGGATCACCCCGAAGGAGCTCTCGGGGGTCAGTGGCGGCGAGTCGGCCGTGGCAGCGGTCGAGCAGGCCGACGGCTCCCTTGCCGGGCTGCTCCTCGTCGACACCAGCGGCCATGACGACGCCGTCCCCGCGCTCCTCGAGACGGTCTTCAAGCGGCTCGCCGATCGTGGCGGAAAGAAACTCACCGCCCCCGAGGGGATCACGGCCTACGAACTTCCGCCGCTCCCGCCCCGCGAGGGGAAACCGGTAGCCGCCGAGCCCGCCGCTCCTCGCCGGATCGCCTATGCCACGCGGCCCGGCGCGATCGTCGCCGGCACGAGCGCTGAGATCGTCGCTGCCATCCTCCCGGCGCTCTCCAAGCAGCGACAGGATTCGCTGGCTTCGCTCGAAGCCTTCCAGGTGGTGGCGCGGAAGTGCGGCGAGACCGTTCCCGCCGATGTGGCGACGGGGCGGTGGTACATCGATCCGCTCGCCCTCTTCCAGGCCCAGCAGAAGAGCCGGCCGGCGCCGAAGAAGGCCTCGAAGCGGAAGCCAACCGACTACGTCGAGATGGCCCGCCGCAACGGCTTCGACTGCATCAAGGGGGCCGGTGGCATCGTCTTCTTCGGCGAGGGGAACGTCGATCTCCGCCACAACACCCTCATCTACGCCCCGCCAACCGTGGCCGGCGGGAAGGAGCGCTACGAGAAGGCCGCTCGAATCCTCGAGTTTCCCAATGCGTCTTCGCTCGCCCCCGCCCCCTGGGTGCCGGGAGATGCCGCCAGCTGGCTCGGCCTCCAGTGGGATCTTCCCAAGGTCTTCCGGGCCCTCGAGCCCCTCGTCGACGACATGGTTGGCGAGCCGGGGGTGTTTGACGACGTGATCTCGAGCCTGAAAGACGATCCGGACGGGCCGCAGATCGACGTCGAGAACGACCTCATCCGCCACCTCGGCGGTGCGGTCATGATCACCGGCGACCATGTCCTCCCCTTCGGCCCCGATTGCGAGCGGATGATCATAGCGCTTCAGGCCGATGATCCGGAGACGGTCGCCGCGACGATCGCGCGGAGCATGTCGACCGAGGCGAAGACGCGGAAACTCGACGTCGGCGGGCATGTGATCTGGGAGACGGTGCCTGACGAGCCGGGGAAGGCCGCCCGTTCAACGCGAGTGCGGGCCCGCGAAGATGAGGATGACGACCGGCCCCGCGGTGCCCTCGGTGGCGATCCCGACGATGCCCCCTTTCCGAATGCGGCCGTGGCCGTGGCCCATGGCCAGATCCTCATCGCCTCTCATCTCGACATTCTCCAGCGGGTGCTCGACGGGAAGGCCCCGCCGTTTGCCGAAGAAGCCGACTACAACGACTCGGTCGAACAGCTCAAGGGCCTCCTCCCCGGGGATGTTGCCCTCCGCACCTTCGCCCGCACCGAACAGATGGTGCAGCCGACCTACGAGCTCCTCCGTGCCGGCAAGGGCCCCGAGAACAAGAGCCTCGCCGGCCGGCTCGCCAACGCCCTCCTCACCGCGCGGGACAACCCTGGCGCTGGTCTCGGGAGCAAGAAATCGAAGGAGCCGCGGACGCCGCGTGTCGATGGGACGACGCTGCCGGAGTTTGATGCCATCCGCCACTACTTCGGTACGGCCGGAATGACGATGCAGACGGTGCCGGAAGGGTGGATGTTCGTCGGGGCGTCGCTTTGGGATGGCGGGGGACACGACCATGCCCCCGACGACATGCCCGCTACCGAGCCCGCGGTTACTGAGCCCGCGGTTATCGAGAAGGCAGTCACCGAGCCCGCAGTTACCGAGAAGGCGGCTGCGGAGCCGGCCATCGAGCAAGACGCTCCCCCGGAGCCGGTCGGCGCCGGCGCCGAGTAAGCAGGGCTCGATCCCGAGGGCCGTTGGCAGGCGTTCGTCCCCGCACGGAAGACCTTCATGCCGACCGCCACGGCCACCTCCGCCGATGTCATCGTCCTCGGCACCGGCGGGATGGGGACTGCAGCCTGTGCACACCTTGCCGCCCGCGGAGCAAAGGTGATCGGCCTCGATCGCTTTGAGATCGCCCACAACCGGGGCAGCTCTCACGGTCAGACGCGGCTCATCCGCCAGGCCTACTTCGAGCATCCCGATTACGTGCCCCTGCTCCTCGAGGCCTACCGGCTGTGGCACGGGCTCGAGGAAGCGACCGGGACGAGACTCCTGTTCCAGTCGGGGCTGCTGCTGGCCGGCCTCGAGACGGGCGAGGCGGTCGCCGGCGCCCTCCATGCTGCCGCCATCCATCGCCTTCCCATCGAGCGACTTGCAGCCAGTGAGGCCACGCGCCGCTGGCCGGCCTTCACGCTCGACGACGATTTTCTCGCCGTCTGGGAGCCGGCGGCCGGCTACCTCCTCGTGGAGGAATGTGTCCGGGCCCACGCCGAGGTCGCCACACGCCACGGCGCCCGCTTCGTGGAGGGCGTTGCCATCCACGGCTGGCATGCCGGGCCGAGCGGCGTCACGGTCGACACCGACCAGGGCACGTTCCACGCCGATCGGCTCGTGATTGCGCCCGGCGCGTGGGCGGCCGATCTCCTCAGGATCCCGTCGGTGAAGCTCGAGGTACTCAAGAAAACGCTCTGCTGGTATCGCCCCCCGGCGGAGCACCGCGCGGCATTCGCGGCAGGGCGCGAGCCGGGGATCGGCCTCCCCTGCTTCGCGTTCGACACCCCTGCCGGCTTCTATTACGGCTTTCCAGCGCTCGATGACCTCGGCGTGAAGATCGCCGAGCACACCGGCGGCACGCCCGTCGCCGATCCGCTGGCGCTTCATCGCTCACTCGACCGGGCCGAAGCTGCGCGCGTGGCAGCGGTGGCACGGACGCGGCTTCCGGCCCTCGGCAACGACCTCGTCAACCATGCCGCCTGCCTCTACACGATGACCCCCGACGCCCACTTCCTCCTCGGGCTTCATCCGGAGCAGTCCCGCGTGGCGATCGCGGCCGGTTTTTCCGGGCATGGCTTCAAGTTCGCAAGCGTCGTCGGCGCTATCCTTGCCGACCTCGCCCTCGACGGCTCGACATCGCAGCCGATCGGTTTCCTCGCCCCGGGCCGGTTTGCGGGGTAGTCGATTCTCGTGGCCGAGGGCCCGAGCGGCGTATCATCGCGGCGATTCCAATCCCTTCCGCCGGAGACGCTTTCATGCCGAGCCTGCGTGCCATCTGCTTCGTTCTCCTTGCTGGGGCGATTGCCTCAGGCCCTGCCCCAGCCTTGGGCCAGGATCTCCCCCGAACCCACGACATCGACGTCGACGATTACTTCACCCTCGGCACCCCGTCGACCCTCGCCGTCTCCCCCGACGGTGCCACCGTCGCCTACATCGAGCAGCGCTGGGAAGGCGCCGACGCCACGCGGAATGCCGACCTGTGGATCGTCAACGTCGCCACGAAGGCCCGGCAGAGGTTGACGTTTGACCGGGCCGAGGAGGCCGCACCGCAGTGGAGTCCGGATGGCAGGTTTCTCTACTTCGCGGCCAACGTCCGCCGCCCCGGCGACGATGCCCCGCCTCACGACGGCAAGACGCAGGTGTGGCGGATCGCAGCCGACGGCTCGGGGCTGATGGCCGTGACGCGCGTCAAAGAGGGGATCGGTCGCGCCGAGCTCTCCGCCGACGGCCGGGCCCTCTACTACACCGTCGTTGCCGAGGGGACCGACGACGAGTGGAAGGATCTACGCACCCGCCACAAGGAGGTCGAATACGGCCATGGCGTGACGAAGTTCACGCAGGTGTGGCGCCTCGATCTGGAGAGCTGGAGAGTGGAGAAGCTCATCGACGAGAAGCGCGTCGTGACGGCGCTGCGCGTTTCGCCCGACCAAGCGCGGATCGCGATGGTGACGACTCCCGACGACGAGATCCTCCACCTCGAGGGCTGGTCGCGGATCGACGTCTGGCACGCGGCCACGCGCACGATCGAGGTGGTGACGGCGGCCGGCTGGCGCGATGGCCACTCCTCCCCGTTCGGCTGGCTCGAGAGCCCCTGCTGGTCGGCCGACGGCAGGCTCGCCTTCGCGGTGGAGTTTGACGGCCACCCCTGCCGAATCTACGCCTGCCAGTGGAATGACGCCAAGGGAAGCGTCTGGGAGCTGCGCCGCCCCGCCGGGGTGAGCGTGCTCGGGGCGACGCTCGCCTGGCGCGGCGCCGACGAGCTGTGCTTCATCGGCGAACAGCGCGCCCGGGCCCGCGTCCACTCGATCGCCGCCGTCCGTGATGGCCGTCAGGGGGCCGACCGCCCCCTCACTCCCGGCGACCACGCCATCGCGGCCTTTTCAATCGCCGCCGATGGTCAGCTCGGCGTCATCGACGCCACGCTCACCGATCCGCCCGACCTCTATCTCGTCGCGGCCGACGGAGCGATGAACAGGCTCACGAAGCTCAATCCCCAGGTCGACGGCTGGAAGCTGCCGACGATCTCGCTCGTCCAGTGGCGCGCCCCCGATGGCCGCGAGGTGGAGGGGGTGCTCGAGCTGCCCCCCGACGCCAAGCCTGGGGAGCGGCTGCCCTTGGTGGTGGAGATCCATGGGGGGCCGACCGGCTCGTCGCTCCTCCAGTTCCAGTTCTGGATCTACGGCCGCGTCCTCCTCCCCGCCAAGGGCTACGCGCTCCTCTCGCCGAACTACCGTGGCTCGACCGGCTATGGCGACGACTTCCTCGAGGAGCTCGTCGGCCGTGAGAACGACATCGAGGTCGCCGACATCCTCGCCGGCGTTGACGCGCTCGTCGAGCGCAGCATCGCCGACCCCGACCGGATCGGCGTGATGGGTTGGAGCAACGGCGGCTATCTCACGAATTGCCTCGTGGCGGCGAGCGACCGCTTCAAGGCCGCCAGCAGTGGCGCCGGCGTCGTCGATCAGGTGATCCAGTGGGGCACGGAGGACACCCCCGGCCACGTCGTCAACTTCATGGGGGGCAAGCTCCCGTGGGCCGAGCCCGATGCCTACCGGGCCGCCTCACCGATGTATGCCCTCGACCGGGTGAAGACGCCGACGCTCCTCCATGTCGGCGAGCTCGACGCCCGCGTCCCGGCGGCCCATGCCCGGGCGATGTACCGGGCGCTCAAGACCTACCTCGACGTCCCGACGGAGCTTGTCGTTTACCCCGGCGCCGGTCACGGCCTCATCAAGCAAAACCACCGCCGCGCGAAGATGGAATGGGATCTCGCCTGGTTCGAGCGCCATCTCCTCGGCAAGACGGCAACGCCGTCCGCCCCTCCGCTGACACCGCCGGCGAAATGAGGGCCGGGGGGCCGCACCAATCGCGAACACGAGGCAGACGATCGAAGCAAACGCTGGCACCGTTCCCCAGTGCCCGTACCCCCATGCTTTTGTGGAGCGGTCCGATCAGCCCTCCGCCAAGCCACGAGGGAGGCTTCTGCGGGGTCCTTCTCTAACGATGAGGCGCGAATGGCGTTCGATACGACTGCCTCCGAGTGGGTCTCAAAGAGGGTCTCCGACCGATCTGAAGTTATCGGATGCGTGGTCCTCTCTGTTGCTCTCGTTGCGATCGGAAAGTGGGTGCATTGGTTTCTGCCTGCGTCGCACTGGCAGCGTTGCGTGCTCGCGCTGGCGGTGAGTGCCATCGAGATCGGATTGCCCGGCCTGCTCATGTGGCTTCGCCCCGCCACGGCACGCTTCGACGGTCAACTGCTGCCCAGCCGAATCACGCCGTGGTTACTGGCTCTGCCACTTGCGGGAGCCCTCTTGTTGACGGACGTCGCCAGCTGGACTCTCACGACAAGACTGGACGGCAACTTCAAAATGAGGCTGTGGAACGATCATGTCATCCCGGGGTTGTCATCCCCGGCGATTGTCGTGGCGCAGGCGATCCAGACAATCATGATCACACCCATTGCCGAAGAGTTTTTCTTTCGGGGGTTCCTCCTCGGTCAACTCCGAAAAATAATGCCGGCCAAGGTGGCCGTGCTCGTACAGGCAATTCTGTTTGCCGCCTTCCACCTGGGACACAGGACCAGCTCCGCCCGCCTGACTGGTGCCCTCGTGATGGGAGTTGCCTTTGGCGCCTGGCGTCTCCGGTTCATCGGACTGCTGCCATTGATGGTGGTGCACGGGATCATCAACGCGATGGCGTTTCTACCCATGGCTGTCAGGGAATACGACATCGTGTCGCTTCCTGAATGCCGGCAGATGGAGGCACTCAAAGAGGAGCCTGCCGAGCGGGCGATCCCGTTGATCGTCGAGCAATTGGGCTACCCCGACATCCGGGTGCAAAGCGGTGCCAACGTGATTCTCACAACCCGCTACCGCGATGCTGCCGGGCCTTATCTCCGCGAAGCACTCTCGTCATCCAATCCAGAACTCGTCACATCGACGATGCGGCTCGCTGGATGGAACAACTACCGGGAACTCGTTCCAGAGATCCGCCGATTGGCATGGGATCACGAATCCCAGGACGTGCAGGTGTGCGCGATTCTTCAATTGATGTTGCTCGGCGAGACTGCGGAGCTCGAATCGATTGCCGCCGATCATCCTCAGCCGAAGATCCGCCGTGCGGCCGGTCAGCTCGTTGCCCCCCGTGAAAGCCAATGAGCCCTCTTTGAATGGGCCGAACGGCTCCCACTCACTCTCCCCCGGTGACGTCGATCGACACGATCTCCAGGCCCGCATCTTCGAGGATCGTGAGGGCGTAGATGTCGGCCACCTCGAGCCCCTCGGCCGTGTTGGCGAGCGTCGGATTGATCGCGACGAGATCGGCAAGCGTCAGATCGACCTCGAAGGCGTCGCCATCGCGGGCTTGACGCTGCGGGGGCACGTCGACTTCGAACTTTCCCGAAAACACCCCCTGCATCCGCTGCGTGCTCACGCCGAAGCGGATCCGCACGGGGCGGGTCGTCCGGCCGCGGAAGCGGAAGCGGGAGTCGGGGCCGATCCGCACCGGCGCGTCAGAGGCTCGCCACACCGCCGCGCCCACGACATGGAGGAGCACGGGCGGAAGGCTCCCTTCGCGCCACAGCAACGGAAAGGCCGCCAGGCTCGCCGGCCGATCGGCCGTCGCCAGCCGGAGGAGCCCGTGGCCTGCGGCACCGATCGACATCGGATCGAGCCGCCAAGCCCCTGTCGGATCGGGCTGCGGCTCGGCGGCGAGAGGCGCATCGGCAGCGAGCGACACCGTGCACCGGCTCCCTGGATGAATGTCGAGAACGGCGCCGTCGACGCGCCGGGCCGCGCGGACCATGCCAGCATGAACCCGCAGCACCGTCTCGGTGGCCCCGGAGCGGACGTCGAACAGGGCTCCGGTCGCTTCGAGGACCGCGGCCGGCGAACGCACCACGACCGGCGCCGCAGCAGCCCCTGACGCCGGGTCGAGCCACAGGCTCCCCTCGACGAGGTCAAACCGTCGCTCCCCCGCTTCGGGCCGGAGAACCCGGATCACCGACTCCCCGGCGATCGTGAGCGTTGCCCCATCGCTGAGAGCGGTGGCCACCCAGGCATCACTCGACCGCGACTCGATCGTGTCGCCCGGTCCCACCGTCGCCCCCGCCGCGATCCCCTCCTCGATCCGCCCTGCCGCCGTGAACAACCGCGTCGCTCCGACCGCCTTCGTCACCTGCCCAATGACCAGTGGCGCGGCCGGCCGCGCGGAAAACGCCCCCGCGGCCGCCGCTGCCACGACGAGCCCCGCGGCGATCGCCGGCCAGCGCCACGCCTGCCGCCCGGCGCGGGGTCGCTCCCCTTGCCTCGTCTGTGTGTCGTTTTCCTCGCCGGCCACACGCCGACAATCGGCCACCGTCACCGCCTGTTCGGCAAGGTCGCGGAGGAGGTCCCGGGCTGCCGGGTCGTGACTGAGGATCGATTCGACTTGGTGGCGTTCCTCAGGCGAGCCTCCACCGTCGAGAAAAACAAGCAACCGGTCGAGCAGAGGGCCGGTCTGATCGGGCAGATCGTGTCGCGTCATCGGTGGGCTCCCTGGGCCTCGATCAGTTTTCCCTCGACACACTGCCGGAGGGTCGCGTGCAATCGCGACAATCGCTTGTAGACCGCGTCGAGCCCCACCCCCACAGCCGCCGCCACCTCGGCACAGCCCAGGCCATCGGCATAGCGGAGCTCGAGCACCCGCCGCGATTCGGCCGGCACCCCCTCGAGACATTCGCGAAGGGCCGCCAGCCGCCCCCCTTCAGGCCCACGCTCGATCCACTCCGCGTCGACTCGGTCGAGGAGACCACCTTCGAGCCCCACCTCCTCCCGCGACCGCCGCCGCTGCCAATCGATCGCCGCGTGGCGCATGGCGATGAACGCCCATGACACGAGCGCTGCCTCGGCCTCGAAGGCGACGTTTGTGGAGATCGCCTTCACGGCCACCGTCTGGAAGATGTCCTCGGCGGCGTGGGCGTCGTGCGTCACGAGCCATGCGGCCGCCGAGAGGCGCGTTCGCCACGGCATCAAAACGCGGAGGATCTGGGCGTTGTCGAGTGGCATGGTGGAATCGAGCGGAGTGCCTGGTGCCTCACTCCTTCGCCCGCACCAGCTCGATCGTGATCGGCTGGGGCAATTCGATCGTGAGCATCATCGTGTCGGGGCCTGTGAAGCGATGGCGGAGCGTGAGATCGAATCGATTTCCATCCCCGCCGGTGATGCCGAGTCGCGCTGTCGCCGCGCCATCGTCGCCGACGGTCCAGCCCCCGAGGAACGTCGCCCCACGGGAATCCCCCCCAACCTGGAAGACCGTGCCGTCGGCGGCGTTGACCGCCAGCAGCGACGTCGAGGGATTGTCGCCGCCGGTGTTCACGACCTCGAGAACGCGATTGGAAATCTTCCAGGCGTAGGTCGTGTGGACGACCTTGCCGCCGGTCGCCTTGTCGATCCACGTGCCGGGCAGCCGATCCCACTTCCGTAACGCAAGGATCTCAGCGAGCGACTTCCCCTTCGTATCGGCGACGGGTGCGGTCTCCTCGTTGACGAAGAACAAAAAGTCGTTGCTCGCGAGTCCGCCGGGATTGTGCACCTGGAGGAGATGCATGCCATCGGGGGGCGTGGCAGCCAGCTCCACGACAACCGTCTCGCCATCGACGCGTACAAGCCCCTCGGCGCGGCGGCCATCAACGAGGGGAAACGCCCCGGGATCGACATGCCGCCCACGCATCGTCATCAGCCGTTCTCGGGATTTCAGCCTCGGAAACTCCTGATGCCCGGATTGGGCCTGGATCTCCCCCTCCGTCCAGATCGCCGGCTGCGGCTGCGAGCCATGGCCGCCAAGGCGGGCGGTGAACGTCCCAATGAACCTGCCGGCCACGGCGGCAGAAAGCAGATCGTCGCGCGACCAGCGCCGGCCGCTCCCGTCGTGCGTGACATACACAGCAGCCCCCTTCGCCCCATCGAACTCGATCGCCACCTCACCCGCCGCTTCGCCTGCCGTGAAAACCCCGTCGCCGCGGAGGAGCACCGTGCCGTCGCTCGTGGCGGCTTCGAGGGCCGAGAGGAGATCGCGCGCGAGACGCTGATCAGGTGCGGCCGTGGTGGCGTCGAGTGTCACCTGACGGCCGAAGGCCCCGGAGAAGCCGGTGCTCCCTTCGAGCACCATCTCCCACACCGGATCAAACCGCTCCCGGCCCCCCCACGACATCCGCCACACGTCGCGTTCGGGGGTGCCACGGTGGGCGATGTCGCGGAAGAAATCGAAATCGATGATGTTAAGCCGTCCCTGCGGGAGGATCAGCCAGCGGTCGTAGGCCCCGCGCCAAGTCGGCGTGTCCATCCCGGTGCCGGGGGTATTCGTGCTCACGAGATGGGGCATCCGATGGCAATCGCCGCAGACATTCGGCGTCGGCTTCGACGGATCGAGATCGCCATCGACATGAAAGAGACGGAATCCGCTCCGGGCCTTGTCGGAAACGACATTCGTGGCGCTGCGACGCTGGGCCGGTGGATAGGGGATGTCGAGGAGAAAGGCGGCCATCGCGTCGCGCTCGGCCGCAGAAAGCGCCCCCGGCTTACCCTCGTCATTGATTCCTTCGTCTCCTGCCAGCCGCATCGTCGAAGCGAGGCCGCCGTCGATGAGGTGCCGGATGGGGCTCGAGGGATCGGTAGCGTCGCTGTTGGCGACGACATCCCGATGAACGCTCGAGGAATTGATCCCGCCGTAGGGGTCACCGGGGATCCCGTCCCAATGGAACGGGGCCGTGTCGCGGAGCCCTCGGCAGGGCATCGTCGAACGGGGCATGATCTGATTGCCACCGGAGACGACCGGCGTGGCGAGCACCCAGAGGAGCTGATCGGTGTGGCCATCGGGATGGCAACTCGCACAGGAAAACGTCTTCGTTGTTGAGGTTGAAGCGCTGTGGAAGGCAATTTTTCCAAGGCGAAGAGGCTCGGGCGTCGGATCGGCAAGGGGAATCGTCGCCACCACTGCCGGATGCACCCGATCGGTGAGATCGACGAGCGTCACTTCATTGGAAAACGCTGCCAGCACCCAGGCCCGCACCGGCGCCCCGCCGGAATCGCACTCGAGCACCACGCCGTCGGGCCAGGCGCCCAGCTCCACACGGCCGAGGACCGCTCCACTGGCCACGTCAAGCGTGAAGAGCACGCCTGAGCCAGCGGCGGTGGCGACGATCGTCTGGCCGTCTTCGCTGACCCGAAGCCCGAACGGCGTGGCGAACGCCGTACCATCGGCAGGCTGCTCCGGGGGGAGCGGCTCGAGGTCGTAAAACCGCGGTGGCGCGCCGCTGCCGGGGAGGACGCATGTAACCCGGTTCAGAAACGGCCTGTTCTCCAACTCTGCAAGCCCCTGGTGCTTCGTTCCGGACCGGCCATTGGCGTCGTTACGGGCGTCGGTCTGGGCGAGGAACACGCGGCCGTCATGGTCGACCGCAAGGCCGTAGAGGAGCGTACCGAGGCCGTGAATCGTCTCCACGAGTTCGTCGGTGGCGGTATCAAACACGAACAGATCGCGGTCGGGAACGTCGGGGTGCTTGATGATGTCGACGATATGGCCTAGGGAGAGGACGTTGTTGTGGCGGATCGAGTGTTCCCAGGCGTCGAAGGTGACAAGGTCGCCATCGGGCTCCCCCCGGCCGCCGGAGAGTTGCGTGCGATTGTGCGACTCAAATGGCACCACATAAAGCTTGCCCTTGCGGACTTGAATAGCACGCGGGTCCTGCGCCGGAATCGGCAGCGACTTGACCACGCTCCGCTGCGCCACGCTGATCACGGCGACCCGGTTCTCGGAAGAGAGGGCGACATAGGCTTTTGTGTTGTCGGCAAAGGCGATCCCCACCGGCTCGTCGAAGCGGGTAGCGAGGGTGAGCGGGTCGAGATCCTGGATCGTCGCAATGACCTGAAACCGTGTCAGGCTCTCCGGGGCGGTATCGATCACGCTCACCGAGTCGGAGACGTGATTTGCGACCCAGACCTCCCGGCCGTCGGGACGGGCCACGACCGACACCGGCTGGATGCCAACCGGGATCCTGCGGATGACGCTCCGCGAGGCGATCTCAATGATGTCGAGCGTGTCGGCGGGAGTGTTGGCAACGAACAGATGCCCATCGACGATCGCCAGCGGATTGACATGGGGGGAGAGAAACCCGGGATGGCCGACGCCGGGGAGGGGATCGGGAGGGGCCGCAGCGGCAAGCAGCGGTGCCGCGACGAGGAGGGCCAGCACGAAAAGACGCGTGACAGGCGAGCGGACGAAGACCTGGCAGACTGGTTGACGTCGCATCGGCCCGTTCTCCGGGAGGGAATCCACTCGCTACTTAGGGTTGATTATTCCGGGCCCAGCGGGATCTCCCCACGCAGCCCCAGGAGTGAAAACGAACAGACTCAAGAAATCCTGACAAAGCCCCGTTTTTTCCTCAAAAGCGGCGGCCAATGCTGGACTGGAATCCGCGCCCCCGCTCATACCTCGACTGTCCGCGCCTCCTGCGCACCGACCGCAAAGACCCGTCGGTAGCGGGCAACTTCAAGCGCAGGCCCAAGGGCCTTGGCCGGATTGTCGGAGAGCTTCACCGTCAGCCGGCCGTCGGCGCTCACGGCCTTGCAGACGAGGCTGAAGGGGGCGAGAACATCGGCAGCGCACAGCCCGCGGAAGTCGTTGGTGAGGAGCGTGCCCCACCCGAACGCCACCTTCACCCGTCCGGCGAAGTAGCGATGGAGCGATTCGATCTCGGCGACGTCGAGGCCGTCGGAGAAGATGACGCTCTTCTCCCGAGGATCCTCGCCGTGCGATCTCCACCATTCGATCGCCATCTCCGCGATCCCGACAGGATCGCCCGAATCGATGCGGATGCCGCTCCACCGCGCAACCGACTCGGGAGCCCGGGCGAGAAACCCGGCCGTGCCGAAGGTGTCGGGGAGAAGGATTCTAAAAAGTGCGGCGTAGTCGGCCTCCCAGTCGGCAAGCACCGCATAGGGCGCTGCCGCAAGGGCCTCGTCGCCGTCGGCCAAGGCCGCGTAAACCATCGGCAATTCGTGGGCACTCGTGCCAATCGGATCGACCCCGTGCCGCATCGCCAAGAGGACGTTCGACGTGCCGAGAAACGCCCGCCCCAGCTGGTCTCGGGCCCGGACAACAGCCTCCTCCTGCCAGGCAAACGAATGCCGGCGTCGCGTCCCGAAATCAGCCAGCCGCAGCCCTTCGAGCGTGGAGAGGCGTTCGAGCTTGGCATCGAGCCGTGCCCCCGCTTCCGCGTAGAGGCGCTGGCGGCTGGCGCTCGGCATTCCCTCGAGCACCGCGCGACTGCGAAGCTCCCTGAGGATCGCCAGCGCCGGCACCTCCCACTGCATCACCGCCGGCCAAGGGCCGGTGAAGGTGAGATCGAACTGCCCATCACGGACGTCGAGCGCATAGGGAGGGAGGCGGAGATCAGCGAAGGCAGCGACAAACGCCTCGGTGAAGATTCGCCTCCCGCCGATCTCGAGCCCGCAGAGATAGGCCGACTCGGCGGGCGTCAGGGCGAGCGTCCTTGCCCGGTCGAGTTCCGCCCGCAGCTTGCCCTCGTCCACCTCTTCGGCCAGTCGCACCGACGTCGTCCGATTGACGATGGAAAACGTCACCTCGACTGCAGGCCGGTGACGGATCACCGACTGTGCCATCAGCAACTTGTAGAAATCGGTGTCGACTCTGGAGCGGATGACGGGCGAGTCACGATCAGAGCATGCTCGACCGGCGAAGCCTGTCATCAGAGATCTCCCTCCCGCTCGATCGTCACGCCGGCCTCATGCATCGCTGCAACCGCTGCAGCAAGCGAGCCTGCTTGATCGATCGCCTGGCAGGCCGGCTCGATGACGCGCACCCGGTAGCCGAGCCGGGCGGCATCGATCGCCGTCGCCGCCACACAGAAGTCGAGGGCAAGCCCGACAACCGCCACCGCATCGACGCCCCGCGAGCGGAGATAGCCATCGAGCCCCGTCGGCGTGACACGATCGTTCTCAAAGAAAGCTGAATAGCTGTCCAACGCCCCATCTCCACCCTTTCTCAGGATGAGATCGGCCCGGTCGGTCTCGACGCCGGGATGGAACTCCGCCCCGTTCGTCCCCTGCACGCAGTGCACCGGCCAGAGAACCTGCTCGACGCCGCCGACCATCCCACGGTCAAACGGATGGGCGGCGGGGTGATTGACGGCAAACGAGCCGTGCTCCGGCGGATGCCAGTCCTGCGTCAGGATGCGGACCTTGGCCTGCGCGAGCAGCCTGTTCACCAGCGGCACGATGGCGTCGCCGTCGTCGACCGGGAGAGCCCCTCCAGGACAAAAATCGTTTTGCAGATCGACGACGATGAGGGCTTCGGTCACGGGGCTCGCCTCTGGGCTGCTGTGGGACTTATCGATCGGCTGCTTTGATGCCGAGGAGCCTACGATCTCTGGTACGCCGCACGCTACCTTCAAGGCGCCCCACCCAACCCGAAGGGGGCCGTCGGTTGCTGCGTCCCTGCGCCGGACACGGGGCGCCCAATCCTGTCAACACAGCGAATCCGGGCCGATTGGACGGCTTTCAGGAGCCGTGTCAGGATTCGGTCTCCCGGCCGTTTCTCCTTCGGCCGAACGTCACGTGACGATCCTACCGCCCCCATGGAGGCATCATGCCGACCATTCCCTCCGCGCCCCCCAAACAACCAGCGAGCGGTCGCCCGGGGGCACGCAGTGTGGCCGGCGCTCGAAGCAACGAGGCGTTCACGCTCGTCGAGCTGCTCGTCGTGATTGCGATCATCGGCCTGCTCGTCGGGCTCCTCCTCCCGGCCGTGCAAGCGGCCCGGGAAGCAGCCCGGCGGACGGAGTGCAAGTCGAACCTCAAGCAGGTGGGAATCGCATTGACAATGTTTCTCGACCGCAAGAGCCGGGGCCGGTTCCCCGATGCGGCTTCGCTTCCGAGCGACGAACTCATCTTTGCCACCAAGGATCGCCCTGCCCGGCAGAGCATCGCCGCGGCCCTCGGCCCCTATTCGGAGAACAACCGCAACATCTTCAAATGCCCCTCCGACGTCTTCTACTTCCAGAAGTCGGCCCGGGCGATGGAACGATTCAAAAGCGACCTTGCCGCCATCGGCAAATCGCTCGCCGATGCCCCGCCGGAATACCAGTCGCTCCCCTACGAAGGAACGAGTTACGAATATCCTGAATGGCGGCTCGCCAACCTCACCCGGGAGGAGGCGATGAGCTTCGGGGGCGTGCAAGGGGGCACGTCGAAGCTGTGGGTGATGTTCGAGTTCGACGCGTTCCATGGCGGGGGCCTCGGCTTCGCCTCCGGGGAGGAGGCCGCCTTCAACGGTGCCAATCCCAACGCCCTCCGCCGACCGCC
>CAMARC010000011.1 GCA_945860405.1 Candidatus Kuenenia stuttgartensis | reverse complement strand
TCTACACCCTGGCGAAGGAATTGAAACTCGACAGCAAAGAGCTTGTCGAGATCTGTTCCCGCGCTGGTATCCAGGACAAGGGCTCGGCGCTCGCCAGCATGACCGACGAGGAAGTTGCCCGGCTCAGGGAGTTCATGGCCGGCAAGGCTACGAAGCTTCCTGAGCGGCCTGCCGCTGGTGGGGCGGCGCTTGTTCGGCCTGCGAGCCCGGTGAGACCTGCCGTCGTCGGCAAGCCGCCAGTGATCGCTGCCAAAAATTCTTCTTCGACGGCGACGAAGCCTGCCCAGTCGACGCCTCCGGAGCCGAAGCCCGCGGTTGTCATGCGGCCGCTCTCCGGCCCCCTGGGAGCCAGTCGCACCTCCGACGGTCCCGGCGTGCGACGCTCCGAACCGGCGCCGCAGCGTCCCATCGAAGCTGTTGCTCCTGCACAACCCGTACCTCAGGCTCCGATCGCGCCCCTTCCTCCTCCCCCTCCTCCGCCCCGTTCCCCTTCCCCTTCCCCTCCCCCGCTGTCACGTTCTTCCGGTCCGCTGCGTCGCGAGGACTACATCGCTCCTGGCGGTGTTGCCGCCCGGGCCAAGCCGCCTGAAATCGGTGGGAAGTCGACTGAGCCGCGACCGCGCCCGGCGGGCCTCCGCCCCGGTGGCGACGGTTCGAAACCGCTTCCGCGCCCTGCTTTCAAACTCGCACCTCTGCCGGCTGCGGGCCGCCCCACGGCGCCCCGTGTTTCGCAGGAGCCGGTCGCGCAGAAGCCCGACGTCAAGCTCCCGCTCGATGCGATTCGCAGTGCGAAGGCTGGGGGCGCTAAGCCGCTGGCCGACCACATGCGCAAGCACGAGCAGCGTCAGGCTGCCGAGGGTCGACCGCGTCCCGGTGGTCCCGCTGGCCCGGCCAGGCCGGGAGGGCGTGGGCCGGGAATGGCTCCCGTGCCTCCGTTGATGGAATCGGGTGTTCGCCCTCGCCGTACCCCGGCGAAGGGCCCGGGCGTCCCTGACGAGACCCCTGGCCGCGATTCGAAGCAGATCGGGAGACGGCGGTTTGTCCGCGGCGTCGGCGACGACGATGACGGCGGTGGCCGTCGTCGTCGATCTTCTCGTCCCCGCAGAGGGATCACGATCTCGACTGCCGCGCCGCGGAAGACCAATGCCTCGATCCAGGTGCCCTGCACCGTGCGGGCGTTTTCCGAGGCGATCGGCCTGTCGGCCAGCGACGTGCTCAAGAAACTCCTGAACTTCGGCATGGCCACGATGCCGAGCATGGGCACGATGCTCGATCGCGACACGGTCGAATTGCTGGCTGCTGAACTCGGTGTGCAACTCGATCTGAAGACGGCGGAGGATCTCGAAAAGGAACTTCTTGCCGGCTTCGACGCTGTCGACGAGGATCCCACCCTCCGCGAGTCTCGCCCGCCGATCGTGACCTTCCTCGGCCACGTCGACCACGGGAAGACATCGCTCCTCGATCGCATCTTGGGGATGAACGTCGCTGCTCGCGAGAGCGGTGGCATCACCCAGCACATTCGTGCCTACACGGTGAAGCACAACAGCAAGTCGATCACCTTCGTCGATACGCCCGGTCACGAGGCGTTCACGCAGATGCGGGCTCGCGGGGCCAATGTCACGGACTGTGCCGTCCTCATCATTGCGGCTGACGACGGGATCATGCCGCAGACGGAGGAGGCGATCAGCCACGCCAAGGCAGCCGGGGTGCCGATCGTCGTCTGTATCAACAAGATCGATCTGCCCGGCATCGACGTGCAGCGCATCTACCAGCAACTCGCCGCCAGCGATCTTCTCCCTACGGAGTGGGGCGGCGAGACGGAGGTGGTGAAGACCAGTGCCCTCACTGGCGAGGGGGTCGATCAACTTCTCGACATGCTCCTGACGATCGCTGAACTCCACGACCTCCGCGTCAACTCCTCGCGGGCCGCGGCTGGCGTGTGCCTCGATGCCTCGATTCATGAGGGGCGCGGTGTCTCGGCCTGCATCCTCGTGCAGAAGGGGACGCTCCGCGTCGGTGACTCACTCGTCTGCGGCGAGGCCAGCGGCACCGTCAAGGCGATGCACGACACGCTCGGCAAGAAGCGGATCACGGAAGCCGGACCGTCCCAGCCCGTGCTCGTCAGCGGCCTCGACATCGCTCCGGGGGCCGGAGACAGGTTCCAGGTGGTCGACTCGATCGCCATGGCACGGGAAGTGGCTCTGAAGCGGAGCGGGATCCGCCGGCACAGCAGCCTTTCGAATGCTCCGGTGCACGTCACGCTCGAGAATCTGCTCGATCGTCTCGGCACGCAGAAGACGCCGACGCTCAACCTCATCATCCGCGCTGATGTCCGTGGTTCGATCGAGGCGATCCTCAAGGAACTCACGAAGCTCGACCACCCCGAGGTCAAGATCCGTATCCTCCAGTCGACGGTCGGAGGGGTGACCGAGGCCGACGTCCAACTCGCCGATGCATCCGACGCGATTATCATCGCGTTCAACGTCGTGCCCGACGAGCGGGCCCGTTCGCTGGCCGAAGAACTCGGCGTTCAGGTGCGGCGCTACGAGATCATCTATCAGGTCACCGACGATCTGCGGAATGCCCTCGAAGGAATGCTCGCTCCGGAGAAGCGCGAGACCGAACTCGGTCGGGCCTTGGTGCAGCGCACGTACTCGATCAGCCGGCTCGGCGTCATCGCTGGTTGCCGCGTGATCGGCGGGGTGATTGCCCGCAATGGCCGCCTCCGCGTGATCCGCGACAACCGTATTCTCGGGGATTACGGCATCGAGTCGTTGAAGCGTGAAAAGGACGACGCCCGCGAGGTTCGTGACGGGCTGGAGTGCGGCATCAAGGTGGCCAATTTCAACGACATCAAGGAGGGCGACGTCCTCGAGTGCTACCGGATCGAGGAAGTCGCACGGACTCTGTCGTGAGCACCCGACGCCAACTCAAGGCCGCCGCGGCGGTGCGGGAGGTGGTCAGCATGGCCATCCTCACCGAGGTTCGGGATCCAAGGGTCCGTGACGTCACGGTCACCGGTGTGGAGATGGATGCCGACATGCGCTCGGCCACCATCCATGTCTCGGTGATGGGTGACGAAGCCAAGCAGAAGTTGGCCATGAGGGGATTGGCAAACTCGGCCGGCTTCCTCCAGTCGCGGATCGCCGATCGGATCGAGACCCGCTACACGCCCCGGCTCAGTTTCGAAATCGATGGTGGCGTGAAGAAGTCGCTCGAGATTGCCCGTGTCTTGGCGGAGGTGCTGAGGCCCTCCACGGGGGACGGGTCCGTTGTCGCCCCGGTCGATGCCGAGGCGGAATCTCCGGAGCTCCGGCGGAATACTCCGGCGGACGAGGCGCCGGGCGAGGATGTACAGGAACAGGCATGACCACACCGAATCGGCAGCAGCCCAATCGCCAGCAACTCGTCGCCAAGCTCCACAAAGCTCTGCGTGCCACCTTCAAGCCGGTCGATCCGGACACGCAACCCCCGCTCCTCGAACAGGTTCTCTACGCCTGTTGCCTCGAGAACGCCCCGTACGACGTGGCGGCACGGGCCTACAAGAGGCTCGGCGAGGCGTATTTTGATCTCAATGAAATCCGCGTCACGACGGTCGCCGAACTCGCCGAGACCCTCCACGACCTCCCCGATCCATCCCGGGCCGCCCTCGCGCTCCGCCGGGTGCTCCAGGGAGTGTTCGAATCGACCTACAGCTTCTCGCTTGACAACGCCAAGAAGCATTCGATCGCGCACGGCATGAAGACGCTCGAGCACATCCACGGCATCCCGCCGTTCGTCGTGGCCTTCATTGGCTCCACGGCGCTCAGTGGCCACTACATCCCCGTCGATCTGGGAGCGATGCAGGGGCTGTTCATCACCGGGGTGATGTCGCAGGAGGAGTACGACTCCGAGAAATGCCCCGGACTCGACCGCTTCATCCCCAAGAAGGCCGGGTTGGAGTTCGGCTCGTTGCTCCATCAGTTCGGTGTTGAAGTCCTGACAAATCTCCACGGCGCCTCGGTCAAGAAAGTGGTTCAGGCAGTCAATCCGGATGCCAAACGGATGCCGAAACGCGGCGAACCGCTCCCCCTTCCGGTGCCCCCGCCGCCCCCGGCCGGCAAGGACGCGCAGAAGGCTGCCGATGCTGCCCGCACCGCGGCCGAGGAACACCGCCCTGCCGGCCCTCAGGCGGCGGCCCGTCCAGCCGGCAAGACCCCGCTTCCCCCGCCGGGTTCGGGGCCGAAACGCGCGGCTGATGGGACCCTCGTCGCGGGGGGGAAGCCGGGTCCGAAGCCCTTCGTTGTGAAGCCGAACGTCGGACGCCCGATCACCATCAAGCCAGCCGAGCCGGAGGAGCCTGCCGCCGTCGCGCCGCCCGTCCCGGCCAAGAAGGCCGATACAAGCAAGAAGCCGGCCGCGGGCAAGACTCCGGCGGCGCCGAAGGCGACCGACAAGGCCGCGACGAAAAAGCCTCTTGGATCCGAAAAGTCGGCTCCCTCCGAGGGGGGCAAATCGTCGGACAAGTCATCCGACAAGGGGAGCGCCGTGTCCAAGGGCAAGGGATCGAAGCCGGCCACCGACCGCCCTGCGACCGGGGATCGGCACTCCGATGACCTGACTCGTCGCAAGCCGCGGTAAGCGACGGAGGGGACCCCGGTCAGGATTCCCCTCCACCGAGACATCCAGACGCAGATCGATTCCCGAGATCCTCCTCCAGCCAACGGAGCAGCGAGTGGCCGGCCATTCCCATTGGGCAAACATCTCCCGCAAGAAGTCGCTCATTGATGCCAAGCGCGGCAAACTGTGGAGCAAGCTCGCCAAGGCGATCATCGTGGCCGCCAAGCATGGCGGGCCCGATCCCGATGCCAACCTCCGCCTCCGGTATGCGATCGACGCCGCGAAGGCGGTCAGCATGCCCAAGGACAACATCCAACGGGCGATCCGCACCGGCATCGGGGAGTTCAAGGGGGGCGACCTCGAGGAATCCCTTTACGAGGGGTATGCCGCCGGGGGCGTCGCCGTGCTCTGCGAGATCCTCACCGACAACAAGAACCGCACGGCGCCGGAGGTCCGCAAGATCTTCGAGATGTGCGGAGGGAAGCTCGGAGCCACCGGTTGCGTCGCCTACCTTTTCCAGCGGAAAGGCGCTGTTCGTCTGCCGCTGGCGTCGTGCTCGGAGGATCGGCTGATGGAGTTGGCGATCGAGGCCGGGGCCGACGACGTCAAGCCTGCCGGTGACCGCTGGGAAGTGATCTGCGAGCCGTCGGCGATGGTCGACGTGATCGCAGCGATTCAGGGGGCCGGGATGACGATCGAATCGAACGAGATCGTTCGCATTCCGACGAACTCGGTCGACGTCGAGGATGTCGACACAGCCCGCCGGGTGCTCCAACTCATGGAGCGGCTCGACGACCACGACGATGTCCAGAGCGTGGCCGCCAATTTCAACATCCCCGACGAAGCGATGGCCCAACTCGGCTGAGCCGGGGAATCACTGGACCGCGGCGGCGGCCGCCTCCGGTTCTTCGGCATGTTCCACCTGCGGCCAGTAGGTGTCGAAGTCGAATTGCGGGCTGTTGTCGAGGTCGTGGCACTCCAGGCAGTTGTTGACGACCCGCTGTTTGGCCTGCGGGGTGTCGATGTCGAGGTGGAGTTCGGCCCGGAGCCGCTCCTTGTCGGCAGCGGGAACTCGCACCAGCCCACGTTCGGCCGAGGCGTGGGCCGCAGCCGGGCCGTGACAGTTCTCGCAGCCCTGTTGGGCGAGCTGCGGGGTAACGCTGACGCCCATGAATCCACCCTCGTAGGGCTGAAACTTCTGCGGGGCCCAGCCGACGACATGGCAGGAAAGGCATTCGGGGTCGCCGTCGCGCCGTGGCGTCTGGTTCTCCAGCGTCGTCAGAGCGCTTGCGTGGCCGGAGTTTGTCCACACCTCGTACGACGCTTTGTGGCATTCGGCGCAGGCGGCACTCCCGGCAAAGCGGCGACCGGTCGGATGGCGGCCGGGGGAAAGACCCAGGCCTGCAAGCCCCAAGGTCTCCAGTTGCGCCTGGTAGCTGGAGAGGAGCCGGATCATCTCCTCAGCCTCGCCCCAGCGGGCATCGAGTGGCACCCGCTGGGCGCGGATCGGTTGGGCCGGATCGTCGAACAAGCCAATGACGACGGCGAACATCCCCTTGTGGCCGAGTTCCAGGAGATGGCGCTCAACCGGAGCGGCGCCGGGGACCGCCCGGTGCGGCGGGAGCTTTTCCGGCTGGGCAGGGGGTTCTTCGGCGCCCCCCGCCGTGACCACGAAGTCGAATTGAGGGAAACGCGCCGCGAGCTTCTTCGTCTCCTCCGGCGAGGCGAAGGCGAGGAGCACCTGATGATCGCAGCCCACCTTGGCCAGGGCCGCAGCCGGCTCGACGAGCGACTCGGCGGCCGGCTTGGTGGCGATCAGGTCGTTGCGGATGTCGGCCAGCTCCGCATCGCCGAGGACCGCCGTGATCCCGATCTTCAGTCCACCGCGATCCACGATCCGATAGAGCGGCGTGATCCCCGAATCGAATCCGATCAGGCCGACGTTGGCGCATACGAATGGCGTCGGCGCGTCGCCCACGGCCGACACCGCCGCCACGACCTCCTCGGCGGGGAGGCGAAGATCTTTCGGGCCGAAGCCGACGGCGGCGTACTCCATCGCCTTGAGGCCGTCGACGATCGAGCCGAACTTGATCTCGGTCTGCCGGCCGAACCGATTGACCTGATCACCGAGATCGAGGGCCACCACGGGCCATTCGGCCGCGGCCATCGCCCCGAGGAAGTTCCGTCGACGGCTCAGGCCGCCTTTCTGGTTCTCCTTGCCGGTGCACCCGCACGGCTCGATATAGCCGTCGAGTTCGCCGGTGAACACGAGCACGGCCTTCGGTTTCGGCCAGCCCTGGAAGACCTCGCCGTCGCGCTGCTGGAAGGTCTTCGCCGTCTCGTCGCTGACCCCTGGCCCCTGCGACGGAACGGCGGCGGGAGCGGCGTCCTGGGCGCGAAGCGAGCCGACGCCCGGGAGACCCGCAGCGAGGGCCACGGCGAGGAGGATCATCGCAGCGTGGTGGGAACGAAGGGGGCGGCAGGCGGGATTGGTCATGCGATCGGTTCCGGCGGCGGGAGTCGCGAGTGTACCGGGCGCCGTGATCCTCACGGGCCGACGGCGACACTCACGGGGATGGTCATGGTGGGGGAGTCAGGGTGCCCTGTGTCGAGAACGATCCGGCCGGCCGGTGCCTGGCTCGATCCGAGATGGTTGCAGGGGGCGCTCCCGGCGGGAATCGTGATCATGAGGGGAAACCTCAAGACCGCGCCGCTCCCCACGGGCTTACCCTCGCCGACCACCACCTGCATCGATGCGGGAACCACGTCACGGACCACCGGGTGGACTGCGTCACGGTGTGGCCCCTTGGCCGTGAGGAACACCTGCGTGTTCACCCCGGTGCGCTCGGAAATCGTGCCGAGCTGGAGGACCTGACGGGAGGAATCCCATCCCTGGCCCGCCAAGGCAAGATCACCCGAGACGGTTCCCTCGACCGTCACCTCCGCCCTCACCGCCTCCGGCACGAGAAGATCGATCTGGGCCGTCTTGCGGAGCGGTCCGATGGGGACTCCGGCGAGGATTTCGACCTCGAGGAGGATCCCCCCCGTCGCGCCGCGTTCCGCGGCGATTTCCTCGGCCGACAGGGGGGCCGTGGTGAACGACACAAACTGGGTGGTTTCGGAGTCGGGAGTGCTGACGGCCGCGACCTGCGCCGGCTCCTTCCCGTAGGTGAAGATCTTCGATGAGGCCGTGACCCCCCCCTGACTCGGGATCGAGGTGAGGACGATCGATTTCGGCTCCGCCTTCCACACCGGCACGACGAACCCCTCGACCACGAACACGATCTCCGGGCGGCGCGGATCGTTGGTGAACACGGTCGCTTGCTGGCGGAACGGCCCGCCGTTCTTGCCCCGCCACTTCAAGAGCAGCTTCGCTGCGCCACCCGGCGGGAGCATTTTCTCAGCGTTGGTTTCGCCCCCTTCGGTGGCCTCGAAGTCGCTCACGGTGCAACTGCAGGAGGTGGCGCCGCGGGTGATCTTGAGGGGCGCGTCTCCGGCATTGCGGATCACGAACTCGTGCGTCTCGTTTCCCCCTTCGGCCATGGTGCCGAAGGCGTACTGCGTCGACGGGGCATCGACTTTGGGGACGGCGATCCCCTCCTCCATGTGCAGGCCGGCCGGGTCGAACTCACCCAGGCGCCAGGGGCGCATCGAAGCCCGCAGGAGCGGGGTTCCCACGCCGAACAGCCCCCCGACAGCCAGGGCCACCGCCACCACGCTCCAGGAACCGGGTGCCCGCACGCCCATCGCTCGTCCGCCTGCCGGCGGCCTCCATCCCCGGGGCCGGTCGCCGCAACGGACGTCGGCCGGACCCCTTCCCCGGATTGTACGCCGCAGGCTCCCGTTCCGCGCAGGCGAGGGAGCGGTGAAGGGCGATTCCGGGCTGCTGGGGGGACGAACTCAGTACGACCGCGCCAGCACGCTGCGACGGCCCACCGGCTTCCCGGTGATGACGCACGTCCCCGGTTCATCCTCCCCATCCATCGGCACGCAGCGGACGGTCACTTTGAGCGGGTCGAGGGCTGTTGGCACCGCCGGGTCGTCGGCGACGTGGACATGGGCAAAGCCTCCCTTGGCTGGCCCCTTCACCCCCCCCTTGCCTTCCCCGTCGGCGCCGAAGAACTCCTGCACGGCTTCGAGGGAGTCGAGGCGGACGCTGCGGCGGTCACGAAACTCCTTCGCCCGATCGAAGAGCCCCTGCTGGATCTCATCGAGGAGGTCGGCCGCCGTGGCGGCGAAGCGGTCGATCGGCACGCTCGTCCGCTCCTTCGGGCCGCGGTCGCGGCGCATCACGCTCACCGTCCCGGCGGCGAGGTCCCGGGGGCCGATCTCGACGCGCAGTGGCACCCCCTGCTTGACATGCTGCCAGGTCTTTTCTCCCCCGCGGATGTCGCGGCCGTCCGTTTTTACGCGGATCGGCTCGCCGCCGAAGCGGGCCTCCGCGAGGCCTGCCTCGATCTGTCGGCAGGCAGTGAGCACCGCTTGCTTCTCCTCCGGCGTGCGATGGATGGGGAGGAGCACCACCTGGGTCGGCGCGATCCGCGGCGGGAGGACGAGGCCGTCGTCGTCGGAGTGGGTCATGATCACCGCCCCGATCAAACGCGTGGAAACCCCCCACGAGGTCGTCCAGCAATATTCCTCGGTGCCGGACGGTCCGGCGAACTTGATCTCTTGGGCGTGGGCGAAGTTCTGACCGAGGAAGTGCGACGTGCCGGCCTGAAGCGCCTTGCCGTCCTGCATCATCGCCTCGATCGAATATGTGTCGACGGCGCCCGGGAACCGCTCCGCCGAGGGCTTGGGGCCGCGGATCACCGGCATGGCGAGATCCCGTTCGGCAAACGTCGCGTAGCAGCCGAGCATCTGCAGCGTCTCCTCGACCGCCTCGGCGCTCGTCGCGTGCGCGGTGTGCCCTTCCTGCCAGAGGAACTCGGAGGTGCGGAGGAAGACCCGGGGACGCATCTCCCAACGGACGACGTTGGCCCACTGGTTGATGAGCAGCGGCAGATCGCGCCACGACTGCACCCAGCGGGCGAACATCGCCCCGATGATCGTCTCGCTCGTCGGCCGGACGATGAGCGGCTCCTCGAGCTTACCGGTCGGAATCAGCTTCCCCTCCGGCGAGAGTTCGAGGCGGTGGTGCGTGACCACGGCGCACTCCTTGGCGAAGCCCTCGACATGCTTTGCCTCCTTCTCGAGGTACGAAAGCGGGATGAAGAGGGGGAAGTAGGCGTTCTGATGGCCGGTCTCCTTGAACATCCGGTCGAGGATCGCCTGCATCCGTTCCCACATCGCGTAGCCGAGCGGCTTGATGACCATGCAGCCGCGGACCGGCGATTGTTCGGCGAGATCGGCCGCCTTCACGACCTGCTGGTACCACTCCGGATAATCCTCGGCACGGGTGGGGGAGATTGCGTGATCGGCCATGGGGGTCTCCGGACGGGGCTGTCGTGGGGGGCGGGATACGGTGGCCAGCGGGATGATCGTGGCGGCGGGATTGTAGTCGCTGGCGGGTTTTTCCGCGGAGTCGGCGGCACGCCCGCGTGGTGCCTGATAAAATCGCCGCCGGTCACGCTTCCGCCGCCACCCCCACCCGGACCCCGCATGTCGCCCGTCGATCCCCCGAACCGTGCGGCCCGTCCCCCGTCCCAGCGACGGCGGGTCACGGAACTGGCGCCGCAGACCGCGGTCGATCAAGTGTTCCTCGCCACCCACAAGCAACTCCGACCGAACCGCAACGGCCAGCTCTATCTTCAAGTCGAGCTCGCCGACAGGAGCGGATCGATCACCGGGAGGATGTGGAACGCCTCGGATGCCGAGTTCGAGGCCTTCGACGACGGTGATTACGTCCGCGTCGACGGGATGACGCAGCTCTACTCGGGCAATCTCCAGCTCATCATCCAGGGGATCGGGCGGATCGATCCGCGCGTGGTCGACGAGTCGGAGTTCCAGGTGCTCTCGGCGGCCGACGTTGTCCGTCTGCGGGGGGAGCTGGCGGCGCTCTTGGCGACGATCCCGCCGGGGCAGCTCCGGGAACTCGCCGACGAAGTGCTCGCCGACGAGCCGTTGATGACGGTCTTCTGCCGCTGCCCGGCCGGGGTCAAGCACCACCATGCCCATGCCGGCGGGCTCCTCGAGCATGTCGTCAATCTCCTCCGCCTCGCCGACCGGGTCGCCCCGCTCTATCCGGCGATCGATCGCGATCTTCTCCTCATCGGGGTCCTCTTCCACGATCTCGGGAAGACGTTGGAATTGGAGAGCGAGAACGGCTTTTCCTACACCGACGCCGGCCAGCTCCTCGGGCATGTCCTCCTCGGGCTCGAACAGTTGGAGGCGAAGATCGTCGCGATCGAGGCTCGCACTGGCCGGCCGTTCGACGTCGATCTGGCGGTGCGGATCAAGCACATGGTGGCGAGCCATCACGGCCAGTACGAATACGGCGCCCCGAAGCTCCCGATGACCCTCGAGGCTCTCGCCCTCCACCACCTCGATCACATGGATGCGCGGCTCGCCGGCGTGCTCCAACTGCTCCAGAACGAAGCGGCGATCGACGGTGGATGGACCCAATACCAGCAGTCGCTCGGGAGGAAGTTCTTCCGCGGGCGCGGCTCATGACCATCTCCGCCGGGGATGGCTCGCAACCGACCGTGGAGGCCACCGATGCCTAAGGATGACCAGGGCCGATCGGCCGATGGCCGGCGTGAACGGCACCCGGCGGGCCAGCCCCCCTCCGCTGCCCGGGCCGGGAGCCCCCCCCCGGCCGGCCGGGATGACGTCATCGGCATCTTCCGCCGCGCCGCCGGAGGTTACGGATTCGTCCATCCGCTCACGGCCGCCGCGGGGAGCCGGGAGGGGGATGTCCATGTCGCCCAGTCGGCCTGCCTCGATGCCGTCAACGGCGACACCGTCCGCGTCCGGCTGTCGCGGGGGCGTGATTTCCGCCGCCCCGGCCCGTCGGGCGAAATCGTCGAGGTGATCACGCGAGCGAAGACGCGGTTTGTCGGTAGTTTCTTCGTCGCCGCCAACTCGGGCTGGGTG
This sequence comes from Candidatus Kuenenia stuttgartensis, assembly GCA_945860405.1. Lineage (GTDB taxonomy): Bacteria > Planctomycetota > Planctomycetia > Pirellulales > UBA1268 > QWOP01. The sequence goes on along the minus strand of CAMARC010000011.1, from coordinate 19,730 downwards.
CAGATCGACGGCACGTCGTTTCCGCGGCCGGTGTCGGTCGGCGATCCTGGGGCGAAGTCGGTGCGGGAGGATGACAAAGTTGTCGTCGAGGTCGTCCGCTTCCCCACCCATCTCCGGGACGGCGAAGGGGTGATCATCGAGGTCCTCGGGAAGGCAGGGGAGCCCGGGGTCGATACCCGTTCGATCATCCACGAGTTCGGTCTGCCCGGCCCGTTTTCCGACGAGGTCCTCGACGCTGCCCGGGCGGAGGCGGCCAATTTCACCGAACAGGTGCCGGCCGACCGACGGGATCTGACGGCGCGGACGATCATCACGATCGACCCGATCGACGCCCGCGACTTCGACGATGCGATCTCGCTCGAGCGGCTGGAACGCGACCACTGGCTGCTGGGCGTCCATATCGCCGACGTCGCCCACTTCGTGCCGGAGGGGGCCCCCGTCGACCAGGAAGCGCTCGCCCGCGGCACGAGTGTCTATCTCCCCGACCGGGTGATCCCGATGCTCCCGGAGATCGTTTCCAACAATCTCGCCAGCCTCCAGCCGGGGCGGGTGCGCTACGCGCGGACCTGCTGGATCGAGTTCACCGCCGACGGAATCCCCGTTCACACCGACGTCGAACGGACGGCGATCCGCAGCTGCCGGCGGTTCACGTACGAGGAGGTCGACCAGTTCCTCGCCGACCCGGGCACGCCCGAGGTCGAGATGACCGGTGAGGTGCGCACGCTCCTGGGGCAGATGCGCGATCTGTCCCGCATCCTCCGCCGCCGGCGAAAGAACCGCGGGGCCCTCGAGCTCGACATGCCCGAGGTGAAGGTCGATCTCGACCGGGATGGACGGGTGGCCGGTGCCCACGTCGTCGCCAACACCGAGAGCCATCAGATCATCGAGGAGTTCATGCTCTCGGCGAACGAGGCCGTCGCCGAGCGATTGTCGGCCGCGGGCGCGGGGTTTCTCCGCCGCGTCCATGCCCCCCCCGATCCGCGCAAGCTCCGCCAGTTGACGGAGTTCGTCTCCGAATTGGGGTTCGAGGTCGACACGCTCGAGAGCCGCTTCGAACTCCAGCGTCTCCTCGGCCTGACCCGCGGCCGGCCCGAGGAACATGCGGTCCATTTCGCCGTGCTCCGCAGCCTCGCCCGCGCCGTCTACGGGCCCCAGCCGGAAGGGCACTACGCCCTGGCGAGCGACTGCTACTGCCACTTCACGTCGCCGATCCGCCGCTATCCCGATCTCGTCGTCCACCGCGCCCTCGACCAACTGGCCCGCGGCCGCCGGGCTCCCGATGACGGGCTGGTCGATCTCGGTCTCCACTGCTCGACCCTCGAGCGCCGCGCCGAGGCCGCCGAACGAGAGCTTGTGAAGCTCAAGCTCCTCCTCTTCCTCTCCTCGAGGATCGGCACCGAGATGGAGGCCGTCGTGACGGGGGTCGAGCCATTCGGCCTGTTCCTCCAGGGGCTCGAACTGCCGGCCGAGGGGCTGCTCACCCTCGCCGAACTCCCCGCCGACACCTACCGCTTCGAACGGACCAGCCACACCCTCGCCGGGCGGCGACCGGGGCAGTCGTGGCGCCTCGGTGATCGTGTTCGCGTGGCGGTGAAGAAGGTCGATCTCGATCGGCGTGCCCTCGAGTTCCGGTTTGTCGGCGATCGGGCGAAGGCCCCTCCCGGGCTCCGCGCAGCCCGTCACGTCAAGGGTTCACGGCACGCCCGCAAGACGCAGGAAAAGACGCCGGGCAAAGGCAAGGGCAAGGCGAAGCTGAAGGGCCAGGCCAAGGGGCGACGCGGCCGCTGATCGGGCGGGACTTTCTGCCCGGGGATGCTGAGCTTCATGGCGGGATCGGACGGCATCCCTACAATCGGCGGGCGGCATACCCGCGCTTCGTACCCCAGAGAACCACAAGGAACGCTCCTGTGAGTGAGTCGGCGACGTCCCCCCTGCCCCGACCGACGAGCCTCCGTGAGACCGCGCTGTGCCCCTGGCATGCGGCGCATGGTGGCCGCATGGTCGACTTCGCCGGCTGGAACATGCCGGTCCAATACGCCTCGATCGTCGACGAACACCTGGCAACGCGGTCGTCGGTCGGACTCTTCGACGTTTCGCACATGGGGCGCCTGTCGGTCACCGGCCCCGGGGCGCTTGCGTGGCTGGAGTCGATGCTGACGAGGAAGGTGGCCGGGATCGTCCCCGGCCAATTTCGCTACACGCTGGTCACGGCCGATGCTCCCACGGCGCTTGTGATCCTCGATGACGCGCTGGTGAGCCGCGACACCGACGCCACCGACGGCACGCCGCGGATGGGGCTGGTCGTCAACGCTGGAAATCGGGAACGGGTCGTGGCCTGGCTCCGCTCGCGGCTTCCTGTAAGCGGCGTCGAACTCGTCGACCACACCCTCGACACCGCGATGATCGCCGTCCAGGGGCCGAGCGCGGTCGACGTCGTCGCCGGGCTCTGTCCGGGGGACAGTTGCACGCGGATCCGCGCCCTGGGGAATTACCGGGGAACGTCGGCCACGGTTGCCGGGCATGCAGCGGCGGTGAGCCGCACCGGATACACCGGCGAGGATGGGGTCGAGGTGACGGTGGCGGCCCGCGATGCGGTGGCCGTCTGGGAGGCGATCCTGGCCGCTGCGGCGCCGCTCGGGGGACGGCCGTGCGGCCTCGGCGCCCGCGACACCCTCCGTCTCGAAGCGGGAATGCCGCTCTACGGCCATGAGCTCCTCTCCCACAGCGATCCGTTCGCCCTCGGGCTCGGTTTGGCGGTGAATCTCGAGGGGAGAACGTTCCCCGGATGCACGGCCCTGGCGACGTTGAAGGCTCAGAAGACGGCGCGCGTCCGGGTGGGGCTCGATCTGGGGTCGAAGCGATCGGCCCGCGAAGGGAATGTCGTCCTCGCCGGGGCTGGCCACACGCTGGCCGGGGGCGAGGTCGGGGTGGTCACCAGCGGCAGCTTTGCCCCCACGATCGGCCACGCCGTGGCGATGGCCCTGATCGAGCCGGCCCTGGCGGCGGAGGGCACCGCTGTGGAGATCGCGATCCGCGATGCCCGCCAGCCTGCCCGCGTGGTCGGCTTGCCCTTCTACCGCCGGCCGGCGGGTGGTGGAAAACCCCCGGCCGCGGGATGATGGGGGCGGTCGTCTGCGGATGGTCGGGTACGACAGAGCCGAGAGCAGACCGAGGTTCGATCGATCAGAAACAGGAGGAGCGACGTCGATGCTGAAGGATGTGCGATTCGCGAAGTCCCACGAATGGATCAGTCCCGTGGCTGGCGGTGTGGCGACGGTCGGGATCTCGGCCTATGCCGTCGAGGCCCTCACCGATCTGGTGTTCATGCAGCTTCCGGCGGTCGGCCGGAAGGTGAAGGCCGGGGAGTCGATCGGCGAGATCGAGAGCGTGAAGGCGGTCAGCGACCTCTACGCCCCGGTGTCGGGAGAGATCGTGGAGGTCAACACGTCCCTCCCCGATCAGCTCGAGACCCTCGGGAAGGATCCGTTCGGTGCGGGATGGATCGTCAAGATCCGTCCGGATCACCCGGCCGAAATCGACGCGCTCCTCGACCGGGCGGCCTACGAGGCACTCATCGGCAGCCAGCCCCACTGAGACTCCCCCTTGAATCGAGCCCCTGACACCTCGCTTGAGGCGCGTGCCCGGCCGGTGATCGCCTGGTGGGATCCGCCGGCCGACGGTGCCACGAACATGGCGCTCGACGAGGCGCTGGCCGCCGAGGCCGCGCGATGGGATCGGGTGCTCGTCCGCATCTCCACCTGGTCGGAGCCGACCTTGTCGCTCGGCGCTTTCCAGGCGATCGCGGAGGCCCGCGCCCACCGGGCGCTGGCCGGGCTGAGGATCGTCCGCCGGCCGAGCGGCGGCGGCGCGATCCTTCACGGCAGCGACGTCACCCTCTCGGTGGCCGTGCCGCGGCTCCACCCCTGCGGGGGCACGCCGCAGCGGCTGTACGACGCGGTCCATGAGGCGCTCGTTGCCGAGTTGTCGGCGTGCGGTGTCGAGGCGGGCTTGTCCGCGGGGGGCGCACGAGCGGGGAGATCGGGGAGTGATCGGGTGGATCCGGATTCGGGGCCTGAGGCGCCTCCGGCCGCGGGGCCGCCGGCGGAAGGTCCACTCCTCTGTTTCGACCGGCGGGCGGTCGGGGATGTGGTCATGCCGGTGCCGGATGGTCGCTTCGGCAGCGATGCCAAGATCCTCGGCAGCGCTCAGCGACGGTTGCGGGGCGCGGTCCTCCAGCACGGGAGTCTCCTGCTGGCGGCCAATCGCCTCGTGCCCGAGGAATCCCGCCATCCAGGCCTCGAAGAACTGCAGCGAAGTGGTGGATCTGGCGGGGGTTGGGCGTGGGGATCGCCTGCTGGCAGGAGGCTGGTGCAGGGCTGGCTCACCCGGCTCGCGGCCACCCTCGGAGAAGGGCTCGAGACGCCTCCTGGTCGGTTTGTCCCTTCCCCGGAGGCGGGGTATGAGGAAGGCCTCACGCGTTTTCAACAAGACAGTTGGAATGCGCGTCGTTAAGATGAAGGGGTGCGTAGGACGGGCTCGGGGGCGATGTCGATCCCCCCGAACGAGCAGTTGCTGAGTACGACTGGTCGTCAGCGGTTTGGCTTTGCTAGGGTTTCTCGACGTCGTCAACGGCCCGCCGTCCGCGTGGATCGGTGGGGATGGCAAGGGTCGGTCTCGAGTGGGTGGAGACAGCCGCACCATGATCACGAAGTTGATCGTCGCCTCCGGCAAGAGTGCCGGCCGTTCGATCGCCATCAAGAAGAACACGCTCCTCATCGGCCGCGCTGAGGAATGTGATGTCCGACCGTTGAGCGAGGACGTCAGCCGGCGTCACGCGGCTGTCCATGTCGGCCCGGCCGACGTGTGGGTGGAGGATCTCGGCAGCCGGAACGGGACGTTCGTCAACGGGGCACGGATCACCGCGAAGACGAAGGTCGCGTCAGGGGATCTGATCCGGGTCGGCGCGCTCGAACTGACCGTCTCGTGTTCGGAGCCGGTCGCCCAGGGGGACGCCGATCAGGACGTTTCGAAGTGGCTGATGGCCGATGATGCCCCGGCCGGGATGTTCGATACCACCCGTTCCCTGCGGGCCACGTCCGACGGCGTGAAGGCCGCGACGAACGGCCCCTCCGATGCCGATGCCAGCAGCATCCACTCCGCGGCGGGATCGGATGACGTCCACGGATCGACGATCTCCGGGATCGCCGGTGATGGGCCCTCGACCACCGTCTCGGGATCGGCCACCGCTAAGAACAGTGGGAGCTCGACGAAGGTCGGCCAAAACGCGGGTGACACGAAGTCCGATAGTTCGGTCGCGATCGAAGCGGTCAAGCAGTCGAACACCAATCCAGGCTCGCTCCCCCCTTCCGCCCAGAAGGGGACGGTCAACTCGCGGGATGCGGCGGCCGAGGCGCTGAAGAAGTTCTTCGGCAACCGTTGACGCCCCTTCCGGCCGGTCGCCGCGGCCCTTCGCGGCCCTTTGGCGAGGTCGTCGTGCGCTTTGAACGGGATGCAGCGGTCGTGCCGGCGGAAAAGCTTTCCTGAACGGAACCTTTTCCCCAATGAGCCGGACCTGCGCAGCCGGAGACGGGAATACTTCCGGCAGAGTTTCGCCAGCCGTTCAAGTCCCCCGTCGAGGAGATCCGTCGATGCCCGCCTCCACCGCCGCTGATTGCCCGAGCCTCGAAACGCCCCGCTCTGATGTTGCCGCCGCCCCCCACCGGACGCCGAAGGGGCCGCGCCGTCGTCGGTTCATCGATCCGACCACGTGCGATCGCGATTACGGCCCGGAAGAGGTCGAGTTCATGCGGGCCCTGGAGCGCTACAAGCGGGCCAGCGGTCGGATGTTCCCGACCTGCAGCGAGATCCTCGAAGTGGTCCGCTCCCTCGGCTACCAGCGCGACGTCCCCGCCTGATCACCCCGGTGGCTGCGGGCGGTGGCTTCGTGGGCGGGGGATTTGGGGGGAATGAGGGGAAGCCGATGCTCCTCCTGCCCTTGTCGGGGTGCGGTTGGGCCGGTACCGTCCGCCGCCCCGTCCCCTGCCGGAACGCCAGACGTGCCGCTGAAACCGCCCCCCACGCCGCTCCGGTCGTCCCGCGTGGGCGCCGTCGTTTTCGCGGCGGCGGTCATGGTGCTGGCCGGGTGTGGGTCGTTGAAACGCAACGAGAACGCCGAGGGAGTCAAGCTTTACCAACAGGGCAACTATCTCGGCGCCGTGAACCACTTTCAGCAGGCGCTGGCCCAGCAGCCGGGGAGCCCTGACTGCTTCTACAACCTCGGTGCCACCTACCATCAGCAGGCGAAGGTTTTCGGCAAGGGGAGCGATTGGCGGTCGGCGGAACAGTATTACCACCTCTGTCTCTCCCGGAACCCGAATCACGACGCCTGCCAACGGGCCTTGGCGGTGCTCCTCGTCGAAGAGCAACGGAGCCCGGAAGCGATCGCTTTGCTCGAGGATTGGTCGCGGCGTCAGCCCAATAATCCCAATCCGCAGATCGAGTTGGCCCGACTCTGCCAGGAACATGGCGACGTCCGCGAAGCGGAGAATCGGCTCGTCGATGCGTTGGCGATCGATCCGGCGAATCCGCGGGCGCTGGTGGCCCTCGGGCAGATCCGCGAGTCGACCGGCGACGTCAATCAGGCCCTGGCGGACTATTCTCGCGCGCTGTCGGTCGATGGCGTGCAACCGGTGGTCGCCGCCCGGATGGCGACACTCGCCGGCGCCGCGCCGACGGCCACCGTGAGGACGGCTGCCCTGCCGACAAGCCCGAGCGGGTACCAGCCCCCCGCGCCGCCCCCCACTGGTGGACTGCTGCCGCAGGCGCCTCAATCGGGCTGGGGGCCGGCGCCTGCGGTGCTCCCGGCGGACGTTCCAAACGGTTTCCCAGCCGCGCAGCCTGCCTCCGCGGCGGCGGCAGTTCCCGCCCGTTGACCCTTCCCGCGGCGGGTCCTATCCTGCGGCGTTCCTGGGACATCGACGGCGCCGCGGTCGGTGACGGGGGGCATTCCGCCTGCTCCCCTTCCCCCGGGGGAACGCCGAATGGCGTTTTTCCCCGGTATGGACAGCCGTGGGCGGGTCGAATGCCCCGGGGGCCGCGGCACCGCAGGGCGGAATGGAGAGTACCCGAGTGATGGATCGCACAACGCCGATGGCCGGGACCATGGAACGCGTCTTCAATTTCTCCCCTGGCCCGGCGGTTCTTCCGCTGGAGGTCCTCGAGCGTGCCCGCGACGAGATGCTTTCCCTGCCTGGGGTGGGCATCTCGGTTCTCGAGGTCAGCCACCGCAGTCCACCGTTCGATCGGATCCTCGAGGAGACGATCAATGATCTCCGGGGACTGCTCGGGATCGGTGAGGATCACGAGGTGGTGCTCGTCCAAGGGGGCGCGAGCCTGCAGTTCTCGATGGTCCCGATGAACCTCCTCCGCGGGCAACCGGGCCCCGCCGACTATCTTGTCACTGGCACGTGGGGGCACACCGGGGCCAAGGAGGCTCGCCGTGAGGGGCGCGTCCATGTCGCCTGGGACGGGGAAGCCACGAACTACGTTTCCCTCCCGACGGCCGGAGACCTCAAACTCTCCCCCGATGCCGCCTATCTCCACGTGACGAGCAACGAGACGATCCAGGGGGTGCAGTGGAAGCATGACCCTGTCTTCGGGACCGCACCGCTTGTCTGCGATTGCTCGAGCGACTTCCTGTCCCGCCCGATCGACGTGGCGAAGTACGGTCTGATCTACGCCTGTGCCCAGAAAAATGCCGGCATCGCCGGGGTGACGGTCGTGATCATCCGCAAGGATCTCCTCGAGCGGTCGCGCGACGATCTGCCGACGATGCTCGACTACCGCACCCACGTGAAGAACGGGTCGCGTGCCAACACACCGCCGGTGTTCGCCGTCTATGTCCTCGGCCTGGTCTGCCAGTGGGTCAAGAACCGCATGGGGGGCCTCGACGGGATGGCCCGCCACAATGCCGCCAAGGCGAAGACGCTCTACGACGTCCTCGATCGTTCGGGCGGCTTCTATCACGGGCACGCCCGTTCCGACTGCCGCTCCGACATGAACGTTACCTTCCGCCTCCGCGACGAGGCGATGGACAAGGAGTTCGTCAAGGGTGCCACTGCCCGCGGGCTTGTCGATCTCAAGGGGCATCGCTCCGTCGGCGGCATCCGGGCGAGCATCTACAACGCGATGCCGGTCGAAGGGGTTGCCAAACTCCGCGACTACATGATCGAGTTCCAGAAATCACACGGCGGCTGACATCAGACGCTCTGCCGGAATCGGGGCGCCGGTCTCAGCCGGCTTCCGATCCCGCCACGCGACCGCCGCTTCCTCCCCAATCCTGACTGCGAGCCCGACGGCGACCGATCGAACGTCGTCGGGACAGCGACGCCTCCCCCACCCTGCCGAGAAGCCGTCCATGCCCTCCATCATCGTGCTCGACACCCTCAGCCCCGACGGTTTGGCGCTTCTCGAGGCCGCGGTAGCGCATGGCATCACCTACGAGGTCGCGACGGGCCTCTCCGGCGACGCCCTCCGCGGGGCGCTGGCCAGGCACGATGGAGCGATCTGCCGCAGTGGCGTGAAGATCACCGCCGAGGCGCTCGCGGGCAACCAGCGGCTCAAGGCGATCGTGCGGGCCGGGGTGGGCACCGACAACATTGACAAGGATGCTGCCACCCGGCAGGGCATCGTGGTCATGAACACGCCCGCCGGGAATACGGTGAGCACGGCGGAGCATGCGTTCGCGCTGCTCCTGGCCCTCTCCCGCAACATCGCCGCTGCCGATGCGAGCCTTCATGCCCACCGCTGGGACAGGAACAAGTTCATGGGGGTCCAGGTCGCTGGCAAGACCCTCGGCATCGTCGGCCTCGGCCGGATCGGCCAGACGGTGGCGGCCCGGGCCCGGGCGTTCGAGATGCGGGTGCTCGGTTTTGATCCCTTCCTGTCGGTGGAGCGCGCCGCTGAACTGGGGATCGAACTGGTTCCCAGTGTCCATGCCATGCTTCCCGAGGTCGATTACCTCACCGTCCACACACCCCTCACGGCCGAGACGAAGTATCTCGTCGGCATGAAGGAGCTCGACCTCCTCAAGCCGGGCGTCCGCCTCATCAACTGCGCTCGCGGCGGGATCTACGACGAGAAGGCGCTCGCCGAAGGGCTCGACCGCGGCGTGATCGCCGGAGTCGCCCTCGACGTCTTCGAGAAGGAGCCGTGCACCGAGTCTCCCCTGTTCGACAAGCCGGGGGTGCTCGTCACGCCGCACCTCGGGGCAAGCACCGAAGAGGCCCAGTCGCAGGTCGCCGTGGAGGGGGTCGGGTTGCTCGTCGACTTCCTCGCCACCGGTGCCATCCGCCATTCGGTCAACTCAAGCCCCATCGATCCGGCCTCGCTCGAGGGGGTGAAGGGCTTCCTCGACCTCGCCTGGCGCCTCGGCCTCCTTCTGGCGAAGCTCGACGACGCGCCGCCGCGGTCCTGCTCGATTGCCTATCGGGGTGAAATCGCCTCCCGGTCGACGAAGCTCGTCACTGCTGCGTTCGCGGCCGGGCTCCTCGAAGGGGCTGCCGACGACGTCAACATCGTCAACGCCGAGGTCCTTCTCCGGGAACGGGGCATCGATCTGGTCGAACAGAGCCGGACCGATCCCGGCGCCTTCAGCTCCGTCGTGGCCGTCGATCTCGTCGCCGAGGGGCGCGTGCACCGCGCAGCCGGGACGCTCTTCGGCCACGCCATGCCCCGGCTCGTGCAGCTCGAGGGGCATCGGCTCGAGGCCTACCTCGACGGGATCGTGCTGATCTTCACCCATCAGGACGTGCCGGGGATCATCGGCAACGTCGGCACGGCGCTCGGCGGGCTCGGGGTCAACATCGCCCAGATGACGGTTGGCCGGTCGGCCCCGGGTGGGGATGCGATCGGAGTCCTCAACCTCGACGTGGAGCCTTCGGCGGCGGCGATCGCCGCCGTGGCCGCCGTGCCGGGCATCCGCTCGGTCAAGGTGGTGCGGATGCCCGCGGCTGGTCAGCTCCCCAACTGGCTGGCCATGTCGTCCTCGGCGAGCCGTAGCGCTCGGAAGTGATCCACTGCGGGCTGCTGGTGTTTGACGCCTCTGCGGCGATCGGCACAATGCAGGGAAGGATTTGGGCGGGGGTATCGGGCGGTAGCCTTGGCGTTGTGAATCGTCTGGCTCGTCGTCCCCTCCTGACGCGACAGCAGGTATTCGATGGGCGCGGTGCGAGGCCCTCGATGGTCGTGGTGCGAAGATTCCGGGGGCAGGATCATGGTGCGTTTCCACGGTGGCCGCGGCGCCCGTCACGGGATCGGGGCGATCCTGCTGCTGGGTGGCCTTTTGGCGGCGCTGCCGGTGTTGGTAATTGGCCGCGGGACGGTGCTTGTCGCTGCACTCCTGCAGCGTGAGGGAGGCGGAGCGTCGGGCCCCGGCAACGCCGAAATCGCCACGCGTCGCCTCCTCGACGCCCTCACCGAGAAGCGGATGCACGATGTCGTTCTGGCCGTGCTCGATCGGGTGGCCAACGACCCCGGGGCCTCCGCCGAACTGCGGCAGAGTCTGTCGCTGCGTCGCGCCGACGCGCTGACAGGGCTTGCGCGTCGCGAGCCGCCGGGGGCGCGGCGGGCCGCGATGCTCGAACAGGCGGCGCAGGAGATCGATCGTTGCCTGGCGGCCGCGCCGACCGGCGACGAGGCGATCGCCGCCTACACGCAGAAGGGGAACCTCCTCGTCGAGCGCGGGCGGATCAAACTCGCGCAGGCCAAGCGTCCCGGCGAGGACGGGCCGAAGCTCATGGCGGAAGCCATTCCCCTTTTCGATGCCGCGATTGCCGCCCTCGAGGCACCGCCCCGCGATCCGGCGGCGGAAGTTCCGCCGCCGACAAACGCCGAGGATGCCGTCCTCGCGAGCCTCCGTGATGTCGATGCCCGACTCGCCCAACTCAAGAACGCCGGCAAAGAGAAGGAGGGGGACGAACCGACGGGCGGAAAGAAGGCCCGGCGGACGCCCAAGAAGCCGGCGACCGACGTGAAATTGATGGAGAAACTCGAGGACCGTCAGGACGAACTGCGAGGTGAACTCCTCCAGACCCGGCTTCTGGTCGGGAATGCCTACTTCGAGAAGTCGAAGGCGCTCGCGCCCGGGTCGGCCGAGTGGAAGGCCGTCGTGAGGGGGTCGGCCGAGCGCTACCGCAAGCTCTTCGAGAAGTATCCCAAGTGGGGGGCCGGGCTCTATGCCCGGTACTACGAGGGGCGCAACTACCTCGTCCTCGCCCAGTCCGAGACGGTGCCGGAGGAACGGCGCAAGCTTCTCGACACCGCCCTGCTCACCCTCTCGAGCATCCGTGCGCTCGACGGAGAATCGGGTTTCGTGCCGACGCTCCGGGCCAAGTCGATCAACGCGTCGCTCGAGTGCTGGCTGGAGCAAAAGCTCTACGACCAATTCGACGATCGGCTCCAGAGGCTGTCGCTTTTGAACGTGCCGGCCGACCGGCTCGATGCCGAGTGGCTTGGGATGAAGTACCGGTCGGCGCAGCTGCTTTCGGAGAAGGCGGAGGTCCTCCCTGCCGATCAGAAGGGGAAGAAGCCGGGCATGCTCCGGGATGCCAAGAAGCTCGCCACGGACGTCGCGCGCCACAACAAAGATTTCGCCCGCGAGTCGCGCGCCCTGCTCGAGAAGCTCGGCCGTACCGCTCCCGACGACGACGACGATCCGGCTGCATCGTTCGCGGCGGCGTTCGATGTCGCAGCGGGAGCCGTGACGGCGATGCAGGAGAAGCAGGCTGAGGCGAAGGGGGCCACCGCGGCCGGAAAGGCGGAGGAGGCTGCGGCGGCCGTGGAGGCAGCGGGCGTCGAGCGGACGCGGGCCATGGAAGCTCTGCGGAGGGCGCTGGCTCGCGGGGATGGTGTCCCTGCCGACGACCTCAACCGGGCCCGCTCCCTGCTCACCTACCTCCTTTACGATGCCCGTCGCCTCCACGATGCTGCCGCCATGGGGACGCTTCTGGCCGAACGCTACCCGAACGCGAAGGGGGCGCGGCAGTCGGCCAAGATCGCGATGGCGGCTTGGCAGCAACTCGGCAGGGATGGACCGGCAGCCTGGCATGCCGCCGCCAAGGTGCGGTGTGCGGATGTGGCGGCGCTGATCATGCGAACCTGGCCGAAGGAGCCGGAAGGGGTGGAGGCAGCGCAGATCGTGGTCGCCTCGGCTGCCGAATCCCACGACGCCGATCGCCTCGTGAAGCTCATCGCCGACGTCCCCCGCGATTCTGCCAAGGGGGCCGAGGTGCTCCTCCGCGCCGGCGGGGCGCTGTGGCGCGAGATCATCGAACGCCGGCGTCTCTCCGAGGACGTCCGTCCCGCGCCTGAGATCCTTGCGGCATGGAGAAGCCGGGCGGTCGAAGCGCTTGACGCCGGCCTGGCGGCCATGCCCGCCGGCGGTGCGGCGAGTCCGGTGGCCGTGGCGGGGGGGCTGGCCCGCTGCCAGATCGCGATCGAGGAGGGGGATCAGGCCCTGGCGGCGAAGCTCCTCGAACACCCCGTCTGGGGTGGCTGGACGGTCCTCTCTTCCGGGGATGCCGCGTATGGATCGGGGCCGCTTGCCGAAAATGCCGCCACGGTGGCGCTGCGGTTTTTCATCCAGTCGCAGCAGCTCGACAAGGCCCAGCAGGCCTTCGACAAGCTCGAGGCAGTGGCGGGCACCGGCCCCGAGGCAACCGCCAAACTCACGAACATGTATCTCTCGATGGGGCGAGATCTCCAGGGGCAACTCGAGGCCCTGGCGGCCAAGCAGGGGGCCACGCAAGGGAATGGGCTGGCGGAGTCGGAGGGAACGGCTCTCGGGATTCTCGCCGGCTTTGAAAAGTTTCTCGAAGGGGTGGCGAAGCGGGATGCCAAGGTGGCGTCCCAGATGTGGGTGGCGACGACCTACCTCTCGCTCGGCTCCGGGAGTGGTTCGGGCACGGTCGTGCCGAGGGCCAAGGCCTCCGGCTATCTCGCGCGGGCCGCGGAGGTGTACGAAGGCCTCCTCAAGCGCTCGGGCGCCAGCGCTGGGCTGGCCGATGGTGCCGACGAGATTGCCCGCTTTGTTCCCTCGATCCGTCTCAAGTTGGCGAGCGTCTACCGGGAGTTGGGGCGCTGGGACGAGGCTCTCGGGCATGTCGATTGGATCCTCTCCGACGCGAAGCGGCAAAACTCCCTCGAGGCGCAGATCCAGGCCGCAGAGCTCCTCCAGGCAGCCGGCGAGAAGGCCACCGACGGCGCTGCCGCCGCCCGGTTTCTCCGCGAGGCGATCGCCGGTAGGAAGAGCCAGGGAGGCGTGGCTTGGGGATGGGGGGGCATCGCCAACCGGCTCGCCCGCCAGGCCGCCGACCCGAAGGCGATTGACGCTCGGGCAAAGTTCTTCTCGGCGCGTCTCAATGTCGTCCGGTGTCGCCTCGCCCTCCTCGCCAAGCCCGGTCAGGATCGGGCCAAGCTCCTCCAGATGGCGTTCAACGACGTCGCGGTGACCTACCGTCTCTACCCCGATCTCGGTGGCGATGCTTTCCGTGCCCAGTTCGATGCCCTCTTGAAACAGATCCAAAAGGAGCGCGGCGAGGCCAGCCCCCGTGGGCTTGCCGAACTCGACGAAACCCCCGTCGCCGCCTCATGACGTCCGTCCGCTCGCCCAGGAATGCCACAGCCATGCCGACCTCCATCCGCCGCGGAGCGATCCATGCCCGCCGGTTTTTCATCCTCTTCATGGTCCTCCTCGTCACCCTCCTCGTCGGGCGCGGGGCCTTCGCGCAGACGGCCGACCGGGTGGTGACCAGCGCCGGCACGATCTCCGGTCGGGTCGCGGCAACGGATGCGAATGAGGTTCAGCTCGAGGATCGGGCAGGGGAGATGAAGAAGATCGCCATCGATCAGATCCGTGAGGTGCAGTTCGGGGGCGAGCCTGCAGAGCTCAAGTCGGCCCGTTCGATGCTGCTGCGTGGTCGCGCCGCCGACAGCTTGGAGGAGCTTGCCAAGATCGAGCCGACCGACCTCGACGGGGCTGAGCAGATCCTCCTCGACGAGGTGGACTACGTCCGGGCGGCCGCGACGGCCCGCGTGGCTCTGGCTACCGGCGGCGATCCCCGCGAGGCCGGGAAGCTCGTGGCTGATTTCGTGGCGAAGCATCCGGACAGCCACCACGCCTACGACATGCAAGAGCTCCTCGGCGATCTCCTGGCGCGGGCCGGCCGCGTCGATAACGCGCTGGCCGCCTACGGGCAACTCGCGAAGGGGCCGCCGGCGTTCAAAGTGCGAGCGGCTTCGGCCCGGGCGGCGATGCTCCTCGACCAGGGGAAACATGCCGAGGCACTGCGGGAGTTCGATGCCGCGGTGCAAATCGACTCCAGCGACGAGGCCAGCGCCGCCCAGAAGCGGGCCGCGGAATTGGGCCGGGCCCGTTGCCTCGCCCAGCTCGGCAAGCCCGAGGAGGCCGTTGGGCTTGTCCAGGCGGTGATCCAGCAGGCTGACCCGGAGGACGGGGAGGTGCTCGGTCGGGCCTACAATGCCCTCGGTCAGGCCTACCGGGCCGTGGCGGGGAAGGAGCAGGATGCCCTGATCGCGTTCCTCACCGTCGATCTCGTCTACAACAAAGTCCCCGAAAACCACGCCGAGGCCCTCTACAACCTCGTCGATCTGTGGGAAAAAGGGGCGAATCCGGAGCGTTCCCGGGAGGCCCGGGCGACACTCGAATCGAGCTATCCGGGGTCGCAGTGGGCGAAGAAACTGGTGGCCGGCAAGACCTGACGATGGAGTGGTCGGGCAACCGCGTCGGCGGCCCGGCTTGAGGGGACGAACCTGGGTGGCGTACGATCCAGGAGGCCGCGGATGATTGGCGGCATCCGGCTTCTGGCCGGTCGGGGGTTTTCCAGTCGCGTGGGTGGTTGTGTGGCACGGTCGGTTCGACGTTTTCCGAGGAGATGAGCATGCAGTCGGCTGCGATCGCGGTGGTTGGAGAGAACGGGTGGCAGGTGCCGCAGGCAGGGGCGTCGTTCCTGCGTGGCCTCCGTGCAACGCTCTCGCGGGCCGCGATGGCCCTGGCCCTCCTTCTTCCGGCGACGGCGGCCGTCGGCCCCGTGCTTGCCCCCAGCGTTGCCGTCGCCCAAGACGACCTCGCCGACGAGGACGGGGGCCAAGCGGAGGGGGAGAGCATGCTCGTCTTCTACTACAACGCGCTCGGCCTGCGGTATGTGATCATTTTCCTCCTCCTCTCGTTCGCGCTTGTCGCGCTCCTCGTGATGTGTTTCCTCCAGGTCCGCCGTGAGGCACTGATGCCCAAGGCCCTTCGGGAGGGTTTCGAGGCCCACCTCGACGCCAAGGAGTTTCAGCAGGCCTACGATCTGGCCAAGGCCGACGACTCCTACCTCGGCCACGTCTTGGCTGCCGGCATGAGCAAGATCCAGTCGGGCCATGCGGTAGCGGCGGAGGCGATGCAAGAGTCGGAGGATGAGGAGGCGATGAAGCTCGAACACAAGATCAGCTACGTCTCGCTGATCGGGGCGCTGGCGCCGATGTTCGGCCTCCTCGGCACGGTCGACGGGATGGTCGGGGCGTTCATGGTGATCGCCAAGTCGGCCACGGCCCCCAAGCCCTCGGAACTCGCCATCGGTATCTCGCAGGCCCTGATCACGACCCTCATCGGCTTGTGGTTGGCTATCCCGGCGATCGCCTGCTTCGCACTGTTCAAGAATTGGCTGCAGAAGCTCAACGGCGAGGTTGCCGAAGAGTCGGAGAGGCTCATGTCCCGCTTCCAGTCAGTCGGCGTCAAGAAGTGACGATGGCGGCCAGTTCACCCGAGCAGACCCCGTTCACCCCAGCGATCTGATCCATGGCCAAACGCAGCGGCGGTCCGTCGAACACCGAAATCGACATGACGCCGATGATCGACATGACGTTCCAGCTGATCACGTTCTTCATGTTCGTGATGAACTTCTCGGAGGCGGAGCAGGATGACCGCATCCAGCTTCCGTCGAGCCAACTCGCCAAGCCGGCCGACGGGGTGATCGAGAAGCCAATCACGCTCCAGCTCACGAATGCCGGTTCGGTGATCTACGCCGGCGAGCTCGTCGCCGTGCGGGATATCGGCGCCTATCTGGAGCGTGAAAAGACGTTGATGATCGACGAGAATCGCGAGCCGAATTCGGCGACGATCATCGTGCGGGCCGATGGCCGGGCGAAAACGGGGGAGGTGCAGGACATCATCCGCATCTGCCAGGAGAAGGGGTTCGAACGGTTCGCCCTCCGGGCGCAGTACGACGACAGGCGGTGAACCGATGGCACGCAGATCCAGTTCAGGACTGACCGACAAGGTCGAGATCAACATGACGCCGATGATCGACGTCGTGTTCCAGTTGATGTCGTTCTTCATGTGCACCCTCAAGGTCATCGCACCCGAAGGGGATTTCGACATCCGCATGCCGATCGCGGCCGCTGCTGCGGCAGCCCCAGACGACCAGCAGGTTCCGCCGGTCCGCGTGAAGCTCTCGGCCGGGCCCGACGGGAGCCTCGCCTCGATCGCCATGAATGGCACGCCTGTCGCCGACTTCGACGAGCTGCGCAAGCGAATCATCGGGCTTGTCGGGGCCGACAGTGGCCCCAATTCGCTCGCCGAGAAAACGGAAGTCGAGTTCGACGCCGACTACGCGCTCAAATACGTCAACGTCGTCAAGGCGATCACGGCCGTGTCGGGGAAAGTGGAGAACGGCCAGGTGGTGGAGCTGATCCGAAAGATCAAGTTCACGCCGCCGAAGAAGGGCTGACGTTCCGACGGCGTTTCTTTGGCGGTGAGCCTGTGCGTGGTCCGTCCGCCCGGTCGCGTCTTTCACCCGCGCGGATGGAAGCGGCCGTGGATGCCCTTGAGTCGGCCTGCATCGACGTGCGTGTAGCGCTGCGTCGTGGCGATACTTGCGTGGCCAAGCATTTCCTGAACGTGGCGGAGATCGACCCCTCCGGCGACAAGATGGGTCGCGAAACTGTGGCGGAGGGTGTGGGGGCCGATGTCGGGGGGCACTCCGGCCTTGCGGGCGTGGTCGGTGACGATCTCCCAGATCCGCATCCGTGACAGCCGGTTGCCGCGGGACGAGAGCATCGCCCAAGGAGGGATGCTCTCGGCATTGGTGGCGTAGGTGCCGCGGTGGCCATTGATCCACGTGCGAACGGCGCTTACCGCGCGGGCACCGAGCGGAACGACGCGCTCCTTGTTTCCCTTGCCATGGCAGGTGCAGAAGCACTCGGCGAGGTGGATGTCGGTGACTTTCAGCGACGAGATCTCCGAGGCCCGGCAGCCGGTGGCGTAGAGCAGTTCAAGAAGGGCCTTGTCGCGCTGGCCGGTCGGAGACCTGCCGTCGGGGCTGGCAAGGAGGCGGTCGACCTGCTCCGGCGACAGGGCGCCGGGAATGGTGTCGTCGCGGCGCGAGGCGGCGAGGAGTTCGGCCGGGCTTTCCGAAACCGTCCCCTCGAGTTGGAGGAAGGCGAAGAAGACGCGGAGGGTCGCCGCCTGGCGGGCCACGCTCGCCCGAGCCAGCCCCTTCTTGGAGAGATGGCCGAGGTAGTCGCCGAGATCGCGGATCGAAATTGCTGCGGCGTTGCGTCCCCCGAGCCAGGCGCTGAAGTCACGCAGATCGCGGGCGTAGGCCTGGAGGGTGTTGTCGGCCAGGGCCCGTTCGTGGCGGACGTACGTCATGAACCGCTCCACGAACAGGGCATTCGAGGCAGGGCCTGTTTCTGCGGCGGGGCTGACGTCGAGGATCACCCGCCGCCCGCGCTCTCGCTTCACGATCACCGGCAGGGGCGCCGGAGAGAGGATCGGGGCCGGGCCCGGGGGGGCTGGCTTGGACGGACCTTGGGCGCGGCGGGGCATGGATCGACCTCCATCCCTCAGTTCGGCAGGCTCTCGCCAGAGGAATCAGTCGGCGCCCCCGGAAAGGGCCGAGAGGCCGGCACAGCCGTCACGACCGCGCCACAAGTCAGCGCCGCCGCGCCGGAACGGGGCATGGCGGGAGGCAGGGTCACGAGGGGTCGTAGCCGAGGTTCGGGGCCAGCCATCGCTCCACCTCTGCCAGCGTCATCCCCTTGCGGGCGGCGTAGTCTTCAACCTGTTCCCTCGTGATCCGGTCGACCGCGAAATAGTGGGCCTCCGGATGGCCAAAATAAAGACCGCTAACGCTCGCCGCCGGGGTCATCGCAAAGCTCTCGGTAAGGTCCATTCCAGCCGCCTCCCTGGCCCCGAGCCAATCGAACAGGGCCAGCTTTTCGGTGTGGTCTGGGCAGGCCGGGTATCCGGGCGCCGGACGGATGCCGCGGTACTTCTCCTCGATGAGATCCTCGGTGGAGAGGGCCTCGGCCCGGCCGAAGCCCCATTCGCGACGCACTTTCGCATGGAGCCATTCGGCAGACGCCTCGGCACACCGATCGGCGATCGCCTTGACGAGGATCGAGGAATAGTCGTCTTGGATCTTGTCGAAGGCGGCACAGAGGGCCTCGCATCCGTGCCCCGCGGTGACGGCGAAGGCGCCGATGTAATCCTTGCGACCGCTTCCGACCGGCGCCACGAAGTCGGCGAGGGCATGGAAAGTGTCCTGTCCCTTTCGCTCCCACTGCTGCCGGAGGGTGTGGATGCGACCGAACTCCTTCGTCCGCGCCTCGTCGGTGTAGAGGAGGATGTCGTCGCCCTGGGCATTGGCGGCGAAGAACCCGTACACGCCGCGGGCCTGAAGGCTCCCCTCGGAAACGACGCGATCCAGCAAACGGAGGGCATCCTCGTGGAGCTTGCGGGCCTCGGTCCCGACCACCACGTCATCGAGGATCGCAGGAAACTTCCCCTTCAGCTCCCAGGCCTGGAAGAAGGGCGACCAATCAATGTAGGGAACGAGTTCCTCAAGCGGTATCGAGTCGAGGCGGCTGATTCCCAGAAACGACGGCACGTCGATCGGCGCCGTCGACCAGTCGGTCGTCCAGCGCTTCGCCCGGGCGTCGGCGAGCGGCACGAGCGTCGCCTGCTGCCGCCGCTTGAAGTTTTCCACGTCGCGTGCCTGAGCGGTGCGGTTGTCGCGGGAGAAGCCCTCCCGGCTGGCCGGATTGATGAGCTTCTCCACGACGCCGGCCGCCCGCGAAGCGTCGAGCACGTGGATGATGTCGCCGGAGTACTTCGGGGCGATCTTCACCGCCGTGTGCCGGGCGGACGTCGTGGCTCCGCCGATGAGGATCGGCAGCGTGAGCCCCTCACGCTCGAATTCCTCGGCGACGTGAACCATCTCCTCGAGGCTCGGCGTGATCAGCCCAGAGAGGCCGACGACGTCGACCTTCGCCGTCCGGGCCGTCTCGAGGATCTTTGCCGCCGGGATCATCACGCCGAGGTCGATCACCTCGTAGCCGTTGCAGCCGAGCACCACGCCGACGATGTTCTTGCCGATGTCGTGAACGTCGCCGCGCACCGTGGCCATGAGCACCCGCCCGCGGGAGGTCTGCTCCTGCCCCTGCTTCTCAGCTTCCATGAACGGCTTGAGGTATTCGACCGCTCGCTTCATCACCCGCGCGCTCTTCACCACCTGCGGCAGGAACATCTTCCCCTGCCCGAACAGGTCGCCGACGACCTGCATCCCACTCATGAGCGGGCCCTCGATGATCTCGAGGCTCGCGGCATACTTCCCCCGCGCCTCCTCGACATCGGCCTCGACGTGGTCGGCGATCCCCTTGAGGAG
>CAMARC010000010.1 GCA_945860405.1 Candidatus Kuenenia stuttgartensis | reverse complement strand
AGGTCGCGGGACGTGGCCCCGAGTTCACGGCTGGCATCCTTCACCTGCTCGACGATGCTCCGCAGGCTTTGCGTCATGTGACTGACATCCCGGAGCAGTTGCCCAGTCTCGTCGCCGCCCCGTTGATCGAAGCCACCGGTAAGATCGCCGGCGGCCACCCTCCGCGCCACGGCGGCGGCCGAGGCGACGCGACGCCTGACTCGGTTGGCAAGCCACGTGATCAGGGCCGTGAGAAGGGCCAGCGCCGCACCGGCGGCGAGGAGAATGTCGAACATCGGCCGCTGGACACGACCGGTGATCTGTCGCCACGCGAGCTTCACCACGACCGTCCAACCCGTGCTCGGCGCTTCGGCGCCTGCGAACAGGCAGTCGGCACCGGTCTCGACATCGGGGCCGCGGATGACCGAGGACTGTGCCCCGTCGAGAAGGTCGACAATCCGCATCCAGGCCGTCTCGGCCAGCGCCTGGCCTCGCTCTTCCGCCTTGGCCTCCGTGCTGGCGATCATCCGGCCTTCGGGTCCCACCACCGAGATTGCCGCCGACCATCCGGCCCGGGCGAGTCGGTCACGGATTTTGTCGAGTCGTCGATCAAGATCCTCGAGCGATGAACTCACGCCGGCAGATCCCTGGAATCGCCCGGCAAGGACGATCGGCCAGGTGTGGTCGATGACTTTCGCGCCGCCGTCCTCGTGAGGCTCGGTGACGATTCCGACATCGGTGCGGACATTCTCCTCGGCCTGGATCCTGCTGCGGCCGTACCCCCGGGCATCGAGCGAGGATCGCGATGCCGCCCCCGCGGGGGCGGCATTGATCGAGCCTGGATTGAGGGGATCGCGGTTCCAGCCGAGCACCCGCGCCGTGGTCGACGCGTTGCCCTGTACCGGTTCGAGGACGTACCAGGTTGCCGCGAATCGAGGCTGTCCGTCGAGAACGGCCCGAGCGAGATTGCCCAGGGACGCCTCATCCTCGGCCAGCCCCTGGGCTGCGGCCAGCGCCATGCCCCGGGCCGCCGTCAGTGCCTCGAGGGTGCCGCGATCCAGTTCGGCGGCGATCGCCGCGGCCTGTCCGCGGATCGCTTCCTGGGCCGATTCACCGAGCACCTCCACGCCACGACGGTAGCCGCCCCACACGAGGAGCGTCAGAAGGAGGAGCGTGAACGCCCCGAGAACGAGGATCCGGGGACGGATGCCGATGGCAGGGAGGCGCATGGCTGAACAACAGTGCCGGGCCAAACGGGAGAACCAGCCCCGGAGCTACACCTCCAAGACTGCACAACCTTAGGTTACTTCCACGGCCGGCGGCTGGCTTGGATCGGGCGAAAAACCGCTCCAACCCGTATAACTGGGCCGAGGATCCCCTTCCGGGAAGCCCTACCGACATCCTCGCGCGATCCCATCATGTGGCACCTCCAAAACCACGACGCCCTCCTCTTCGACTGCGACGGGACGCTCGCCGACACCATGCCGGCCCACTTCCTGGCCTGGCTCCATCTCTCTGAACTGCACGGATTGTGCTTCGACGAGAACCGCTTCTACGCCATGGGGGGCCGCCCAACCCGTGACATCGTGGCCACGTTGGCCCGGGAGGTCGGTCTCGACGTCGACATCGAGACGGCCGTGCAGACGAAGGAGGAGTCGTTTTTGACCCGGCTGGAGCATGTCGCGGCGATCGACCCGGTCGTCGACGTCGTCCGTCGATCGCGCGGGAGAATCCCGATCGCGGTGGTCACCGGGGGACATCGGGCCGTGTGCGAACGGATCCTGGCCCATATCGGGCTCTCTGGTGCCTTCGACCTGATCGTCGCCAGTGAGGACACGGCCCGCCACAAACCGGACCCAGATCCGTTCCTCGAAGCCGCGCGGCGTCTCGGTGTCCGCCCTGAACGTTGCGTCGTCTGGGAGGACAGTGACCTCGGCATCGCCGCCGCCACGAGGGCCGGGATGGAATGGATCGACGTCCGCTCGTTCCATACCCCGAAACGGATCACGCCATGACGAGCCGGCGACCAAGCCCGGCGGTGACGATCGATGACATCCGCGCAGCCCACCAACGGATCGCTGCTGGCATCGCCCGCACCCCCTGTCCGCCGAGCATACCGCTCTCTGAGCTGACCGGTTTCCGCATCTGGTGCAAGCTCGACCTCATGCAGCGGACAGGTTCGTTCAAGGAGCGAGGCGCCCGCAACGCCCTGGAACTCCTCGACGCCGACGCCCGGTCTCGCGGGGTGATCGCCGCGTCCGCCGGCAATCATGCCCTCGGCCTCGCTTGGCATGGGCGGCTGCTCGAGATTCCCGTGACGGTCGTGATGCCGCGCTTCGCCCCGCTGGTGAAGGTGGCCACCTGCCGCCGTCTCGGTGCCAAGGTGATTCTCGAAGGAGACTCGTTCGAGGACGCTCGCGCGAAGGCAGTCGAGATCGCTGTCAGCGACGGGCTGGAGAGAATCCACGGATTTGATGATCCGCGGGTGATCGCCGGTCAGGGAACGATGGCCTTGGAGGTGCTCGCGGACGTACCCGATGCCGACGCGATCATCGTGCCCACCGGCGGGGCCGGGCTCCTTGCCGGGGTGGCGATCGCAGCCAAAGCACTGCGACCGTCGATCTCGATCATCGCGGTGGAGCCAGCCTCCGCCGGAAGCCTCTCGGCCTCGCTTGCGGCCGGGCGCCCAGTCCAGGTGCCGCTCCGGCCGACCCTCGCCGATGGACTGGCGGTGGGAAAGGTGGGAGATGTGTCGTTCCCCTTGGCGGCCCCGTTGGTGGACCGGGTCGTGACGGTCGATGAACAGGCCCTGGCGCTGGCCGTTCTGCGGCTCTCCGAATTGGAGAAGACGGTCGTCGAGGGCGCGGCGGCAGCGGCGTTGGCAGCGACGTTCGGCGACGAATTGGCCGACCTCCGCGGCAAACGCGTCGTGCTCCTCCTCTGTGGCGGCAACATCGACATGTCGACGCTCGGACGGGTCATCGACCATGGCCTGGCAGTCGATGGGCGCTTGTGGCGGTTCCGGACCCGCATTGTCGACCGTCCTGGCGGCATCGCCAGGCTGACCGCGACGATTGCCGCCGCTGGTGCGGGCGTTCTCGAGATCGTTCACGACCGCACCTTTTCCGGGGCGGATGTGTTCTCGGTGACAGTCGAGGTGACGGTGCAGACGGCCGATCAAGCCCAGGTTGATGCCCTCCGGAAACATCTTCTCGACGACGGCTTCGTCGTCTCTCCCGCCTCTGGATGCTGAGCGATCCCGCGCGGACGACGACGCCTGGCTGGTCTTCCTGGGCAAGCTGGGGAAGGGATGACGACCATGCGGACGTTTCCGCCCCATGGTCCTGGGCTGGTTCGGTGCCCCCGTCCCCGCCGATGAGCCAACGACCGGGAGGCGCCGCGCGCCCCCGCCCCAGGAGACCGGGCGATGGTGACGCATTCTGGTCAGGGATTGAGACGCAAGGCGGCAAACGCGGCGGCCGAGATCGAGCAGGAACGGGCCCGGCTGCGCGAGGAACTGCTCCAGCGGATCCTCGCCAGGGAGATCCGTAGGCAGGCGATGCGGCGCGCTCCACGCTGAGCCAACGCCATCGGGGCGGCCCGAGGTCGTTCCGACAAGGGCGCCGGGGAAGGAATCCGATGCGGAGTCTCGCTCGGGCACTGGCGTGGGTGGTCGTAGCGCCATGGCTGGTGGCGACGGCCCCGTCAGCATCGGCACAATTCGCGCCTTGGAATTGGGGCTGGTCACCACAGACACCCGCCAAAGATTCGTTTTCACCAGATGCCTTCGCCGATTACCTCGGCAGCGGGCAGCCTCCCCACCCGGCCGTGGTACGGATCATCGCCCCGGAGAACGGAGGCACCTCGATGGGGTCGGGGGTGCTCGTCGATATCAACCCCTCGCAGGGCCTCGTTCTCACCAATTGGCACGTCATCCGGGGAGCGTCGTCGGCGGTCCTCGTCCAGTTTCCGGACGGATTCCAGACGGCGGGAACGGTCATCCGCCACGACGAGCCTTGGGATCTCGCGGCGGTCGCGATCTGGCGACCGCGAACAGTCCCGATCCCGATCGCGCCGGCCCCACCGGCGATCGGTGAGCCACTCTCAATCGCCGGCTATGGCAAGGGTCCGTTCCGATCGGAGGCCGGGCCCTGCACCCAATACCTGGCTCCGGGGAGCGGGTATCCGTTGGAGTTCGTCGAACTCAAGGCCACGGCCCGTCGGGGTGATTCCGGTGGCCCGATTCTCAACGCCCGCGGTGAACTTGCGGGAATCCTCTTCGGCCAGGCCCAGGGGCACACGATCGGGGCCTGCTCGACCCGCGTCCAAACGTTCCTCGCCAGCGTCGGCTCGAAAGGGCTGACCCCCGAGATGGCCGCCTCCCTACGGGCTTCACTCCCGGCGGCCCCAGGCATCGTCGGGGCAGGGGGGGACGCAGTCCTCGCCGCGGCGCCCACCGGAATGCCGGCAACCACGGTGCCCCCCACCTTGCCGTTGTCGCTCCCGCCGGAGCCAGAGTCCGAGCCGTCCCCCCCTGTCATTGCGGCGGCGATCGCCATGGCCCCCCGGGAAGCGTCGGCGTCGCTAGGTCAGCCGTCGCCGTCATCGACTGCCGCCGTCCCTACCATCCCTCCGTCTGGCGATCGTTCCGATTTCTCCCCCACGCCGGTTCCTCCTGTCACGTCTACGGCCATGGTTCCGGCGACGATTCCGCCACCTCCTCCGGCCTGGGGCGAACTCCCCGAGGGGAGGCCGGTCGGGCGGACCTTGAATGAACTCCTCGACGTCCGCGCCAACGGCCGGGCGATGCTCGTGGCCGCGGGGGGCGCTGCGCTCGCCCTCTTCGGCCTGAAAACGGTGCTCGGGGGAAGGCGTGGCTCGCGCCGCGGGCGGCGGCCGACGCGCGACGATTGGATCGGGGATGATTGAATTGCCGAAACCGCACGGCGGTCCGATACTGGCGGAGTGATGCACAGCGACCTTCCCATCCGCGGCCCCAAAGACCTGTCCGGCATGCGTCTGGGGGGTTACCGTCTGCTCCGTCGCCTCGGCAGTGGAGCGATGGCCGACGTCTATCTCGCGGAGCAGGCATCGCTGTCGCGGGCGGTCGCCGTGAAGGTCCTCCGGCCCGAGACGGCCGCCCGGCCGAACGCCGTCCTCCGATTCTCGCAGGAAGCCCGTGCTGCGGCCGGGCTCGTGCACGGCAACATCGTGCAGATCCACGAGGTGGACTGCATCGAAGGGCACCATTTTCTCGCCGAGGAATACGTCGCCGGCCCGACGCTCCGGACGTGGTTGCAGGAGCGTGGCCCGCTCGACGCCCGCCAGGCCCTCGCCGTGCTGGCCCAAGTCGGCTCGGCCCTCGAGCGGGCGGCGGGGCAGGGGGTGGTCCACCGTGACATCAAGCCGGAAAACCTCCTCGTCACGCCCGCCGGGGAAGTGAAGGTGGCTGACTTCGGCCTGGCGAGGGTGTTGTCGGCCGTCGAGGAGGGGCCGGAGCTCACCCAGGACGGCACGGCGCTGGGCACTCCCCTCTATATGAGCCCGGAGCAGGCCGAGGGGCGTGCGGTCGACACGCGCAGCGATCTCTATTCGCTCGGAGCCACGCTCTACCATCTTCTTGCCGGACGGCCCCCGTTTGGTGGCTCGACCAGCGTGGCGGTGGCCCTGGCGCACCTCACCGAGATGCCTGAAGCGCTCGAGCTCCACCGTGATGACCTGCCCCCATCCCTGACGACGATCGTCCTCCGGCTCCTCGCCAAGTCACCGGAGGAGCGTTACCAGTCCCCTGGCGACCTCCTCCACGCGGTCGAATCGGCTGAGGAGACCGAGTTTCCCGGAGTCCGTCGACAGAAATCCCCGCTGGCGTGGTCGGACGGGAGCGCCCCGCCGGATGGCCGGTTCCGCACCGGCGTGGAGGATTTTCGTGAGCGTTCCAGCCACGACGGCACACGGTCGACCGATCGGCGGGCCCAGACGGCAACGAACGACGTGCGCAATGCCACGCTCCGACTCCAGTCGGCGATGGAGCGCGAGCGGTACGAGGCGGAGGCCACGCGTCGATCGTGGATGAGCGTCGCCGCGGTGGCTTTCTTGGCGCTCGGGGTGGGATTCATCCTCGGCCGAACTCCCCCCCGGCGCAGTCGGTTGTTTCGGCTGCCCTCCCGCTGAGCCCCCGCGAGTTCTTTGCGGATTGGCTTTGGCGAAGGGGTGCCTTGGCCACGGCCTGCCCGCCAACGAGCCAGACCAGGGTGGGAAAGTGCCGCCCGCATCGGTCCTGTGGCCCATCGCCGGCTCGATCAAGCTCCGGGCCCGGGCCCGTCGATAAACGAGGTGTCGGGGGTTTTCCCGCAGGAAAAGGCCCTTTCCTCAGGTTCTGCGGCTTGACACCCGCGGCTCTGCTGCTAAAAGTTCATAGGTCCTTCGCCCCCATCGTCTAGTGGCCCAGGACGTCGGGTTCTCAGCTCGAAAACCGGGGTTCGACTCCCCGTGGGGGTATTCGGAATCGGCACAGGTCAGCCGCACAGTCCGCGAGAGCGGGTTGTGCGGCTGATTTCTTTTCTGGGCGGCCGATTTCGCCGCTTCCGCGGCCCTGCGGTCCGGTTTTTCCCGACGCGCTGGCTGCGCCATCAGGGTCTTGTCCGCCTCTGGTATTTCGATGACGGGCGATCGTTTTTTCGTGTCTGAAGCCATCCGAAGGCGTCGAAGTCTCCAGTGGCGAAACCAGCGCTGCGGCGCTGCCCTAGTCGGGCGGGCCACTCTGGTCGTTCGCGCCGGTTTTTCCGCGCCGTCTCTTTGCCTGGTCGTCCCCCACGCACTTGCGACTTCCCCATGTCACGAAGCTCCACTTGGCTCCCACCCCTGCCTTTTGGCGACTCCGTGGCCCGCATCAGCAAGGACACCTCCGGCTGCCAGCGGGCGCTGAGTGAGGCGATCCCGTCCCTGCGGTCGTGCGATCCGATCGGCAACCCCGACCACTTCCGGCAACGAGCGATCGCGGTCCGCATCAAGGAGCTCTGCCTCGTCGCTTCGGCAACGTCGGCCATGACGGCGAAGGCGGAACGGAACGACCAGACCCTCCTCCTCGTTCCTTTCCATGGCGGCACGACGCTTCGATCAGGGACGCTCAACCTCACGTGTGCTGCCGGCCAATCGGCGATCTTCGTCCGTGGCCGTCACCGATCAGGTGACACGGTCACCCGCGGGCCGCGTTCGTCGCTGTGCATCGCCCTCGATGTCACCCGCTTGGCCAACACCGTCCGCGACATGCTGGGCCTCTCCGCCGACGCCGAACTCCCGTTCGACCTCGATCGCGACCGCATTGTCCCCCTCGTCCACGGCGGAATCTCGTTCGACACCACGATCCGTCGACTCTGCAACACCGTCGACGCCCACGTTTGCCAGCCGGCGGTGCTCATGCTGATGGGCATCGACGACTCCTTCTATCGCACGATTGCCATGGCTCTGGCCCCCGAACAACTCCTCCCGTCCGTGCTCCAGGCGATTGACTCGGATGACGACGCCGACCGGATCCGTCAGGTCTGCGAGCACATCATGGCCCACATCACCGAGCCGCTCACCCTGACCCACTTGGAGCAAGTGTTCGGGAGAGGGGCGAGGAGCCTCCAGTTGGCATTCCTGAGGCGTCTCGGGGTCTCCCCGACCCGTTGGATCCGTGATCAACGGCTCGACCTTGCCCACCAACGGCTGGAAAGTGCCAAGCCCGAGGATTCGGTGGCCGAGATCGCCACCGGCTGCGGTTTCTCCCGCCTTTCCACCTTCTCCCGCGAATACACCACACGCTTCGGCGAACAACCTTCCAAAGTCCTCGAACGCCGCCGCGCCTGATCTTCGGCCCGCTCGCGGAGCTCGTCGAGCGTTGCCCCTGATCGTGCCACCGTGAAGGCCGGCGCGAATGCGGCGGGCCAACAAATGCCGATCGCGATCGACCCCGTTGACGGCGTGATCACGCCGAGCGATTCGCCTGAGGCACGCTGCGTGAGGCACTCTGCCCGACGCAGACCGCGGCGGAGCACCGTATTTCCCGCAGCAAACGCGTTGTGATCTGCGCGACGCAGATCGCCCACAGCAGGATGCGTGACGCGGGATTGCGCTTTCTGCACTTCGCAATGCGCTTGGTCAATTGCGCAAAGTGTCTTATCGCGAGCCGCGCTTCCTCGCATCGGGGAAAGGGAGTTTGCTCGCCGACAAGCGGTTTTCCCGATGAAAACCATTCATTTCCCGATTGTTGGAAAAGCCAATCGTGAGAAACCGGCGAGTGATGGTTGCGTTGGCAATTTTTTCGGGCATGACTCTCTCCAAGAGTGATTGAGTGTCTGTTTCCGGATTTTCAAAAACTCCGTGCCGTCGATTCGCGGTTCGCTTTGCCTCCGAGGCGAAAGGCGTGCACACCGCGAAGTCGCAGCCCTCGGGTGTCGGTGGAATCGAAGCGTTTTTTCACGGTTTACGTCGTCGCATTGGCACGAAGCCTCCTAGAGAAGTCGACTCATGAAGAACTCAGTACGCTTCCGGATTCCTGGCTTGATCGCTGCAAGCCTCTCTCTTTTTGTTCAATCGTCGGCGTTTTCGGCGGAAGTTGGCTGGTCCTCGCCCGCCGCCACAAATTCCCCGGCAGCGAACCTGTGGCTCAATGACTCCACAGGTGCGACCACGTACAGCCAGGGATTGCTCCAACTCAATGGCTCTCGGGATGGCTTGGTGATCGGCGCCACGGACGCCGGTGTGTTGGCGCTTTCAGGACCTTCTTCGGTCATCCGCACCGACCTCACCGCAGGCAGCCAGTCCGTGAACGCCGGCACGATCACGAGTTCTGGGGATTGGCAGATCGAAGGTTCGGGGCAGTTGGCCGTCAACGCCCAAATCATCGATCCTCTCGGGGACGTCTCGAAAATCACCAAGACGGGCGTCGGGGCGCTGCTGCTCAACGACGCCAGCACCTACACCGGCGCGACGACGCTCTCGCAGGGGACCTTGGTCGCCGGTAACAGCCGGGCCTTCGGCACCGGCGTCATGGCTCTCAACGGAGGCACGCTCTCTTCCACGGGGTCCGAAGAAAGCACACGGACGTTCGCGAACAACGTCGTCGTGGGCAACAACATGACGTTTGGCGACTCAGCCAACCCCGGCAGCATCGCCTTCAGCAGTGGCGTCGATCTCCAGGGTGCCGTGCGGACATTCACGACCAGTGCCAATGTCACCTTCGACGGAGTTGTGACCAACGGCGGCATCGTCAAGGCGGGTGCTGCGGCGCTGACGATGACAGGCTTCAACACCTACGCCGGGGGCACAACCCTCACGGAGGGTGTGCTGTTCGCCGGAAGCGACCGGGCGTTTGGCACCGGCAACGTGGCTCTCGGTAGCACGACCTCACCGACCATTTCGTCGGACGGCAGTGGGGCTTCCGCGGCCCGCACCTTCGCCAACACGGTCACGATCAATGGGAACGTAACGTTCGGCGACGGCAAAAACGACGGTGCCATGCTCTTTGCCACTTCGGCAAACCTCGGCACCACCGGTGAGAACCGGGCCTTCACCGTGAATGCGAAAACGACGTTTGCGGGGGGGATGAGAGGCGGGGCCGGGCTGACGAAATTGGGCGACGGCGTGCTGACGCTCTCCGGCAGCAACACCTACTCCGGCGGAACGACCTTCACCGCGGGAATGATCCGTGCTGGCAACGACAACTCGTTCGGCACCGGTGCCCTTGTTTTCAACGGTGGGGCGATCGGCTCGGCCGACAGCACGCCGCACACGTTCGCCAACGCGATGATCTTCCTTGGTGACCTCACGGTCGGTGATTACATCGACTCGATCGGGGCGCTCACGTTCACGAATCAGGTCGATCTCGGCGGCGAGATTCGACGGATGACAACAAGGTCGAACGCGACCTTCTCTGGCGTCATCAGCAACGGTGGGATCACCAAGGACGGCCTGGGGGCCTTGATCCTCAGCGGCACGAACACCTACGCGGGGGGCACGACGCTTTCTCAAGGCTCGCTGTTCGCCGCCAACGATTTCGCGTTCGGCACCGGCGTCCTCAACCTCAACGGTAGCATTCTCGGCTCCAGTGGCGGCAGCCGATCTTTCAACAACCTCATCACGATGGGGGCAGGCACCGTCCAGTTCGGCGATGCCTCGCACCTCGACGCCCTGACCTTCATGGGCGACACGCTGCTTGCTGCGGGACGTAACACGTTCAACACGGTGGCCAACACCACGTTCAGCGGCGTCATCGAGGGGCAGAATGCCAGCCTCGTCAAGCAGGGAACGGGGAATCTCACCCTCACCAACGTCAACAGCTACGACGGTGGCACGGACCTTCAGGCGGGAACGCTCCGCCTCGCCAATGATTATTCGATCGGCAGCAGTGCGATCACCTTCAGCGGCGGAACCCTGGCGTCGTCTGTCAACGAAACCCGCGCCCTTACCAACAACCTTATCTTCAACGGGAATGCGACCATCGGTGACAGCTCCAGGAACGGCGATTTCCTGTTTCTTGGCAGCTCCAACGATTTGGGCAGCACGACCAGGACGATCACGACGAACGTGGCAACGACGTTCTCCAACGGCCTTGTCGGCTCCGGTGGGTTGATCAAGGCAGGGGCGGAGGCGCTCACGCTTCGTGGAGCCAGCCGGTACGCCGGAGATACCGCGGTCCAGGCGGGCAGGCTGATCCTCGACGGCACGTTGGCCTCGCGGAATGTCATGGTGGCCGGTGGCGCCTCCTTTGGCGGCCACGGCCGCTTCGAAGGCGTCCTTTCGGGTGCCGGAAGCGTCGATCCCGGTAACAGCCCCGGCATTCTCACGGTCGGTCAGGTCGACCCGCGATCCGCCGGCAACACGTCGTTCAACTTCGAATTCACGCAGACGGGTGCGCCGAACTGGAGCAACGCCGCAGCGTCAGGCAACGACGTGTTGCGGATCACCGATACCGCCAACCCGTTCCTCGCCTCCCTCGGCAACGAAAACATCGTCAACCTCTATTTCAACCCAAGCGTGACGGCCACCTTCACGACTTCCGCCTTTACGTCGCTGCAAGGTGGATTCTTCACCGACAAGAGTGATTCCAACAGCTTGGCCTCGGCGATCGCCGGAGCGAACTTCCAGTACTACTTCGAGGATCCTCGCGGATCGGTCGTCTACAACAACACCCGTTACCTCACTCAAACTGAGGCCCGTGCCAACGGTCTGCTCCCCAACCTCGGGCAAAGCTTCTTCGTCAGCACAGCCAGGGTTCCCTTGGCGAACTTCGATGGTCAGTCCGTGATCGATGGCTTCGTGATGAGGGTCATGGCCCGGACGACCGTCGTGCTCGGTGCTGTGCCTGAGATCGATCCTGCTTCTGGTGGCAGCACTCTGTCTCTCGTCGCGGGCGTGTTGGCCCTTCTCGATCACCGACGACGTCAGGGTTTCAAGGCCTGCTCCGGAGTTCGGAAAGTAAAGTCCGCCTGAACTGCGTCAGTTCGGTTCGCTCCACGTTCTCGACACCGTTTCCACAGCCGACAACACCCCAAGTTCGCAAGGAACACGACCATGATGGTCTTCTTCGACGTTGAGGCCTCCGTTGATCGGGGAACGATTCGCATTCGCCAAGTGACGCCAATTTCGCGGCTCGCCACGGTGCCCGGGAACCTTTCGTCGCTGGTGCTCTCGGCCGATCCCGCGGTGAGGCGCCGTCTCGAGGCCGCCACGGAACTCGCCGGTTGGTCGATCTGCGATGCGCCGGTCGATGAGATCGACTTCGACGCCGTCGCCAGCCATGACTATCAACTCGTGGTCGTTGATCTGATCCATCCGCTCGGGGGTGATCTGACGGCAGCGCAGCGGGCTGCCGAACAGATCTCCGACCGTCCCGAAACGCTCCTCGTCGTCTGTGGCGACGAGGATTCGATCGATCACGAGGTTTGGGCCCGCTGCCACGGTGCCTTCTGTCACCTCTCTGGCAGTGTGTCTGGCGATGCTCTCGTCTCGCTCTTCAACAAGGCTCGGGCCACTGCCAATCGGCACACTTCGCGTACGGTCCGCTGTGGCGGCGCCTGAGCAGAAGGCTGCCCACCCACGGCCCGCCGGCAAGATGCGGCTGAGATGCAACGCACGGCTTGGCCCTCATGGGGGCTAGCAACCGTGGCCCAAGTCCCCTTCGCCTGAGCGGACAACGCTAAACTGCTTCCACCGCCTTTGGCTTGATCGGCGAAAGACCAAGCAGGGGGCATGGCAGTCGGGAAGCGACGTCGGGAGCCGTAGCTTGAGGCCTTCGTCGTGGCCTCGGACCTGCCGAAGTCTCCCGGCCATCCGTACGACACGGCACCCACCCGCCTGCTGGCGGAGAACGGCTTCGACCCGCTGGTCGAGAAACTCTGTGCCCCCTACTCTGCCGAGACTTTTGTGAGACCTGGCGTGCCGCCCGGGTGGCTTCTATCGGATGCTGTTCGTCGGCAACTTCGAAGGCCTGAAGTCGCACCGATCGATCTCGTGGCGATGCACCGACAGCCGATCGCTCGGTGACTTCCTCGGCCTTGGCCCAACTGATCCTGTGCCGAACCACTCCTGCGTGAGCAAGACGCACAAGCGGCTTCCCGAAGAAGTCTTCAATGAGGTCTTCCGCTTCATCCTCTCCGTCGCCGCCCACAAGGGGCTGCTCTGGGGCAAGGCCATCGGGATCGACTCGACGACGATCCAGGCCAATGCTTCGATGGCACGACAAGTGCGGAAGGACTCTGGCAAGGGCTGGAAGGACTACACGAAGAAGCTCGCGAATCAGGCTGGCCTCGAAGATCCAACGGATGATGAGCTTCGCCAATTCGATCGAAATCGCCCTGGAAAGAAGGTCTCGAACGACGACTGGGAAAACCCGTACGATCCTGATGCCACGATCACGCGGATGAAGGACGGAACGACTCGCATGGCCTACAAGGCCGAGCATGCCGTCGATCTCGACACCGACATCGTCGTCGCTGCGACCGTCCATCCCGGCAACGCTCCCGACACGCAGACGATCATCGATACGGCGATCGATGCAGCGGTCAACGCGGAGCAGGCAGGAGTGGAAAACGATCTGCAGGCGATCGTCGCCGACAAGGGCTATCACTCGACGAAGGTCGTAACGCTCGCGACTGATCTCGGGATGCGGGCCTACATCCTCGAGCGCGCTTCGCCGAACCAGCGACGCTGGACGGACAAGGATCCAGCAGAGCAGCGGGCCGTCTACAACGCGCGAAGGCGCACGCAGAGCGAGCGAGGCAAGCAACTCTCGCGACTGCGAAGCGAGCTCACTGAGAGATCCTTCGCTCATGTCTGCAACACCGGCGGGGCGAGACGAACATGGCTGCGAGGACTCGCAAGCGTTACGAAGCGACACCTGATGATGGTCGCAGCGCGCAATCTCTCGACGATCATGCGAATGATCTTCGGAATCGGTGGTCCGAGGAGCATGCAGGGGCTCCGCGCTCTTCTGCAAACCGCCTGGATTCACTTTGAGCGACTCCTGTCGGCTCTGGATCGCCTGGTGGCGGCGCTGGTCGCGCTCATGGCGCCGTGGTCGCGGGCCATCAGCGGCTGATCATGAGACGGTCAGAGACTCAAGAAATCGACTTGGGCCACGGGCTGCTAGGGAACGGGAAATCAAGGCTCTTCTTGCGGTTTTCAGGCCGACAGAGGCTGCCGTCTTTTCCCCGGCCAGATCGATCATTCCGCGGGCAGAGTTGGCGGACCGTTGAGCGAGAGGGCCTCCGCGGGCTCCGCCACGATCTTCTCGATCTCCTCCAAGCGTTGCTGATCGGCTGGGGAGAGCCACTGATCCGCCAAGCCCTTCGTTCGCGCCCGGTCGAGGGCAGCACGGGCTTCGGAAATCTGGCCATTGGCAGCCTCGACGATCGCCAGATGGAGATAGCGCAGCGCGGTCGGCTCGAGCACTGCTTCGCGGATGTCCTCGAGCGCCCGGATCGGCTGCCCGAGCGAAAGCCTGACCAACGAACGGGTGTCGAGGAGCTCCGGATCGGGGCCGAGGCGGCGGATCGCCCGGTCGAGGAGTTCGAAGGCCTCCTGGGCCGTCTCATCGCTCGTCAGAAGCCAAGCCAGATTCGCCGACACCCTGGCCATCTGCTCCTCATCGAGATTCCCGGAAGCGAGGAGTTGGCGGTAGATCGCCTCTGCTTCCGCCGAACTACCGATTCGCTCCGAGATCGATGCGGCCCGGAACTCGATCTCGAGGTTGCCAGGATTCTCCCGCCGTGCCCGGTCGATGATCGAATTGACCCTGGCGAAGACAGCTTGATCGAGCGGCCCGGGAACCTGCTTGATGACGCCCTGGAGCGTTCCGAGGATTCGTGGGGCTGGAAAATCGCCGAGAAGACCCATGAGGATTTCGACCGCTTCAGCCGTCTTCCGCTGGCGGCCGAGAAAGGCGACGCGTTCAAGCCCGCCGAGCGGGGCGAGAGACGCATACTCCTCGTAAAACCGTCCCGCCGGTTCTACGAAGCCGAATTCCTCCGCGATCTTGGCCCCCGCCAGAAGCCGGTCGATGTTTTCCTTCCGCACCCGCTCGTCGGGAAGCAAACGCTTCATCGCCCGCTCGATGTTGGCCTGGTTTCCTTGGGCAACCGCCAGTTTCAGCTCGAGTCGCCGCAAGACCGGTGAATCCTTGTCGCCCACACGGGCCCGGTCCATCCACTGCCGCGCGGCAAGGAGATCACCATGATCGATGAGCCCATCGACGAAGAAGGCCCTTAGGGCCGGCGTGGCGTCTTCGGTGAGGGCAATGTCGAGAAGAACCTTCCGGGCCTCCTCCCAGTGATCAAGGCGGGCCTCCAGTCGAGCCTGCGTGAAACGCTGATCGACGGTGAGTGAACGCCGCTCGGCAAGGGCTGCGAGCAAATCGATGGCCTGCATCCAGTGGGCGGGTTCGCTCCGTGCCTGCAGCAGATCGATCGTGATCGCCAAATCGTCCTCAGACTGGAGTCCTTCGCCATCGACGTTCGTGGCGAGCAGCGCGAGCGCCTCCTGGAACTCCGGATACGATTCTTTGGCCAATCGGATGGCGAGCATCCGCTTCGCCCAGCCGAGGGTCGGGGTGCCCTGGGCAGCATCGAGCGCCATGATTCTCCGCAGTTCCGCCCGGGCCTGGTTTTCCTGGCCGGAGCGGATCAGGAACTCCGCCAATCCTCTGGCAGCATCGAGGTCTTGGGGAGCAGCCGCGACTTTCTCGCGATGGAGCGATTCGGCTCCGGAGACGTCTTCGAGCGTCTCGAGGGCGCGGACGGTGAACAGATCCCGACGCTCTGCGGGGATCGCCTGCTCGGCCCGTCGAATCGCCTCCCGGGCTTCGCCACGCCGTCCCTGCGAGACGAGATAGCGGATCAGGGCGAACCTGGCGTCGAGGCGATCAGGCGCGACGTCGATCGCCTTCCGAAACGCCGCCTCGGCCAGGTTCGGCTGGCCACAGCCGCCGAGGAGCTTTCCGTACCACATCCACTGGAGCGGGTCGCGACAATTTCCTGGGGTGATCCGCTCTCCCCTGGCCAGCGCTGCCGACACCCTCCCTCCACGGGCCTCCATGTCGGCGACAATCCGCTCGACGGCGGTGCCGCCGTGCCCCTCCAGATCGCGGATCACCTCCCGCGCCTCGTCGTAGCGACCCGCGGCATGAAGCATGATTGCCAAGCGACGGAGCGTCGCCCATTGCCGGCCCCCGAGATCGATTGCCCGCTGCAATTCGCCGATCGCCAGGCTGCGATCCCCGCGGATCTCGGCGATCTCGCTGAGCAACCGCGGCACCATGCCCCAACGTGGGCGGTCGATCGTCACCTCGACGAGGAGATGCCTTGCCTCCTCGAGATCGATCTGCTCGTCGGGCGTCTGCGCTGCTCCCAGGGCGTCACCCGCGAGCCGGTCACGACGCCGCTCCAGCACCGAGGCGACGAGTTTCACGGCCTTGGCGTAGCGGCCGTTGGCGTCATCGGGATGGGCCATCGCCACGAGCGAATCCGCATGGGCCTGGGCGGCAGCGAAATCCTCCTCGATGAACGCCAGATCGATGAGCATCATGAAGCTCGAGAGGTCCTCGGGGTTCACGGTTGCCATGTTCTTGGCCACCCGGCGGGCCCCGGCGACGTCCCCGATCTGGAGGTATCCGGCCACGAGTTCCTGCCGCACCCTTCCTCCGCCAGTGATGGAGAGGGCCCCGGTCCGCTGCTCGACATCCTCGAGGCGACGCAACGCCTCGTCCTGCGGACACTCTAGGGCAATGAGAATGGCTGCCCGCAGCATTTCGGCAGAGTTTCGCAACTCGTCCGGAGCGCCGTCGATGAGTTGCAGAGCCGAATCCCCCCCGAGCAGCACCGCCCGCTGGCCGAGAAGGATCGGCGAGCGCGGGTGGGTGGTAACCGCGATCGAGGAACGGGAAATCGCTTCATCCCGGAGCCCCTTCGCCTCGATGACGTCGATTTCCAGCCCCTCGAGAAGGGCCGGATCGATCTGCTCGGCGGGCTTCGCGTTTCTGAGATCGTTGATCAGCGTCTCGACTTTCGCCCAGTCACGCTCGGGAGCAGGGCGTCTGGTCTGCTCCCACAGCCGGTTGCGGATGAGGGGGACGAAAACGGCCGGCCGGCCGGCCAGTTGCTCGATCGGCATCTCCCGGGCGATCGTTTCACAGAGCTCGAGTGATCGCTCCGACCACCCCGCTCGTTCGTACGTCAGCGCGAGCGTCAACAGCGCCTCGATGAGATTCGGATCTTCGTTGAGGAGCCTGAATCCGGCCCCGAGGGTCCGATCCGATTCGCCAAGGGCGTCGTGGCAGGCGGCAAGTCGGAGATCGATCATCCGGGTGTAGGCAACGTCCCCCGCCATCAGCGGACGGAGCCTGAGCCACAGCCCGAGCGCTTTGATCCACCGATGCCCGTCCATCGCCACGACGGCATCGGCATAAAGCGCCGGCACGCAACTCCCTCCCATCACCTCACGGGCGTGCGTGACCACCTCGTCGAGCTCATCGAAACGCTTCAGGTCAGCCAAGGAGAAGACGAATTTCGTCAGCACCCTTGTCTCATCGGGGAAGCGCTCGACTCCATCACGGAGGAAGCGGATCATTTCGTCGGTATCCCCCTTGGCAAGGGCGAGATCAGCGCGGGCGATGGCGTAGGCCGGGCTATCGGAGATGTCACCGAGAATGCCATTGATGATCGTCTCTGCCCGGTCCAAACGGCGCTGCCGAATGGCCACGCAGAACTCTTGATAGAGCGACTCGTGGTCCCGGGGGGAGAGCTCGACCGACTTCTCGATCGCCACGGCAGCCGCATCGAGGTCGCCATGGGTGTCCCGCCACCAGGAGAGATACCGCCAGGCAATCGGATCCTCGGGGGCGACTTCGGTCATCTTCCGGACCACCCCATCGGCCGCCTCTGAATCGTCAAACTGCCGATCGAGCAATCCCGCCAGCAGGATAAAAGCTTCGGCCCGTCCGGGAGGGATTTTGATCGCGGTATCGAAGGCACGGATTTCCGGCACGTAGCCAACCATCCGGCCGAGTACCACCATCGCTTCATCGTCTTCCCGGAGGTTGATGCAGGCCTTCGCGTACATCGTGCTGATCTTCACCCGCTTCAGATCTTCGGTCGGATCATCGAGCGGCACGTCATCGGGCCCGGGCCGCTGACGGAGCTCGTTGAGGTGACCTTGGGCGGCTTTCGATTCGCCCGCAAGCATGAGAAGTTCGGCGTGATTGAGGCACAGTTCCTCATCGTCCGGCACGCCCCGGAGCGCTTTCTCCGTCTCGAGGATGGCCCAGCGGACAAACTCGCTTGTTTCGCCAGGCTTGCGGGCGAGATCGTTGAGGATCCTGGCGAACTGCGCCCGGCGCTGGTGGTCGCGTGGCCGGAGCTCGAGGTATTTGGCGAACTGCTCGATGGCCTCGAGCGGCTTCCCCTCGGCAAGGAGATTATCGGCGTTCTTGACAAAGACATCGGCGTTCCGGCCGGTCTGCCAACGGTGGAGGCCGGCAACGCCAAGGACCATCGCCAGGAGGCAGGCGACGACACCAAAGAAGAAGGGGAGGTTGACACGTCGCATGGGGGCTTGAGCTCAAAAAGGGAGGACGCAAGGGTTGCGACACCGGAGTCGTCGTCGACCCGGGGAAACGCGTTCGCCGCAGTTCGACAACGGCCGAACATTCCTCCTCTATCCTATCGGCCGGACAAGGCCGATTCAGCCCACCACTCCCCCCCCTGAACCTACGGTCGTTAAGACCCAAGTTGGCGGTAAAGGCTCTTCAACCGGCAGCGGGCGGGATGGCGGGGCGATCGAGAATGTGGGGACGGGCGAACCGGGAAACCCCCGCCCTTATCCACCGTGAAAGACCGTGGACCAGGCCGGAGATGACTTTTTCCACGGGCAGCTAGAATCGGCCGCACCTCGACCAACTGACTCCAGGGGGAAACCATGCGTTCATCGTTCCGCGGGCCGGCACTCGCCAGCCTGCTCGCTACCGCTTCGCTCGTCGCCGCTCCCGGGCCCTGTGGGGCCGAGGGCTGGCCCGACTTCCGCGGCCCTTCGGGGCAGGGGCACTCGGCTACGGCCGGCCTGCCGACGTCGTTCTCCCCCAGCGACCATGTCCGTTGGAAGGTGGATCTCCCGGGAAAGGGGTGGTCGACGCCCATCATCGACGACGGGCGGGTGTTCCTCACCACGGCCGTTCCCTCGGTGGAGACCCCCCCCGTGAAGCAGTCGCTGCGTGCTCTCTGTCTCGACGCCGCCACCGGGAAGACGCTGTGGGACAGGGAACTTTTCTCCAAGGACATGACGACGGCGAAGAGCCACACGAAGAACAGCTTTGCGAGCCCCTCCTGCATCACCGACGGCCGGCATGTCTTCTTCCACTTCGGCCCCGACGGCACGGCCGCCGTCGACCGTGACGGCACCACCGTCTGGTCGAATGACTCACTCGGATACGACCCGCAGCATGGGGCGGGAAGCTCGCCGATCTTCGTCGGCAATCTGCTGGCGTTCACCGGTGACGGCGTCGCCGATCCGTTCATCGCCGCGCTCGACCGCAGCACCGGGGCGGTTGCCTGGAAGACGGCCCGCCCGGAGATGCCCGATCCGAAATGGTCGTTCTGCACGCCACTCCTCGTCGAGGCCGACGGCCGCCGGCAGGTCGTCAGTCCCGCCGGGCACATGGTCTGCAGCTACGACGCGGACAGCGGTCGGGAGCTGTGGCGCGTCCGCTACCCCAACAAATGGTCGGTCGTGCCGCGGCCGATCTTCTCCCACGGCCTCGTGTTTGTCTGCACCGGCTACGACGGGCCGGCCGAGCTCCTCGCCATCAAGCCGGATGGCGAAGGGGACGTCACCGACACCCATGTCGTGTGGAAGACCGACGACAACATCCCCCACAATCCGTCGCCGGTGATCGTCGGTGACGCGATCTATCTCGTCGCCGACAATGGCATCGCTTCCTGCCGGGACGCCGTCACGGGCAAGCTCCACTGGCGCCACCGCCTCGGCGGCAATTTCTCGTCGTCGCTCGTTCATGCCGGCGGGACGTTGTGGATCGTCAGCGAGCAGGGGGTATGCACGGCTTTCGCCGCCGATCCGACCGAGTATCGCGAACTCGGCAGCGGCGACATGGGGGAACAGGTGCTTGCGTCGCTCGCAGCGGCGGAGGGGGCGTTCTTCCTCCGCACCGAGGGGCATCTCTACCGGATCGAGTGATCGGTTCGGATGTCTTCGTCATCGTCCTCCCCCGGAGCCTCATCCCGTGTCGCGTGTGATCGTTTCGGCCTTGGCCGCCGCCTGCATTTTCCCCTGCGTGGGAATCGGAGGCTTGCGTGTGGTGGCAGCCGCGGAAGAGCGGGTCGTCGTCGCCGAGACCGCGGGCGACTGGGGAGTGCGCGTGGAATCCCGGCACGCCGGCCAGACGACGGCGGGGACCTTCGTCGTCGCTCCCCCTGACGGCGTCGAGGTGCTCCATGAGAAAATCCCCGCGCTGCCACTGTTCAACCCCGCCGTTCCCGGCTGGGTGAAGGGGGTGGCGCTCGAGGAGGTCAAAGCGGCCGAGTGCTCCGTGATCCGGGCCCTCGACCCCGAGTCGCTCGTCGTCAAGACGGCCCCCGGAAGGGAAGGGACTCTCCTCCAGCGTGGGCGTGACTGGGAAGCTGATACCGAATGGGGCACCGTGGGCCGGCTCGCCGGCGGCCGCATCGGGGAGGGGGAGCCGGTGTGGGCCAGCTACCGCGCCGCCCTGCGACGGATCGATTCGGTCGTCCGTCTCACGGATGGCACGCTCGAGTTGGTGCGCGGCGAACCGCAGATCGTTCTCTGCGAACCGCCCTCCATCCCGGCCGGGAGTGAACGACTCGTGAATGTCTATCTTCCCGGGCGGATCGAGAAGCTCTCGGATGCGAACCTCTTCCCGATTCTCGAGAGCGTCTTTCCGCCCCGGCCCAAGGATCAACCGCCAGAGGCCAGAGCACGGCTCTCCGAGACGCTCCGGCGCCTCGAGGGGGGCGAGACTTTAAAAATTCTCGCCTGGGGAGACAGCGTCACCACCTACGGCCGCTGGCAGTCGATGTTCGTGGAGCGCCTCAAGGCCCGCTATCCACAGGCCAAGATCGAGTTGGTCACCGAGGCCTGGGGGGGCCGCAACACCGGCAGCTACCTCGCCGAGCCCCCCGGCAGCGACCACAACTATCGAGAGAAGGTGCTGGAGGCTCGCCCGCACCTCATTGTCTCCGAGTTTGTCAACGACGCCGGCATGGCGCCGGCCGACGTCGATCAGCAGTATGGCCGGTTGCTCGCCGACTTCCGCGGCATCGGCGCCGAATGGATCATCCTCACGCCCCACTACGTGATGCCGGAATGGATGGGGCCGGGATTCGTCGAGCGTGGCCAGCGCGACATCGACGACGATCCGCGTCCCTACGTCGCTGGACTGAAGGCCTTTGTTGCCGCCCACCCGGAGCACGTGGCACTGGCCGATGCCGCGCGGCGTTACGGCCGCCTTTGGCGTCAGGGGATCCCCTACCTGACGCTCATGGAGAACAACATCAACCATCCGAACGTGGCCGGCCACCGGATCTTTGCCGATGCTCTCGATGAGGTGTTCGGAACGCCCGACTGACCCGTCAGAGCCTGGATCTGCCGCGGCGGGCCTTGCGGGCTGGGCGAGATGGGGCGATTGAGATCGAGTCTGCGGCCCCGCGCTGCGGGGCTTTACGCAGCCCCTCGCAGTCGCCGCCGGACGACTGCCGGCGGGTCGCCGCCGGCGCCGAAGAGTGTTGCGATGGGGCTAGCAGGCTGTGGATAAAGTGCCGGCCCGACCGCACGAGGCGGTCGCGAGTGCGTAGCACTCGAGAAAACCGGAGGTTTTCCAAGTGGAAAAAGGTCATGGATGACTTTTTCCACGGGCAGCTAGGCGCGACCGCCGCCTCGTCGAAACACCGATGGCCACTCCCCTCGCCACCCTCCGCCGCTGTCGGCCGCCCCGTCCTGGGCTCGGCAGGGGGGCGATCTGTCTGGCCCTCATGCTGGCCTGGCTCGGGAGCGCGGCCGCCGCCCCCCGGTCCAAGGATGCCTCACCGTCCATCGGCCGGGCGCCAATCCGCCGGCTGACACGGATCGAGCACGAGCACACCCTTCGCGATCTCCTCGCTCTTCCCGGCCTCGAGGTCCGTGGCCTCCTTCCCGAAGACGGTCGGGCCCACGGCTTCGACAAGACGGCCGCGGCCCTCGACGTCTCGCATGTCCACGTCGCCGGCTGGTATGCCGCTGCCGAAGCGGCCCTCGCCATGGCCACGGCGCCGCAGCCGACGGCTCCGAAGCCGGTTCACGAGACACTCCTTCCCGGTGCGCAGGAGTTTTTCAAGCTTGCCCTTCTCGAGGGGGACGCCATCTTCCTCCGCGGAGGCGCCTATGACCACGAGGCGCTGCCGATCGTCCGCGCGGCGCTCCCGCACAAGCTCGCCCACTACGAGCAGTCGGGGCTCTTCCCCTACCGGCACTCGGTCGGGGTCTTCCGCCGCCAGGCTGTGGACGATCACTTTGCCCTGTTCTTCACGGGATTCGCGCCGATCCGCGCCGGCCACTACCGGCTGCGGATCTCGACTTGGAGCTTCCAATGGGAAAAGGGAAAGCTCCTGCCGCGACCGGCCCCCGAGGCCGTCAGCCTCCACGCCGACGACCGGTTGCTCGCCTCTGTCGATGCGCCGTCCCTGGAGCCGATGGTCCACACCGTCAACACCTGGCTCAACCCCGGCGAGCGGATCCTGTTCACGGCAGCCTCGCTTCCGCCGGCGCGCGTGTACCAGATGCCAGGCCGGGCTGCGGAGTACGTCGGACCAGGCGTGGCGGTCGATTGGATCGAGGTCGAGGGGCCGATTGACGACGTCTGGCCCCCGGAGAGCCACCGCCGGATCTTCGCCGATCTGCCGGCGCTGCCGCAGCGCGACCGGGGGGCCTCCTCGCCGCGCCGACCGCTCGCCGTGCAGCGGTTTCCCGGCGCGCTCCCCCGCAGCGAGGAGCCAGGAAAACCCTGGGCCGTCACTTCGGTCGAGCCGGCCGCCGACGCCAAGCGGCTCCTGTCGGCCTTCCTCTCTCGGGCTTACCGCCGACCGGCAACCGCCGGTGAGCTCGCGGTCGCCACGGCCCTCGTCGCGAAGCGGATGAAACAGGGGGATTCCTTCGAGGATTCGATCCGCATTGCCTGCCAGGCGGCGCTGTGCAGCCCCGAGTTCCTCTTTCTCGGGAGCCCCCCGGGCCCCCTCGACGACTGGGCCCTGGCATCGAGGCTCTCCTATTTCCTCTGGGACTCGATGCCCGACGAAACGCTCTTCAACCTGGCACGGCGGCGGCAACTCTCGCAGCCGGATGTCCTCCGCGCCCAGGTCGAGCGGATGCTCGACGATCCCCGCGTTGAACGGTTTATCGCCCACTTCACCGACGAATGGCTCGACCTCCGCGACCTCGAGGCCACCACGCCCGACACGACGCTCTACCCTGATTTCGATCGCGCCCTCCTCGACGCCATGAGGGCCGAGACGCGGGCCTTCGTCGCCGAACTCGTGCGCCGCGACGAGCCGGTGACGGCCCTGGTCCGCTCCGACTTCGCGATGCTCAACCAGCGCCTCGCCACCCACTACTTCCCCGGGGTGGACGTCGGAGCGCAGGGCGTCGCCATCCGGCGCGTGTCCCTCCCGGCGGGGAGCCACCGCGGAGGCTTGCTCGGACAGGGGGCGATCCACAAGGTGACC
The DNA here is from genome assembly GCA_945860405.1 of Candidatus Kuenenia stuttgartensis. GTDB lineage: Bacteria > Planctomycetota > Planctomycetia > Pirellulales > UBA1268 > QWOP01. Next base: position 8,658 of record CAMARC010000010.1, on the reverse strand, counting down.
GCCAACGGCACGGTGACCTCGCCGGTGAAGCGTGGCGTGTGGGTGCTGCGGGAATTGCTCGATGCGCCCCCCGATCCGCCCCCTCCCGGGGTCGCCGCGGTCGATCCCGACGTCCGCGGTGCGGTCTCGATCCGCGACCAGCTCGCCCGGCACACCTCCGACGCCACCTGTGCCTCCTGCCATGTGAGCATCGATCCCCCAGGCTTCGCCCTCGAGGTGTTCGATGCGGTCGGCCACTGGCGGGATCGCTACCGCGTCTTCGCCGATGACTCCGCAGCCCTGCCCGTCGATGGCCCGACCATCGACGACTCCTGCACGCTCGCCGACGGCCGCCATTGCGGGTCGTTCGAGGACTTCCGCGATGCGCTCGTGGCCGACGATTCCGTTCTCCGCCGCGCCCTGGCCCGGCAACTCGTCGTCTACGCCACCGGCGCCGACGTCTCCGCCACGGACGGCGAAGCCATGAATCGCCTCGTCGACGAGGCCGAAGCCGCGGGGGGCGGAGTCCGCGCCGTCATCCACGCCGTTGTCTCGAGCCCGTTGTTCCTCGAGCAGTGAAGGGCTTCTGCATGCCTCTCTCCACACCGACGACAGCCTCCAGACGCGCCCTCCTCCGCGCCTGCGGCGTCGGAGTTGCCCTTCCCTGGCTCGAGGCCCTGGCCCCGCGCCCGGCCAAGGCCGCCGAGCCCCGCGCGCCGCACCGGCTGGTGGCTATCGAGACGACGATGGGCTTGCTGCCGCAATGCTTCTTTCCGGAGGGGATCGGCCACGACTACACCGCCTCCCCCTACCTTGCTCCCCTCGAGCCGTTCCGCGACCGGCTCACCATCTGCTCCGGTCTCTCCCACCCCGACGTCGACGGGGGCCATGCGGCCGACATCGCCTTCCTCACAGGCGCCCCCCATCCGGCCAGCGGCAGCTTCCGCAACACCGTCTCGCTCGATCAGTTCGCCGCCGAGGGGATCGGCACGGAGACGAGGCTTCCGAGCCTGCCGCTGACCGTGGCCGCTCAGGGGACGACGAGCCTGTCGTTCACGCGCGACGGAGTCCTCCTGCCCGGCGAGCGGAGCCCGGCCCGGCTCTACCGGCAGATGTTCCTCCAGGGAACTCCCCAGGAAACCGGCGAGAAGATCGAGGCGCTTCGCACCGGGCGCAGCGTCCTCGATTTCGTTGCCACAGGCGCCCGCCGCCTCGACAAGTCGCTGCCGGCCGGCGACCGGGAACGGCTCGACCAATATTTCACGAGTGTCCGCGAACTCGAGGACCGTCTCCAGAGGGCCGAGGTGTGGGAGAAACGCCGCCGCCCCCGCCCCAAGGCGCCGCCCCCTCCGGAGAACCCCGAGCAGGAACTGTTCACCCTCCTGCGCTTGATGGGACAGATGATTCGACTGGCGCTCGAGAGCGACACGACGCGGCTGGTGACGCTGTTTGTGAATCCGGCCCAATGGGTGCCGCGGACCCCGGGGGTCGTGCACGAGACCCACGCCCTGACGCACCACGGCAACCGGCCGGAGATGATCGCGGAGCTCAAGCGAGTGGAGGAGATGCAGTTTGTGATCCTCGGCGAGTTCCTCGCCGGGCTCGACGGCGTCCGCGAGGGGACCCACTCCCTCCTTGATCGGACGATGGTGCTCCACGGGTCGTGCATGGGGAATGCCAACGCGCACTCCAATGCCCACCTCCCGGTGCTCGTGGCCGGGGGCGGCTTCCGTCATGCCGGGCACCTCGTCTTCGCCGAGCCCGACGCCCCGCCGCTGGCGAATCTCTATGTCAGCCTGCTCCAGCGACTGGGAATCGAGACCGATGCCTTTGCCAGCTCCACCGGCACGCTCCGCGGCCTCGAGGCCGCGTGAGCAGGGGGCATCACTCGCTCGACACCGCCTCGAGGAGATCGAGCCGCGCCGCGCGCCGGGCGGGGATCCAGGCGGCCAGTGCCGTGACGACGACGGCGGCAGCGATGTTGGCGATGATGACCGTCGGCCGGAGCGTCGCTCGGATCGGATGGCCGAGGAGCGGCTGGCTGGCGATCTGAATGAACAACGCGGTGGTGAGGCCGGCGATGACGCCGATCACGGCGCCGGAGAGCCCGAGCAACACGCTCTCGAGGACGACCACGCCGGTCACCTGCCGGCTGGTCATGCCGACGGCGCGGAGGAGCCCGAGCGTCCGCCGTTTCTCGAGCACGTTCATCGTCACAGTGTTGGCCACGCCGAGGCTCCCGACGAGGAACCCGAGCCCGAGGATCGCCCACAGCGATCCGACGACGCCATTGACGATCCCGTCGACGAAACGTTTCACCTCGGTGAAGCTACGGAGGAGCATCCCACGATCGTCAGCGATCGTCTGGAGCGGCCCGCGCAATCCCGCGGCCTCCCCCGGCTTCGCCGTGACGAGGATCACGTCGGCCGACTCCAGCCCGAACAGCCGCTTGGCCGCGTCACGACGGAGGATGAGCGACGCTCCGCCGGAGGTGTAGTCGACGACGAGCGCCGCCACCCTGACCTTCGTCTTCCGACCGAAGACCTCGACGGCGATTTCGTCGCCGGCGACGAGCCCGAGCCGGCGGGCGAGCACCGTGCCGGCGACCGCATCGCCTCGGGCCAGGGCTGCCCGGACCGTCGCTTCATCGGCGCCGACCGGATCGAGCGGGAGCGGGGCGTCATCCGGCACGTCGCGGGCGACGATCACGCATGCCCCGCCGCCCACGCGGCCGGCGGCGATGCCGATGACGTCGATCCGTTCGATCCCGCCGATCGCACGAACATCCTCTTCGGCGGAGCGGGCGCCGTCCCCCCCGCCCCCGGCCGCCGCGCTCATCATGCCGGCCTCCGTCATCACCCAATCGGCGCGCATCAATCGGGCATACCAGCCGAGGATGTCTTCGACGTTGTCTTGGATCGCGTGCCCCAGCCCGATGCCATTGCTCACCGCGACGACGAGCACGCCGGTTGTCAGTGCGGTCCGCACCGGCTGGCGGAGGATCTGCTCGAGGGCGAGATCGCGCTCGATGCGGAAGCGGCGGGGCACGAGCGCGGCACAGGCACGGGCGATCGGCGGCAAGATCACCGGCGTCATCGCCACAAACGACAACAGCATCGCGATCCCGGCGGGGACGGCCGCCCGCGGCGGCAGTTTCTCGAGAATCACAAAGACCAGCATCGCCGTGGCAAACGCCCACAGCACGAGCGCCGCACCGACGAACCGCCAGGGAATACCCGGGGACGGGGGGGGCGGGGCATTGGCGAGCCCCTCGAGTGGGTCGACGGCGGCGGCCTGCCGTGCCGGCCACCATGCCGCCGCCACCGCGACGACGATCCCCATCAGGGCCGACAACGGAATAATCGCCGGATGGACGACGAGCCCCTCGAAGGGCGCCTGGAGCGAGCGGGAGATCCCCGCCGCGATCGGCCGGGCCGCAGCGAGACCCGCCACCACGCCGATCGCCGCGCCGACCGCCCCGAGCAGCGCCGACTCCAGCGTGATCATGCGGCGGATCTGCCGGCCACTGGCCCCGAGGAGACGCACCAGCGACAACGACCGGCGGCGCTCCGTGACATTCATGAGCATGGCGTTGCCGACGATGAACCAACTCATCGCCACGGTCAGGCCGGTGACGAAGTCGAGGCCGAGGTCGGCGGAGTGCATGACGTCCTCGGCCATGCCGGCCCGCCCCGCCGGCACTTCGGCGATGAGCGTCTCAGGGAGGAGTTTCCCCGCCGCTTTGACGAACTGCTTCCGATCGGCCTCGGGGGTGAGGGCGACACGGACTCGATCGACGAGCCCGAGGGCGTTCGACATGTCCTCGAGCGCCCCGATGTCGAGGACGACGCCCGCTCCCTCGCCGAACCACCGCAGCGACGTCGGCACGGCAAGCCCGACGACGGTCATCCGCCGCACTCCGCGTCGGGCAAAAAAGAGAATCTCGTCATCGACCACCTTGCCGAGACTGCGGGCGAGATTCTCGTCGAGGACCACCTCGTCGATCGCTGTGCAGGCCCGTCCCGACGAGAGCTCGAGCATCCCGATCTCGACCAACCGCTCGGCGTCGACCCCAACGGCGATCTCACGGACTCGCTTCTCCCCCACCCGCAGCAGCGTCGGCCGGTAGAAGAGCGGGACGACGGCGCGGACGCCGGGAAGGTTGGCAAGCGACGGCAGGTCGCTCGCCTCGAAACGCCCCCCGCTCTTCGAGAGAATGTCGACGGCCGACACCCCCTCGATCGCTGACGTGAGGGATTTGTAGCCGGCGCGGGAGGCATCGGCCGACACCCAGGTCGCGACGACGGCTCCGACGGCGACCGCGACACTGGCAATCGTCGCGAGCGCCCTGCCGGGCCGACTCGTCCACTGACGGACGAGGAGCCGGCGCAACTCGAACACGCCGAGACTCATCGGCGCTTCCTTCCGGCCCGTCTGCCGCCACCGCCACCGTTCGATTCCCGAGCCTGGCGGGGGACGGGCGGTCGACCGCCGCCGACCGGGCTGCCGGGCTGGAGGGTGTCGGAGACGATCCGGCCGTCGGCCATGCGGATGCAGCGGCCCGCTGCAGCGGCGATCCCCGGATCGTGGGTCACGAGGACGACCGTCTGGCCATGATCGGCGACGAGCGAGCGGAGCAATTCGACGACGCGGCGCGAGTTCTCGGAATCGAGGGCCCCGGTCGGCTCGTCTGCCAAGACGATCGCCGGCGAGGTGACCAGCGCCCGCGCGATCGCCCCGCGCTGCTGCTCGCCGCCGGAGAGGGCATCGGGACGGTGGTCGGCGCGATGGCCCATCCCGACCGTCTCGAGCGCGGCGCGCGCCGCCGCGTCACAGCGAGCCTCGGGGATACGATCGAGCACCAGCGGCAGTCCGACGTTCTCGACGAGCGACAATTCCGGGAGGAGGTTGTAGCGCTGGAAGACGAAGCCGATCCGCCGCCGACGGACAACCGCGAGGTCGTCGTCGCCGAGGGCAGCCAGGTCGACCCCCTCGAGCAACACCCTGCCGGCGGTTGGCCTGGTGATGCCGCCAAGGAGGTGGAGGAGCGTGCTCTTTCCCGACCCCGAGGCGCCGGTGATCGCCACGAACTGGCCCGGCTCGATCTCGACATCGACGCCGCGGATCGCCATCACGCCAGACTTCGATCCGGCGGCGGCCCCGAAGGCCTTCTCGAGGTGCTCGGCTCGGAGGATCGCCACGGTGTCACGCCACCCGGTTCGGGGGCAGCCTGGAGGAACGGGGGAAGGGGAGAAGCTGGGCAACAGCCGGTCAATGTACCCCAACACCCGCGAGGCTCCGATCCCAAACTGGCGGAGTGTTCCGGTGCGGATTTGTGAAGCGATTGGGCAACAAGTGACGAATCTTCCCGATGTGCCTCAGGCGGAAGATTTCACCCCGATCACGAACCTGGACTCCGCCATGTCTCCCCGAACACGATGCTCCCCTCCCGTCGCCCTTTTGGTCGCCCTCGCTAGCGGCTTCCCGGTGGCCGCGGCGGAGGAGGCCTCTTGGCCGCGGCCAGCGGGCGCCCCGATGCAACTCCCCTCGTCGGAGGTGCCGTTGGCGGTGACGCCCGACGACGGCTTCGTCGACGGCATCCCGATGGAGGGCCTCGTCCCTACCCCGCGGACGCTCGAGGAGTTCATCGCCTTGGCGGAGCGGAGCCATCCGCGGATGCTCGCGGCCCGCGCCGCCGTCGAGGCAGCGCGCGGGAAAGCGGTGCAGGCTCGGCTCTATCCGAATCCGGTGATCGCCGGCTTCAGTCCGCAGATCGCCGGGCCGGAGAGCCAGTGGAGCGGCACGGTCGCCCAGGACCTCGTCACCGCAGGCAAGCTCCGGCTCCAACAGCAGGTCGCGATCCGCGACATCCAGCGGTCCGAATACGAACTGATCCGGGCCCGCTTCGACGTCCTCCGCGGCGTTCGCCAGAGCTACTATCAGCTCCTTGTTGCCCAGCGCCGGATGGAGATCTACAAGCTCCTTCTCGACATCGCCAAACGTTCCTACGAGATCGGCCGTCAGCTCGCCGAGGCAGGGGAGGGGACGAAGGCCGACGTCCTCTTCTGGAGCATCGAGCGCGACCGGGCCGAGGTGCGGATCCTCAACGCGACGGTGTTCATCGAGACCGGCCGCCGCGAGCTCGCCGCCGCGATCGGCCTGCCGCGAGTCGACATCGAGCGACTCGAGGCCGACCTCTTCCAGGAACTGCCGAACTTCGACCTCAAGGAGCTCCAGGAGGCGGTCGTCCGCAGCAATGCCATGCCGCGGGCTGCGGAGGCGCGGATCGCCGGCAACCAATGGGCCCTCGAGCGGGCCGTCGTCCAGCCGATCCCGAACATCAACCTCATGGGCGGCTACCAGCGGCAGGTGGGCATCCCCGCCCAGGATCAGGGGCTCGCGCAGGTGATGATGTCGGTGCCCCTCTTCGACCGCAATCAGGGGAACATCCGCGCCGCCCGCGCCGAGATCGCCACGGCACGGGCCGACCTGCGGATGGTGGAGCTCGATCTCGCCACGCAGACGGCCCGAGCCGTCGCCGCCTACCGGACCTCGCAGCGACTCGTCGATTGGTATGAGGAATACATCCTTCCCAAGGCGCGGGAAACGGTGACCCTCACCCAGACACTCTATGCCCGCGGCGAGGTGACCTTCTTGAGCCTTCTCCAGGCGCAGAAGATTCTCACCGAGACCGAACTGGCCTACGTCGATGCCCAGGCCGAGCGCTGGACCGGCGCCGTGGCGATCGCCGATCTCCTCCAGCTCGAGGAGTTTCCACCGCGGGCCGATGCGCCGGCAACGCAGCCAATGGGAGAACCGACACCGCGCCCGGAAGAGGTACAGGCCCCGGCCGCCAAGAAGCAGGATGCGGACGCCGCCAAGCCGAACGACAAGGCGCAGCCCGCAGCGCCGGCAGACGCCAAACCGAAGGCTCCCGTGCCCCCGCAGGCCGGTCGTGCGGCCGAGCCGCCGACGCTTGCCGCCCCCCAAACGGCCGCCCGTCAAACTGCCGCCCCTCAAGCGGAGCAGGCGACCGCTCCCCCCGCACCGCTCTCATCGGCAGGGCAGGGGAGTGGAAGGCCGCTGACATCGACCAACCCTCTGCCATCCGCCACCGTGACCCTGGTGGGAGGCGTGCGTGAAGCCTCTGTCCCAGACGCATCGCCCCGCGCTCAAGACCCCACTCCGTCTTCGCAGCAGCCGCCGAAACGCCGTGGGCTGATGGCTCTCATCCCTGACGGCTACCTTCCCGGCCGGAGTGCCGTCCCCCGTCGCTAGCCGGGGAGAGGAAGCGAACGGAGCGTTTCCTCGGGATAAACCCTCGGTCACCGAGATCGGCGGCGCAAAATCCGGCGCACTTCTTCCGGACCTCGCGCTGGTGGTGGCGTGGGATCGACTGCCGGAAGCGATCCGGGCCGGCATCTTTTGCCATGGTGAAGGCCTTCGGGAGGTTGATCTTCGGCGTTACAGTCGGCACCAGAAGCTTTTTGCATAACCGAAACCGGGCCACCACTCCATGCGGTCCCGCTCTCTGTTCAGGCTCAGCCGCCATCAGTCGGTCGGCCCACCGGGCCTTCAGAGCGATCAGCACTCCCTTCGCTGGGCAAGCATGCGGGGGAAACGGCTCCCGGATCGGCGCGGGGTGGGCAGCGGTCGCTCTAACACCTGCTTGCGGAACCCTAAGGAAGCGAGGTGGCGTGTGCCCGTTTTGGTGCGCGCCTGCGCCCGTTTCGTCCCTTCTTATTTTCGCTTAGTTGACGAAAAAAAGGGGTGGTGAATAATCTCCCATCGATTTTGGTGTTTGATGACAAGCAGCGATCAGTTGCCGTCAACGCCGCTCCCACAAGAAGGATTTTCGTCAGTCATGAGAAGTTTCATTCGATCTTGGGCCATTGCGGCCTGCATTCTCCTAACCCCAGTCGCCGCCGATGCCTCACCCCTGACGTACACCGCTACAGGCGGGCTCATCACAGGCACCCTCAACGGTACACCGTTCACCAACGCAACGTGGTCAATCGTTGGGACAGCCGATCCGACAAACGTGGTTTCTGGAAATTTCTTTTCCGGCGCTATTCCCTACAACTTTCTTGCCATGACCCCCTTTTTGACCATTCATTCGGGGAGTTCGACACTGCAGGCAACATTGGTGACGAGTGGCTCCACCGGCGATCAAGTGGGCGCTGTAAGTCTAGATTTCAACAACTTTTTACCAGGGATTACAGGTAATGCTTTCTCGTACATACTCGGTGACGGATCGCTCTTTGGTGGGGGATTTGGTGTGAGCGGAACTGGTCTCTACATCACTTTGCAGTCTCCTTTCTCCGGCTCCGGCACTCAGAACAACGGTATAGCTGAGACCTACTTCACAGATATCGGACCGCTGATCATCAGCGGTCACACCGATCAAGCGGCCACTTTCACCGTCTCTACCCCATCCGCCGTTCCCGAGATCGATCCCGCCATGGGCGGTAGCGCCCTCTCGCTCGTCGCTGGTGTGCTGGCGATGATCGAGCAGCGCCGTCGGCGTGCCTCGCTCGTGGCTTGACGATCAAGGCAGCGGTGGCGGAGGGCCCTGACACTCCTCCGCCACCGCTCGCCGGGCCTTGGGTGACGCGCTTCCCCATTGATCGGAGCGGGTCTCTGGAGCGCTTGGCGATCGTCTCGCCTGCTGCCAGCCCG
>CAMARC010000009.1 GCA_945860405.1 Candidatus Kuenenia stuttgartensis | reverse complement strand
TCTCGCCCCTCGGCGCCCCGTCGTACGTCCCTCTCGGCATGGCCCGGCCCGAGGAATCGCTCCTCGACCATCCCCTCATCCGCGACACCGCTAGCGACTGCGGACGAACGCCGACCGATGCTCACCGCCACCACCCTCCGGGCGATGGTTCGCCATGCCCTGATCGGCTCGCTGGCGATGTGGATGGGCGCCGCTCCGTTCCGGATGCTCTCGGCCAACGAGGGGCACGAAAGCCAGCCCGGCGACTCGATCGCATCGGCCCCGCCAGCAAGCGTTTCACCGTCACCATCTGACGCCCCGCCCGAGACCTCAACGAGCGCGGCGGCAGTACCGATCGACGGGATGGGCTGGCTCGACGGTCCCGAACAAGCGCTCTTTGAGATGCCCCTCTCGGAAGTGCCATTCCCGATCGACGGCGGCACGGAAGAAGCGATCGTCGTTCAAACTGGCGCCATCGTCCCCTCGACGCCGATCGCACCGGGGCAGGGCCCGCTGTTCGATGACCTCGGCAGCGAGTGGGACGAACAGCGACGCACGCCCGCCGACCGCTTCTGGTATGCGCGGTCGATCTCGACAGCCTGGCTGCCGAAAAACGGCGCCGACGGCTTCGGCACCACCGACGTGCCGATCGCCACCTCGTTTGCGCCGGTCTGGTTCGACGACCTCCCCGCCCGAGGAGCCCCGGTGACCGAAAATCGCCTGGTTGCGTCCCCCCCAAACCGTTAGCCTCGACGCGCTCCTCTTCCCAATCGCATCGTCAGGAAGACCCATGCAATTCTCCGGATTCCGCCGGCTATTCTCCGCTTCCCCTGCCCGCCGGCTGTTCTCCAGTCCGCCCTTCCGCCGGAAAGGCCGCGGCCGTCTCGCCATCGAGTCGCTCGAGAACCGGCAGATGCTGGCCACGTTCTCCTATGCAGGCCAAACCCTCACCGTCGGCCTCGACAAGGCGGCGCAGTTGTCGGTCACCAGCAGCGGCAACGGCAACTATTTTCTTTCGGTCAACGGCGGTGACACGTTCTCCGGCGCCGACACTGCCGGCCTCACGGGCAACGGCCTGTCGACGCTCACCGTCACAGACTCGCTCGCGCTCACGAATGTGTCGATCGCCAATCCCTCGATGGACCGGTGGTGGAATTCCTCAACAGCACGGGGTCCTACGTCGATGGCTTCACCGTCGCGCTCGCGCAGGTCGCCGGTGGCAGTGTCCCCTACGCCGAGTTCAAGGGGACGACGACGTTCGCCGGCTCCGCCGCGCTCTCGGTGACCGCTCCCACCGTCTCGCTCGCGACCGCGACGGTCTCGACTGCCACCGGGCCACTGACCCTCAAGGGGGACACCGGTGCCGCAATCGTGAGCAACTCCTCGGGGATCGTCCTCTCCGCCTCGACGCTTTCCAGCTCCGGCGGCACGATCACCCTCACCGGCCGCGCCGGCAACGGTAGTTCCGGCAACCTCCGCGGCGTGGCGATCCTGTCCGGATCGACTGTCTACGCGGGGGACGACGGCACGAACTTCCCGACACTCAAAATCAACGGCACGGGCGGGACGTCGAGCGGCGGCGGCACTGCCAACGACGGCGTCTACCTCGACGCCATGTCGACGGTCCAATCGACCGGCGCCTCGGTGGCCATCAGCGGCACCGGGGGCGGCGCCAATGACGGCAACCGGGGAATCGCGCTTTTCGGTACCGTCTCGACCGGCTCGGCCAATCCCGGTGCGGCCACCCTCACGCTCACGGGCGTCGGCGGCGGATCGGGAGCCTCGGCGAAGGACAACGCCGGCATCCTCCTCGCCTCCAGTGCCAGGGTCACCTCCAACAAGGCACCGGTCGCCATCACCGGCACTGGGGGCGTTGGCACGACCTCGACCACCCCCCCTACGCCAGTTCGCCGGGCCTTTCCGTCGATTCATCCTCCATCGCCAGCCTGAATGGCGCGGTGACACTCAAGGCCGACAGCTACACCTTCGCCAATTCGACCTCCGGGCTGCTGTTCGCGAAAACGACCCTCTCCATCCTCAACGCCAACCCTGGCCAGGTGATGCACCTCGATGCGACCGCCAATTCGCAATTGACGCGGGTGATCGCCAAGGACCTCGTCATCGGCGACGCGGCGAACCTCCCGGTCATCGAGCAGGCGAAGGCAGCGGCAGGGGGCGCGATCGCGATCGGCTCCCCGAATCTCACCGTCAACGGCTCGGCGATCCGGCTCCGGGCGGATGTCACGAATTCGGGCGCGCAGACCTGGAACGGCCCGGTGATCCTCGGCGCCGATGCCGACGCCGGTGATGTCCAGCTCAATGCCAAGGGCATCACCTTCAAGAACACCGTCGACGGCGCGAAAAATCTCACCCTCGCGGCAGGCACCGGCGACATCCGTCTCGAGGACGTACTCGGCGGCACCACGCCACTTGCGTCGCTGCAGATCAAAAGCGCCGAGTCGGTCTTTTCCCTCAAGAAGCTGGTCATCGACGGCTCCGCCGCCGGCGTTCGCCCCCATGGCATCCTCTTCAACCCCGGGGTCAACCGCATCGACATGCAGGCGACCGGCAGCCCCGTCGCCAACTGCACCGGCATCGGCATGATCCTCTACGCGACGCACGACTCGAAAATCGCCGGATTCACGCTCACGAAAAACACCATCGCCGGCCTCCAGGTCAGTGGCGTCACGACCGCGACGACGATCTCGGGCAATCGCATCGACGGCAGCGGGGCGAGCTCCTATGGGGCGTTCCTCAACGCCGCCACCGGGCTGTCCCTCGGCCGGCAACATCTTCACCGGCAACTCCGTCGGCATCGTGGCCGTCGGCGATCTCACCGGCACGACCATCCGGGCAAACTCCCTCTCCTCCTACACCGGCGGCCTGTGGCTCAATGATGCGAAGAACCTCTCCGTCACCGGCGGAAACCACCTCGTCGCCAACAAGGTCTACGGCATTTATGCCATCGGCGACGGCACCGGCACCTCCGTCACGCTCAACCAGATCAACGACAGCACGTTCGGGGTGCTCCTTGACCGTGTGCTGAAGCTCACGCTGGGGGCTGTCGGGCAGAACAATACCATCGCGCCGGGCCTCGATACCGGCGGAACGTACCGAGCGGCAACGTCCTACGGCGTCTACGGCACCGGCAACCTCACCGGAACGACGGTGGTCTCCAACTCGATCATCGACAACACCGTCGGCATGTATCTCCACGAGGCGAAAGGATTGGTCGTCAACGGTGGCAATCTCCTCTACCGCAACCGACTCCACGGGATCGTCGCCTCCGGACTGAGCACCTCGACCACGATCCAGGGGAATGCCATCGACGGCTCCCTCCCCGGAGGCGCCCGGGCTCCCTACGGCGTCTACCTCCTCAACGCGAAGCAGATGCTCGTGGGGGGGTCGGCTTCCGGACAGGCCAACGGGATCTACTCGACGAACGTCGCCATCTGTGCCACCGGGGCCCTCGATGGCACCGCGATCACCGGCAACTCACTCGGCAACAACAACACCGGCTTCTACCTGAAGTCGGCCACCAACGTCTGGGTGGCGATCAACGACAGTTACGGAAGCGCCGCGTACGGCTTCTGTGCCACCGGCATCTGCTCCGGCTCGACCGTGACCGGCAACGAGATCCATCACGGCGAGTACGGGCTCGTCTTCGACTCGGCCCAGGGCGTGGCGGCCAATGGCAACCGCGTCTACGTCAATCGGCAGATCGGATTGCTGGCGCTGGGCATCTCGCACGGGACGATCGTGCAGGGCAACACGATCACCGGCAACGGCACGAACATCAGCACGGCAAATGCCGTCGGCGGATCGTTCCAGACCGTGTGAGGCCACGGGGGCAAAGTGCCATGCCTGTGCGTTTCTGGATCGTCCTCCGCCTCTCGCTGCTGGCGGGCCTGATGGTCCTCCGCGCGCCCCCGCGGCGGTCCCAGGGGGCCAACCTCCGTACCCTGGCGTGGCCAGATCAAACCGGTGCCCCCGCCGCCGATTCCCTCCGGTCCGCAGGACCGGCCCTAACCACATCCGGAGCGGAAATCCGCTGGGAGTCATGACCGCCCCAACGGCCTTCAGCCCCTCCCCGCTTCGGCACGCACGGCCCGTGAAGCTGTGCGTGGATGTCAGCTCAACGATCGAATTCAAGCCACCCCACTTCCCGCATGTGGCGGCTCCCGCGACACTCCACTACTATGGACACCAACCACTGTCTCTCCGCTTCAAGCGTGCCATGAAAAACAAAATCATTCTCTTTGAGCTGAACGAAGTGCCGTACCGAGTCATCGACGCCTTCGTTGGTTGGCGACCTGACTCAACGCTGGCGCGTATCCTGCCCTTCTGCCGGCAACATGAGACGTATTCGGAGGACGTCAGCAGTCTGTCCCCCTGGAAGACATGGCCGACCCTCCATCGCGGGGTGATCGATGCGAAGCATTTCATCCATGACTTCGGGCAGGACCTCTCGGCAGTCGACACTGAGTTTCCACCGATCTGGAAGCTTCTGACTCGATCCGGCATACGTACGGGAGTGTGCGGAAGCCTGCACACCTACCCGATGCCCGACGACGTCGAGGGCTATGCCTTCTTTCTGCCTGACACATTCGCGGCGGGGGCGGAATGTTTCCCGGAGACGCTGTCGTCCTTCCAGGAGTTCAATCTGCAGATGGCTCGGGAGTCTGCGCGCAACGTGTCGAGGAGACTCCCCTGGTCGGCGACTCTCCGCTTCCTCGCCGCTGCCCCAGGGCTCGGCCTCAAAATGCGTACCGTCTCCGACCTTGGCCATCAACTCATCTCCGAGAGGCTGGCGGAGTGGAAGAAGACCCGTAGAAGGACTTATCAAAGCGTCCTCGCGTTCGACGTCTTCATGAAACAACTCGCGACGCAGCGGCCTGACTTCTGCACATTTTTCACGAACCATGTCGCGTCGTCGATGCATCGCTATTGGGCGGCCACGTTTCCGGAAGACTACGACTCGTTCGGTTTCGACGAAAAGTGGGTGCATACCTACAGGAACGAAATCGACTTCACGATGAGCAAGTTCGACGAATTCCTCACGAGGTTGGTGGCGTTCGTCGACGCAAACACCGAATACCGATTGTGGGTGGCGACGAGCATGGGGCAGGAAGCCACCGTCGCGTTGCCCCTCGAAACACAACTCTACTGCACGAAGCTTGATCGCCTCATGGCGGTGCTGGGGGTTCCGGAAGGGATGTGGCGACAGATGCCGGCCATGCTCCCGCAGTACAACGTTTTCGTTGAAGGCCCCCAACGAGACGCGTTCAAGGTGGGTCTTGCCGACTTGATGATCGACGACAAGCCGCTCAGTTGGCGTGAAGCCAAAGAGGGGTTCTTCAGCATCGATCTCGGGCAAGTCAACTCGTATCTCCGCGATATCTCACCACGATTCCGCGGTCAGGCATTCTCGAAGCAGGAACTCGGCCTCGAGGATGTAAAAATCGATGACCGGTCCGGCACCTCGGCCTACCACATTCCTCAGGGTGCGCTTCTGATTTACGACCCCACCGACCGTGCCCGGAAGGCTGGCAGGGCAGCCATTTCCACAACTGAAATCGCCCCCACGATTCTTCGTCATTTCAGTGTGCCCGTGCCGTCTTACATGAGTCCGGCGTTCATGGAATGAGCATTTGACATGGCCCCCTCCCTCACTCCCGTTTCGTCGACCTCCGGCAACGCCCCGCCCGCGGTGGGACTCGGACTTTGGAAGATCGACCGTGCCGACACCGCTGGGATGGTGGAGGAGGCGATCCGCATCGGCTACCGCCATCTCGACAGTGCCTGCGACTACGGCAATGAAGCCGAGGCGGGGGAGGGCATCCGGCGAGCGCTCGCGGCCGGCATCTGCCGACGTGACGAGCTGTGGGTGACATCGAAGCTCTGGAACACCTACCACGATCCGCGCCACGTGCGCCAGGCCGCGGAGCGTTCCATCCGCGATCTTCAGGTGAGTCACCTCGATCTCTACCTCATTCATTTCCCGATCGCGCTGCGGTTCGTTCCCTTCGATGTCCGCTACCCGCCGGGCTGGATCCACGACCCATCGGCCGAGCGACCACGGATGGAGACGGTGCGCGTACCGCTTGCAGAGACCTGGGGGGCGCTCGAGGAACTCGTGCTCGCCGGACTCGTCCGCCGGATCGGTGTCTGCAACTACTCAAGCGCCCTGCTGCGCGACCTCCTCTCGCAGGCGAAGGTCCTTCCGTCGGTCCTCCAGGTGGAGCTCCACCCGCTGCTTTCGCAGGAGAAGCTCCTCCGCTTCTGCCGCGAGGAACGGATCGCGGTCACCGCCTTCTCACCCCTGGGGGCCCCCTCCTACGTGCCGCTGGGCATGGCCCGCCCCGAGGAATCGCTCCTCGCCCATCCGCTGGTGCTCGACACCGCCAGCGCCTGCGGACGAACGCCGGCCCAGGTTCTCCTCCGCTGGGGGGTGCAGCGCGGGACCTCGGTGATCCCAAAGACCTCGCGCCGCGAGCGGCTGAAGGAAAACCTCGAGCTCTTCAGCTTCACCCTCACCGGACCCCAGATGGCGGCGATTTCTGCCCTCGACCGGGGGCAGCGGTTCAACGACCCGGGGGTGTTCTGCGAAGCGGCCTTCGGGACCTTCTGCCCGATCTACGAATGATCGGCCTCGGGGGTCGGTCCGTGGGGATTCCTCCGGGCACACGGAACGGACACATCGGGCGACTAGGCTCGCGGCCGGGCCGGAAATTCCGGCCGCCTGACCAAAACATTCCTTGTGGCCTTTTCCAGAGGCCTTTATAATTTCGCCAGGGGATCCGATTGCCAGGCCGGGGGAAGATGCCACCGGTCTAGACCGATCGCCCCGCTGATCCCTTCTGTCGATGCATCTTTCCATTCCCTTATCGCCCAGTCGCTTCCTCTCTCTCCGAGGAGTTTTCCATGCGAGTATCTTGGTCTCAAGGACCGTCCAAGGCCGGCTTCACGCTGGTCGAATTGCTCGTGGTCATCGCCATCATCGGTACGCTCGTCGGCCTCCTCCTCCCGGCCGTTCAGGCGGCGCGTGAGGCGGCCCGGCGAAGTGCCTGTTCCAACAATCTCAAGCAACTCGGACTGGCGCTGGCCAACCATGAGGGGGCCAGGAAGAACGTCCCTGCGTGGGGCCAGGAGTTCACGACCGCCGAAGGGGCGGCGATGAGCCCGCCCAGCCCTTATTTCAACGCCACCGCCGACGCGCGGAAGCCGTTCGGCGTGCTGGGGCAGATCCTGCCTTACATGGAAGGGGGCACGATCTACAACATGTTCAACCACAAGCGGCCGCTCCTCGATCCGATCAACCTGCCGCCGCCCTGGCCGGGCGGTCAGCAACAGCCCGGCGCCCTCGCCACCGTGCCCGCGTTCATTTGCCCGTCCACGCCGAGCGTGCCATCGGACTACCAGCCCTACTTTGCCGCGCTCGGCGTGACCCAGCCGTTCCTGATGCCACGCACCGACTACGTGCCGATCCGTGGGCTCCACAGCTCGCTCGCGACGTGCGTCGGCCTTCCGGCCACGAACAGCCACAACGGCATGCTCGGCGCCGAGAACATCATCACCAACCGGTGGGTGAAGTACTCGCAAGTCATCGACGGCCTGTCGAAGACGATCTGCTTCATTGAGGAAGCGGGCAAGCAGCAGAGGTTTTACCGAGGGCGCCCGCTCCCGGCGTCGGCCCCCGGTGGAAATCTCGTGCTCAACTCGTTCTACGGTGACTGGAACGTCGCCCGCCACACGCGTGGCCTGAGTGGGGCCAATCCCGCCGATCCCCGGGCCGCCGGGTGTGGGGTGATCAACATCCTCAATGACGACAACCCGTACGCCTTCCACCCGGGCGGCGTGTCGATCGTGCGCGGCGACGCCTCGGTCGGGTTTCTCCAGCAGGACGTCGACACGTTCGTCTTCGCGGCCCTCGTGAGCCGTGATGGGGGTGAATCCCTCGAAGATTCGCAGTGACCGATTCGTCGATTCGCTCAGCGCGGGCCCGGCCGGTCGCTTCGCCGACCGGCCGGGCTCCCTGCATGTCGGAGGGCCGCTTCCGACGTCTGTCATGACCGGCCTCCCTGGCCCTCGCGTCCACCTCCCCACCTCCCCGATCACCGGACTTCCACCATGCATCGAGCCCGCCTCCCTTTCCGGCTTCTCCTCGTGATGGCGATGCTCACCCCGGTTGCCTCCGGCTGCGGCGGGACCAAGGGGAACACTCTCCCCAAGGTCACCGGAAGCGTGAATGTCGATGGCAAGCCGGCCGACGGTGCCGTCCTTCTCTTCTATCCCGAAGGGGGCAGAGCGGCCACGGCCACGGCCACGGCCGACGCTTCCGGCACGTTCACGATCGTCACGAACATGGAGCCGGGCATTGCGTTGGGCCGCTACAAGGTGACGGCCTCGTGGCCCGATCCTTCGCAGCGTGCAACCGCGGAGGATCTCCAACGTGGGGTCTCGAAGGATGCGGCCGATCTCCTCGGCGGCCGGTACGTGGCCCCCGATCGAACTCCTCTCACCGCAGAGGTCACGAGCACAACCAAACAACTCCCGCTGTTCGAACTCTCGACGAAGTGACCTGGCCCGCCCCTATCCCCATCTCTGGATCCCCCTCATGTCGCTGCGTGCTTCCCTCCTCCTGGGCGCCGTGCTCTCCCTCCTTCCCGGGCTCCATGCCGGCATTGCGGCGGCGGCCCCCCCGGCGGGCGCGACGGTGGAACTGCCGATCGATGACTACCTCGACGACAACGATGGAGCCTTCAGCTGGGAGGTGGTGAAGGGAGACGGCAAGGCGGGGACGACAACCGTCATCAAGCTCACCAGCCAGTCGTGGCGGGCTCCCGACGAGGTCAGCCGACAGAAGTGGGAGCACTGGCTGATCATCGCCCGACCGGAGACGCTCAAGACCGACAAATGCTTCCTGCTGGTCAGCGGCGGGGGCAACGACGGCACGAACGTGCCCAACGGGCCGAGTGGCCTCGTCACGACCATCGCCGAGGTCACCGGCAGCATCGTCGTCGAGTTGAAGCAGATCCCCAACCAGCCGATCGTGTTCCACGGTGACGGCACGCCCCGCAAGGAAGACGATCTGATCGCCTACTGCTGGGACAAGTTCCTCGACACCGGCGACGCCACCTGGCTCCCCCGCCTGCCGATGGTGAAAAGCGTCTGCAAGGCGATGGATTGCATCGAGGAATGGTCGAAGGAGGAGGGAATCCCGGTGCACGGATTCGTTGTCGCCGGAGCCTCGAAGCGCGGCTGGACGACCTGGATGACCGGGGCGACCGACGACCGTGTCGAGGCGATCGTCCCGATCGTGATCGACGTCCTCAACCTCGACGAGCAGCTCATGCATCACGGCGCCACGTACGGCTACTGGGCCAAGGCTTTGGGCGACTATGTCCGCCACGGCATCGTCCAGAACCCGGAGCACCCGCGGATGGAGGAGCTCCACGCGATCGAGGATCCCTATTCCTATCTCGACCGGCTCACGCTCCCGAAATACATCGTCAACGGCAGCGGCGACCAGTTCTTCGTTCCCGACTCGTCGCGCTTTTACTACGACGATCTCCGGGGGGAGAAGCATCTCCGCTATGTCCCCAATACCGATCACGGGGTCGAGAAGAATCCCGATTCTGTCACGAGCATCATCGCCTTCTACGAGATGATCATCGCCGCCAAGGCCCGCCCCACGCCGGTGTGGACGTTCGAGAAGGATGGCTCGATCCGCGTGCGCAGCGACGTCGCGCCGCAGGCGGTGATCCTCTGGCAGGCCCACAACCCCGAGGCGCGCGACTTCCGCCTGGCAACGATCGGCAGCGCCTACAAGCCGACGATCCTCCAGCCGGAGGCTGACGGGAGCTACGTCGGCAGGCCCCGTGTCGAGCCCGAGGGGTGGACGGCAGCCTTCGTCGAGCTGACCTACGACACCGGCGGCACGTTCCCATTCAAGGAATCGACCGCCGTCCGTATCACCCCCGACACGCTCCCCCACGCCGGCTTCGACCCGAAGACGCTCCCCTACGAAGGGGAACTGCCGGCAACGGCGAAGTAGCCCGGGAACCTTTGTCCCCCACGAGAATGAACCGATGCGTCTTCGCACGTTGCTCCCGATCCTCATCGTGGCCTGCGGAGTCGCCGCCGGCCTCCTGACGGGTGGCGCGCAGGCAAGCGAGCCCCGGTTCCGGGCGGCAGCCGCGGTGCGAGTGATCACCCCCGAGCCGCTCCTGCCGGTGTCGGGGGGAATGGGGCCCGCCCATCCCGCCACCGAGAAGCGCGGTGAACTCACCGCACGCGTCCTCGTCGTGGCCGACGCGGATACGACGGTGGCCATCGTCGGTATCGACGTCCTCGGATTCCCAGCCGTCCTCGGCGACAAGGTGCGGGCGCTCGTGCCCCGTCTCCCCCCGGACCATCTCCTCATCGGCGCCACCCACACCCACAGCGCCCCCGATTGCTACGCCTTCCCCGATGGGAAGGGGGGGCACACGGGGAATCTCGCCTGGATGGAGGAGGTCGTGCGGCGGACGGCCGCGGCGGTCAACGAGGCCCTCGACGGCCTCCGTCCGGCGTCACTGCGGGTCGCCACGGCGGAGGCCCAGGGAAGGATCGCTTTCAACTATTACGCCCCCGATCTCTACGACCGGCGGATGGGGGTCATCCAGGCCGTCGGCAGCGACGGCAAGCCGATCGCCACGCTCGTCAACTACGCGATCCACCCCGAGGTGCTCGGCAACAAGCGGGGCATCCTTTCCCCCGACCTGATCGGGCCGATGTGCACGCGGATCGAAGCGAGCGGCGGCGGCGTGGCCGTGTTCCTCAATGGCGCCCAAGGGGGCATGGTGACGGCCGACAACCGCGATCTCGAAGCCCCCGCCGATCCGGTCCGCGGTGTCTGGAAGGACATCGGCACGTGGGAGGAATGCGAGCGGATCGGCCACACGATGGCCGACGAGGCACTGCGGATCGTGGCTGGAGCGGAAGCCGACGCGGCCCCGGCCTTGGCGGCAACGTCCCGCGACGTCTCCTTCCCGGTCGACTCCGACGACCTGTGGGCCGTTGTCTCCCTCTCGCCACTCGGCTATCCCCACGACGACGCCACGCGCACGATCACCGCGAGGCTCGCGATGGTCGACGTGGGGAAGGCACGGATCCTCACGATCCCCGGCGAGGCCCTCCCCAACATCGGCGCCTATCTCAAGCGGAAGGCCGGCGACGACACCTTCCTTTTCGGGCTCACCAACGACGCCTTCGGCTACATCCTCACCAAGGAGGACTTCCTCGCCTTTCCGCGATACCAGTATGTTTCGCGCGTCTCCCTCGGCGAGCGGACCGGGACGATCCTCGTCGATAACCTCCTCGAAATGGTGGGCAAGACCCCGCGCCCCGGGGCGAAGTGATCGTCGCCGCGGCGGATCACTCGTCGACCACGAGGCCGTGATAGCGGCCCATGTGGTAGGGGAGGAGGAACACCGTGCCGCTGGCCAATTCGCGGCCGTCGCCCCCCTGATCGAGCTTCCACGGATCGGTGTTCCAGTGGGAGAAGCTCCGCTCGTCCACCGGCAGCACCTTGCCATCGACGCGGTGACCGCGTGGGGCGGCGTCGGGGTGGTTTAAGTCGATCGACTGCTGCGGCGGAAGTCGGATGACGTCGAGCCGGTGGGCATTGGAGTGGCGCCACTGGCAACGGTCGAGTGGCAGCATGACGAGGCTCTCGATCGAGTCGTCGAGCCATTCCCCGTCGTGGCCGGGATCGCACGGGCCGCCGGGACCGGCCGCGCGGGCCGCGGTAGCAAAGGCGAAATTGAAGAACGGGTTGCGCTCGGGCTGCTCGAGCAGCCAGGCGCCATGGAAAGCCGCGAGGTAGGAACGCCGCAAGTCGGCGTCGACCTCGTAGCGGACGAGGTGGTGAAAGCTCATGAACGCCATTTCGTCGTCCGACTGGTTGCCCGAGCCGATCCCCCGCTGGACCTTCGGCGAGAGCGCGTTGGCCGCGTAGGCGTGGTCGCGGCGGAGCGTGGCGGCGGCAGCGGCAAAGCGGGGTTCGCCGGTGACGTGACCGGCGATCGCGAGATACGCGAGCATGCTCATCGAATTGAGCCCCCGCTCCACCTGCCAGCGCGGATCATGGTTGAGCGCGGCGGGGGAATACTCGCCCCACCTGGTCGTCTGCCCGTCGTGATCGACGAGCCGGAAGCCATGGTCGACGAGGTGGTCGGTGAGCCTGGCGACAACGCGTCGCACCTCCTCCTTCTCCTCGGCTGATTCCGCGACGAGGTCGTGGTAGAGGGCGAGGAAGAAATAGTGCCCGTCGAGCTCGTCGGAGCTCGTGTCCGCCTTCCACCACCAGCGTCCATCCGCCGACTTCGGCCAACGGGGCGAGAGCGTCTTCCAGAGCGGATCATTGCCGTCGCGGAGTTGACGGTCGCGGGCCTCCTGGCCCACGTTCGGATCGGGGGCGTCGGCGGGGAGAACCGTCCGCGCAGGGAAGCCAGGCGCCGGGGCATGCTCTCCCCCCTGCGTCACCTCCTGGAGGAAGGCGAGCGCCCGAAAGGCGCGGTCGGCCCGGTGCTTGGCCAGTGGCGCGCGGTCGTGGGCGAAGGCATAGCACTGGGCAGCGCCGTACATCGCCGTCCACAGGCCGTCGTTGTCGCTGTCGCTGCGCCGCGCGGTCGTCGTGTCGCCGGGGATGGTGAGGTCGGCGGTCGCCACGAAGCGATGCTCGGTGCGACTGATCGATCGCTCGATCACCTCCTCGTAGTGCCGCGCCTTCTCGGCGAGGGTCATCGAGCGCTCGGCGATCCATCCCGCCCCCCGGTCGGTAGCGACGAACAGATTCCCCTCCCGGTCGACGACGAGGTCACGGACGTCGTCGCCCGGAAGCCAGCGTGGCCCCTGCCGGTAGCGGAACACCCCATCGCGCCATTCGACCACGCCCTGCCTCGTCCCGAACCACACTCGACCGTCGGGCGCGGCGGCAACGGCCGTGAAGTCGGCGACCGGAAGTCCCTCGGCGCCGGTGAAAAACTCCCACGCTGCGTTCTCTCTTCGCTCGAGCGCCTCCTCACGGCGCCGGGCGATGCCGGCAGGCGTGGCGACGACCAGTCGCCCGGCAGCGTCGTAAGCAACGCCGCGGACATCGGTTGCCCCCCACACCAACCCGCGTGGATCCCGCGGGGCGAGCCGTCCCCACGGGCCACCGTCGACCCGCTCAAACAGCCCTCCGCCCGTCGCAGCGGCCACGGCGCCGTCTCTTCTGGCTACCTGACGTATCTCGTCCCTCGACGCCACATCCGACAGATCCGCACCGTCGTCGCGCGTTGCGAGAGCAGCTTCGGGCGCCGGCTCGAACCTCCCCCCCTCTAAGCGATACGCCCTGTCACCAGCGCCGAACAGCACTCGCCCCGTCGGATCGAGCCAGACGCGCTCTGGCAGGAACCGCTCCGGAAAACCGGGGGGCCATTCGCGATGGAGCGGCACCTGCTGGAGAAAACGCCCGACCGGCCGGGGCACCGCGGGCGGTGCTGTGGCATCGGCCGCGCTGGCAGGGCTCGAGGCCACCACGGCGAGCGTGAGGAGGCACAACCGGACGGCGAGCTTGATCATGGTGGATCACGAGGTGGGAGAGACTCGCCGCGGAAGCGGCGGAGACGTCGTCAGTCGGGAAGGTGGAAGAAGCCAATCGCCAGAATCATATAGACCCCGAGGAGGAGGCACCCCTCGAACCAGTTGGCGCGGCCGTCCTGGATCAATTCGCGGGTGATCACGGTGGCGAGCACGATCGCGACCACTTCGAAGGAAGTGAAGGCGAGGTCCATCGGCTGACCGAGAAAAAGGCCGGCAAAGACGAGCAGCGGGGCAACGAGGAGGACGATCTGGATCGTCGAGCCGACCGTCGCGGAAAGGACCAGCGACGGTTTTCCCTGACGGGCGAAGCGGAAGCTGGCGAGGATCTCCCCGACGCTGCCGACCCCTCCGAGGAACACGATCCCGCTAAAAGTGTCGGAGAGCCCGAGGCTCCGGGCTGTCGGCACCAGCGCCTCCGAGAGGGCATCGCTAACCATCGCCAGGAGCGTCGCCGCCACCCCGAGCACGGCGAGGCTCCGCCAGGAGGATTGCTGGGGCGCGTCATCGTGGTGCTGTTCAGCCGCGATCAGCCCCGTGTCGTTCCCTGGAGCGAGGATCGTGACGGCGAGATTGACGACATACATGCCGAGGAGCACGACCGACATCTCGAGCGACAGTCCCCGCGTTCCCTCCGGGGCGCCGAGCGTGAACGCGGCGGGGACGATGAAGCAGAAGGCGCAGATCATCAGCATCGAGGCGCTGACATTGAGCCGCCGCCGGTCGATCCGCTGCTCGCCGTGCCTCAGGCCCCCGGCGAGGAGCGCCACGCCGAGGCTGACCAGCAGATTGGCGAGGATGGCGCCGGTGAGCGAGGCCTTGACGACGCCGCTGAGGCCGTTGGAAAGCGCCACCATCCCAATGATCAGTTCCGGCAGGTTGTTGAGGGTCGAATTGACGAGCCCTCCGGCCACCGGCCCCTGCCTGGCGGCGAGGTGCTCGGTGGCGTCACCAATCAGCCCCACCAGCGGCACGATCGCCGCCAGGGCCGCGACCGAGACGGCGATCGGCGGCGCCTCGAACCAGGCCAGGACGAGAACCAGAGGAACGGCCGCCAAGAACCACCGTGCTGTCATCCGTTGCTCCCGACCCGGTCACACCGGGATTCCGCCGGGGTTTCGCAAATCGGCCCGGCGGGGCCATGATGGTTGGCAGCGTCACGGGAGGCAAGCCAGCACCCCATCCCCCGCTCCCCGACGCCACCACAGGGCCTCCCGATGCCATCCTGG
Organism: Candidatus Kuenenia stuttgartensis; assembly: GCA_945860405.1. Classification (GTDB taxonomy): domain Bacteria; phylum Planctomycetota; class Planctomycetia; order Pirellulales; family UBA1268; genus QWOP01. The sequence continues at coordinate 17,902 of CAMARC010000009.1, read as the reverse complement.
TTCACCGATGCCTTTCCGAGTGACGCAGAACTCCGCGGGGCGAGCATCGTCACGCGCCTCCTCGCCGCGCTCGTTCTCGGCAGCCTCGTCTCGATGATCTACTCGACCACGAGGCGCCGCCACGCCGCGCAGGCCACCGATCTCTCGCAGACGCTCCTCCTCCTGGCGGTGGTGATCGCCATGATCACCCTGGCGATCGGAGACAGCACGGCCCGGGCCTTCAGCCTCGTCGGGGCCCTGGCGATCGTCCGCTTCAGGAGTGTCGTCGACGACCCCCGCGACACGGCCTTCGTGATCCTCGCCGTGGCCGTCGGCCTCGCCGTCGGAGCCGGGTTCATTCTCGTGCCACTGATCGGACTGCCGATCGCGGCGGTCATCGCTTGGGCGTTCTCCAAGGAGTCGCTCCAGGCCTCGCCCGTCTCTGCTCCGTCCTGCCGGGTGGCCCTGCGAACGACGCCGGACTGCCCCGCCGGGCCGATTCATCAGGCCTTGGCCACCCACCTCGTCCGTCCCCATCCGCGGCGGATCGAGACGGTGAAGAAGGGGACGCTCGTCAAATTCGTCTACTCCGGTCGGCTGAAACGCGATGCCGATGGCCACGCGCTGATCCGCTCGCTCCAGGACTGCCCCGGGGTCGCCGACGTGGAAGTGGTGTTTACGGAGCCGAGCGCGGCTTGAACCGGCCTCGATGATCACTCGGGACGGAACGGCTTTCCGGCCCGGAACAGATCGCGATGCGACCGGATTTCGGCGGCGAGTTGGTCCGCCCCCCCCTGCTCCGCCAGGACGATGGCACGATCAGCCGCGGCAGCGGCCGCCGAATAATCACCGCCGGCCGCCAGCGCCGTCGCCAGCGTGTCGAGGAACGCTGGATCACCGTTATCGGTCGCCGCACAGGCCTTCCGCGCGAGATCGACCGCCTCGGCGACGTCGTCCCCGGCGCTCGCGTCGCTGGTCTCCCCCGGATGGCAGGCGAGAAGAAACGCCAAGGCGTTGATCGCCTCGACATTCGCGGGGTCGATCGCCAGGGCATCGCGGTAGCGGGCCAGAGCCTCCCGGTGGCAACCGAGTTGAGAGAGGGCCAGCCCCCAGTCGACGCGAATCTTCGCGTCGCGCGGCCGTCTGGCCGCGCCGGTGGCGAAGAAGGTCTCGGCCCGTGCCACGTCGCCGCCGAGTGCTGCCGCCACGCCGGCCGATCCGAAGAGATGGTCCGCTCCCCCCTGATCGATGGCGATCTGGTAGGCGCGGACCGCCTCGGCGTACCTTTCCAGTGCGGTGTAGATCACGCCGAGGCCGATCCAGGCCGGCGTGGCCGCCGGGAAGAGTTCGACCGCACGCCTGGCCTCGACGAGTGCCGCGGCGTTCTTCCCTTCGTCGTGTAACACCTGAGCCATGCCGTCTCGGGCAGCCCAGACATCGGCGACGGTGAGATTGTGGCTCCACAAGGCTCTCGGCGAGCGATGGATGGCGGCGTGGCGAAAGCTGAGGAAGCCGAGGAGAACCAAGACCGCCACCGCCCCCCCGCGCCTCGCGCCTTCGGAAAGCCACCGCTCCCCCACCGTGCTCCACAGCGCCACGACGATCGTCACCGGCGCCACGAGCGCCGCATACTGCCAATGATCCGCCACCAAGGCGAACGACTTCATGTAGGTGACGGGGAGAAACCCGAGGATCGGCAACAGGGCAAGCACGTACACGGCAGCAGCCACCAAACCGGCCCGCGCCCAGCGCGATCTCCTCAAACCCCATAGCCCCACGAGCGACGCCCCCAGGGCGATCGTCGGCAGGTAGGCGGCAGGACGCGAGGTCTCGAGGGGCCACACGCCATACACCATCGCGAGCTTCGTCGGCCAGAAATCCTTCCAGAGATAAAACGCCACCGCCCGGCCGGCGAGCACTCCCCCCCGTGGCAGCGAGGCCAGGATCGCGGCGAGCGGCCCTGACGACGGCCCGCTGCCATGGCTCATCTGGTACCAGAGGGTGACCAGTCCGAGGACGAACGACGCCAGGAGAAAGGGGATGATGCGAAGGAGATCGACCTGTGTCATTCGGCCGCGCTGCCACCACGTCAGCACCGGCAGGATCAGCGGCAACGTCACCAGCGACGTCTTCGCCAGGAGTGCCACGACGAACGATGCGAGCGACCATCCGTAGAAGCGCCGCTCCCCCGTCTCCTCGAACGACAGCCAGCCGAGCACCGACAGGCATCCAAACAGCATCGACAGCGTGTTCTTCCGCTCCGCGACCCACGCCACCGAGGCCACCGTCACCGGATGGATTCCCCACACCGCAGCCGCCAGCCACGCCCCCGGCACTCCGAGCCGCGCGAGGATCCGCCACACGAGGATCGTATTGACCGCGTGAAGGAGAATGTTCACGGCGCGGTAGCCGGGAGCCCAGTCGCCCCACAGCCGGTACTCCACCCACGAACTGGTGAGCGTCGCGGGAAAGTAGTCGGGGGAGGTGTTGTTGAACCAGATCCCCCACAATCCCCGCGCCTCGGTGACGAGCGGATTGGCGGTGATGAGGATGTCGTCATCCCAGAGCCACCCTCCGCCGAAGGCGGGCAGGTAGGCGACGAGCACGAGGACCACAAGCCCCGCCGCGCGGGCTGCCGCGGAGTCGAGGATTCCTCCGCGGTCGGTCTGCCGATCCCTCATGCGCCGACGATCTCCCGGAGCGCCTGCCCCCCGGAGACGACTTGCAGCGGGCGATCGAAGGGATCGCGGAACTCGTGATCGGGGGAGATGCCGAGGAGCTGGAAGATCGTGGCGGCAAGATCGGGGGGGCGGACAGGGCGATCGGCCGGCATTCCGCCGCGCGCGTCACTGGCGCCGATGACGCCACCGCCCGGCACGCCGGCGCCGGCCAGGGCCACCGAGAACACGCTCCCCCAATGGTCGCGGCCACCGGCTGTGTTGATCGTCGGCGTGCGGCCGAACTCCCCCATCACGACGACGAGCGTCTCATCGAGGAGGCCACGGTCCTCGAGATCGTCGAGGAGCGCGCTGTAGGCGGTGTCAAACTGCGGGCAGAGGACGTTCTTGAGCCGGCCGGCGTTGTCCTGATGGGTGTCCCAGAGTGGATTTCCGGCGGCCGTGTCCCCCGGCTCGCGCGGCCAGTTGACCTGAACGAGCCTCACCCCGGCCTCGATCAGCCGTCGTCCGAGGAGCACGCTCTGGCCGAACTTTCCCCGCCCGTAACGATCGCGCGAGGCCGCCGGCTCGCGCTCGATCTCGAGGGCCTCGCGGGTGGCGCCTGCATGGAGGAGGTCGAAGGCTTCCTGTTGGAAGCGGTTCATCTCGGCGATCGCCGGGCTGCGGAGGCCACGGTGGAGCATCCGATCGACTTGGCCGAGGAGCGCGTGGCGGTCATCGAGGCGCAGCTCCGTCACCCCGGCCGCGGCGGTCAGCCCCTCGATCTCGATCCGCTCCTGCGACGGATCGCAGCGGAGGATGTGCGGATGCCAGGCCGCCCCCATGAAGCCACCGTTCTGCCCCGGCCAGGGGATCGCCGGATTGTTGAAGATCGGCTCGGGGAGGATGACCGCATCGAGCGGCGAGCGCTCGGCGGCCCGCAGCGCGCCGACGGCGCCGGCGAGGCTCGGCCAATCCTGGGCGCTGGGGGGCACGCTCTCGGCCACGCTCGTCGGCTCATGGCCGGTGAGCATGAAACAGCCGCTGGTGGAGTGGGAATGAATGCCGGTCGTCATCGAGCGGATGACGCACATCCGATGGGCGCGGGCGGCTGAAAGCGGGAGGAGCTCGCTGAACTGGAGGCCCGGGACACTCGTCGCGATCGGAAGGAAGGGCCCGCGGATCTCGATTGGCGCCGCCGGCTTGGGGTCGAAGGTCTCGTGCTGCGGCGGCCCGCCGGAGAGAAAAATGATCAGGCACGAGTTGGCCCGCGGGCGTCCGGCGAGCGTGGCGGCCCGACCGGCACGGAGAGCCGGCAACCCGAGGCCGAGCGCCCCCAGGCCCCCGACGCGGATCAGTTCCCGCCGGGAGAGGAGCCGCCTCGTGATGTCTGGCCGAAGAACCGCCATCCTGCCCCCGCCGGTTTTGGGCGTACCTGAAAGACCGAACTGCATTCTATGCTCCTTCTGCCCGTCCCCCCAACGCGTGCCGCCGCAGTTCGGGGGCCCTTTCGCTTGGTCGAGTCCCTGTCGTGAGTCTTCCCATGCCCCACCATTCCATCGCCGCCGCCTCGATCCAGGAACGACCTCCCCTGGTCGTGGGCGTGGTCCGCGGCAAGGAGACCGAATCGACCCACGCCATTCATGCCGTGATCGCCCGCGACGACGGCAGCCTTGTCGCCTCGCACGGCGATCCGCAGCGGCCGACATTCCCCCGCTCGGCGGTGAAATCGATCCAGACGCTCGCGCTTCTGGAGAGCGGCGCGGCGGATCGGTTCGGCTTCACGCCGTCCGAGCTCGCACTTGCGTGCAGCTCGCACGCCGGCACGCCGCTCCATGTGGAGACGGCCCGGAGCATGCTCGACAAGGCGGGGTTCGAACCGGGCAGCCTCGAGTGCGGGGCCCACTGGCCCCTCGAGGAGGCAAGCGCCCGCGCCTTGGCGCGCGTTGCCGACGAGCCCTCCCCGCTCCACAACAACTGCTCCGGCAAGCATGCCGGCTTCCTCGCCGTGGCCCGCCACCTCGGGCTCGACACGAAGGGCTACGTCACCCCCGATCATCCGGTGCAGAAGCGCGTCACGGCGACGGTTGCCGAGGTGTGCGGCGTTCGCCTGTCGGCGGCCAACCGCGGGACTGACGGCTGCTCGATCCCGACCTATGCGGTGCCTCTGGCGAGCCTGGCGACGGGCTTTGCCCGGATCGGCACCGGGGCGAGCCTCTCCGCCGGCAGGCACGCAGCGTTCGAGCGGCTCCGCCGGGCGGTGGCCGACCATCCACTGCTCCTCGCCGGCCCGGGGCGATTTGACTCGCGCGTGACGGCGAGCTGCGGCCCGAGGGTGTTTCTCAAATCGGGGGCCGAAGGGGTGCTCTGTGCGGCGATCCCCGAGGCAGGCCTGGGGATTGCCCTCAAGGCGGAGGATGGGGCGCTGCGGGGGAGCGAGGTGGCGATGGCGGCGTTGCTCCTCGAGCATCTTCCCACCCCGACGGAGGACCAACGAGCCCTGCTCAACGAGCTCCATAACCCCACCGTGAAGAATTGGCGGGGCTCGATGGTCGGCTTTCTCGCAACGATGGTCGTTGGCCGCCGTTGAAGCCCTGCGGGGCAGCGCTTAAGCCGTTGCCAGCTCACCACTTCCGCAGCAAGCGGCAACCCGGATGTCGAAGTCTGCCAATGGTGGCCTAGAATTGGTGGCGGCGGATCGGCCTGGCCGACCCCGCCCCTCACCATGCGCCACATCAGTCTCACCATCCGCCGTGCCCTTTCCCTCTGGCCGGCGGTATTCCCGTTGGCGGGGCTGCTGATCGCTCTCCCGACCGTGCTTCTCGCCGGGGCGCAACCGGCAGCAGCGATCTCGCCTGAGCAGGAAAAGCTGTTCGAGGAGAAGGTTCGGCCGCTCCTGGTCGCCCGTTGCCAGGGCTGTCATGGCGACCGGGTGGCCGAGGGGGGGCTGCGGCTCGACAATCTCCCGGCGGTGCTCAAGGGGGGCGACTCGGGAACGATCCTCACCCCCGGTGACCCGTCAGCCAGCAAGGTCTTGAAGGTGGTCCGCCGCGAGCTCGAGCCGGCGATGCCCCCCGACGAACCGCTCCCGGCCGAGGAGGTGGCGATTCTCGAAGCCTGGATTGCGGCTGGCGCCCCCTGGAGCGGGCCCGGCACCGAAGGCCCTGCCGCTGGTCAAGACGCGATCCCGGCCGACATGGAAGCGCGGCTCGCCTGGGCTCGCGAGCGTCACTGGGCCTTCCAGCCTCTCGCCCGTCACCCTGCCCCCGAGGCTCCCGCCGGGCTCGATCCCGCCAAGAGCCTCGAGTGGGGCGGGCTCCTCGACCGCTTCGTGACCGCGAAGATCGTCGCTGCGGGCCTCGAGCCCGCGCCCCAGGCCGATCCCCGGGCCCTCGTCCGCCGGTTGTGGTTCGACCTCACCGGCCTCCCACCACCGGCTGACCGTGTCGATGCCTTTGCCGCGAATCCTTCAGAGGACGCTTGGCGCGCTCTCGTCGAGGAGCTCCTCGCGGCGCCCGAGCATGGCGAACACTGGGCGCGCCACTGGCTCGATCTGGCCCGCTACGCCGACACGATGGGCTATGCCTTCGGCAACCAGGATCCCCGCTATCCGTTCGCTTGGACCTACCGCGACTGGGTCGTGGGGGCACTCGCGTCCGACATGCCCTACGACCGGTTCGTGACGCTCCAACTCGCCGCCGATGCTCTCGAGCTGCCGGCCCCGAAGGCCGATCTTGCCGCCCTCGGCTTCCTCACCGTCGGCCGCACGTTCCTCGGCAATCCCCACGACATCATCGACGACCGCATCGATCTGGTGACCCGCGGGCTCCTCGGCCTGACGGTGGCCTGCGGCCGCTGCCACGACCACAAATACGAACCGGTAAGCACGGCCGATTACTACGGGCTCTACGGGATCTTCGCGTCGAGCCAGATTCCCGCTGAGCTGCCGGTCATCGGGACGGCGCCCCCTGGCCCGGAGGCCGATGCCTTCAACGCCAAGCTCGCGGAGCTCAAGGCGGCCGTGCCAGCCCACGAGGACGCCGTCCGCCGTCGGGGGACGACTGCTGCCATCGCGCACGCCGCCGACTATCTCCTCGAGACCGCCCGCCCCACGCCGCGCAAGGCCGACAACCGCCCCCCGAGACTCTCCGACGACTACGACCTCCTTCAGGGGCTCCTCGACCGCGTCTCGAGCGGGATCGGTAACGCCGCCCCGACCGACCCGATCCTCGGGCCGTGGGTGCAGCTCAAGGGGAAGACCGACGAGGAGATCAGGCCCGCCATCGCGGGGCTGCTGGTCGGCTGGGGCGAGCAACCCGATCCGGCGGTCGTCAATCCGCTGGTCGCTGCCGAACTCCGCTCCCCCACCCCGACGACGCTGCGCGGCGTGGCCGAAGCCTACGGGCGTCTCTTCGCCCGGGTGGCCCCGGAGTGGGCCGGTGGTCCGGTTGCCAAAGCGGATGATCCGGCGGGGCTTGTCGCCCTCCGCGTCGCCCTCGGAGCCGAGGGCACGGCACTGGTCGTGCAGCCCGGCGAGGCGATGCAACTGGCCTCGATCGAGGAGGGGAACGAACACCGCCGCCGAAAGATGGAGATCACCAAGCACGAGGCCGAGTCGCCGGGGGGGCCCCCGCAGGCGATGGTGATGTTCGACCGGGAACCACTCTCCGACAGCCATGTCCTCATCCGCGGCAATCCCGGCCGCCCCGGCGAGCTCGTCGAGCGCCGGCTCCCCAAGCTCATCGGCGGCACCCCCGCCTCGCGGACCTCGAGCGGCCGTCTCGACCTCGCCCGCGGGATCGTCGACCCAAACAACCCACTCGCCGCCCGGATGATCGTCAACTGGGTTTGGGCGCACCACTTCGGCCGTGGGATCGTCGATCCGGTCGGCGATCTGGGGTTGCGCGGGGAGCCGCCAAGCCATCCGGAGCTCCTCGATGACCTGGCGCGGCGCTTCGTCGATGAAGGCAAGTGGAGCCTCCGCTGGCTCCACCGCGAGATCGTCACGAGCCGCACGTGGCGACGGTCGGCCGTCGCCTCCGCCGATCAGGAGGCCGTCGATCCCGACAACCGGCTCCTCGCCCATGCCAACCGGCGGCGCCTCGACTGGGAGGCGTGGCGCGACGGCCTGATGGCGGCGGCCGGGGCTCTCGATACCCACCATCGCGGCGGCCGCGGCGTGAACCCGCTCGCCCAGGACGCCATGCATCGCCGCACCCTCTACACACGGCTCGACCGCCAGGATGTCCCGGGCATCCTGCGGATTTTCGACGTCGCCAACCCCGATGCCTCGACCCACGAGCGGAGCCGGACGAGCGTTCCCCAACAGTCGCTGGCCGCCCTCAACGCGCCGCTGGTCATCGAGGCCGCCCGCCAGGTCGCCGCGCGGTCGCTGCGCGAAGCGGCGAGCGGGGACGACGGGCGGATCGAGCGGCTGTGGCGGGCCTGCCTCTCCCGGTCCCCCGATGCAGAGGAGCTCGCGGCAGCGAAGGGATTCCTCGCCATCGCCGGAACCGCGACTCCCGACTTCGGCCCCTGGGAACAACTCGCCCAGGCGGTGCTCGCCTCGGCCGAGTTTCAATTCACCGACTGACGCCCTTCACGGCCCCTTCCCTCGCTGGCATCACCATGTCCATTCAGCCCCCCCATCCCGAGGCGTTCACCAGACGCGACGCCCTGCTCCGCACTGGGCTGGGGCTCGGCTGGCTCGGGGCCGCGAGCCTCCTGGAAACGGAAGCCGCCGCCGCCAACGCCAGCATCGGCCCGGCCTCATCACCGGAGCCGATCCACCGCTCGCTCACGCCCCGCCCCCCGCACTTCCCCGCGCGGGCCAGAGCCGTGATTCATCTGTTCGCCAACGGTGGCCCAAGCCACCTCGACACCTTCGATCGCAAGATCGCGCTCGAGAAGTATGCCGGGCAGGAAGTCCCCGGCACCCTCCCCACCGAGCGTCGCACCGGTGCCGCCCTTCCCTCGCCGTTCGCCTTCCGTCGCCATGGCGAGAGTGGCCTCGAGATCAGCGATCTGTTCCCGTCGGTGGCCCGCCATGCCGACAGGCTCCTCGTCGTTCGCTCGATGCACGCCGACGTCCCCAACCATGAGCCGTCGCTGATGCTCATGAATTGCGGTGATAGCCGGCTTGTCCGCCCCGCCGCCGGGGCGTGGGTGACCTACGGCCTGGGAACGGAAAACCAAAATCTCCCCGGCTTCGTGGCGATGTGCCCGGGTGGCTATCCGATCAAGGGCACGGAGAACTGGCGCAATGCCTTTCTCCCGGGGGCTTACCAGGGGACCTACGTCGATACTGCCAAGCGAAAGGTGGAGGAGCTCGTCGAGAACGTCCGCCACCCGTTCCTCGACCGCGATGCCCAGCGCCGGCAGTTCGATCTGACGACGGCGCTCGACCGCAAGCACCTCGCCACCCGCGCCCACGACCCGCAGCTCGAGTCGCGATTGGCTTCGATGGAGCTGGCTTGGCGGATGCAGGCGGAGGCGGGGGAGGCCTTCGACGTCACCCGCGAGCCGCAGCATGTTCGCGATCGGTACGGCGACGACACCCAGGGGCGGCAGATGCTGATCGCCCGGAGGCTCGTCGAGCGTGGCGTGCGCTACGTGCAGGTGTGGCACGGCGAGGGGCAGCCGTGGGACAGCCACGACGCGATCGGCAGGAATCACGCGCGGTTGGCAAAAGAGTGTGATCAGGCGATCGGCGCGCTCCTCGACGACCTCGTCGCCTTGGGGCTCCTCGAGAGCACGCTCGTGCTCTGGGGGGGCGAGTTCGGACGGACTCCGACCGTGGAGCTGCCCCAGCCGGGCACCGACATCAAGGAGATCTCAGGCCGCGATCACAACCATCATGGTTTCTCGGTGTGGATGGCCGGCGGTGGCGTGAAGGGGGGAACGGCCTACGGCGCCACCGACGAGCTCGGCTTCAAGGCGGTCGACAAGCCGGTGCATGTCCACGATCTTCAGGCCACGATCCTCCATTGCCTCGGCCTCGACCACACGCGGCTCACCTTCCGCCACAGCGGCCGCGACTTCCGCCTCACCGACATCCACGGCCGGGTCATCGAGGACTGGCTGGCGTGACACGGATTCCTCCCCCGCCCCGATCAGGAGCCCGCCCACCGCGGCGCCCCGATCGTCGCCGGGGCCTCCCGTCGCGGTGGCGGCCGTGGTGGTTTGCCGCCATGGCCCTCGCCGCGATCGGGACGGCCGCCGTGGAGCGCTGCCGGATCCCCGACGCCGTCGGCCGCCCCACCTGGACGGTCCGCACGGTGCACGACGGCGACACGATCACCTGCCACGACACCGAGGGGGAGACGCACAAGATCCGTCTCTTCGGCATCGATGCCCCGGAGGCGGCCCAGGCGTGGGGGAGGGAGTCGTCCGACGCGCTGTCGCGCAAGGTGGCCGGCCGCCGCGTCGCCGTCGTCTCGCGCGGGTACGACCAGCACGGTCGCCTCCTCGGCACGCTCTGGATCGACGATCGCGACATCAATCGCGAGATGGTGGCGGAGGGCCATGCCTGGGTGTTCGGTCGGATCGCGCCGGATCCCGACCTCGTCGAGGCCGAGTCGGCTGCCCGCCGCGAGCGACGCGGGCTGTGGGCCGACAGCCGTGCCGAAGAGCCTTCCCAATGGCGGGCGGCCCACCCGCGGCAGCCTTGATCGCGTCGTTGGCCGGTCGAAAATGCGTCTCGTCAGCGCCCGAGAAGGCAGCGGTGATTCGATTCCACTTCCGCGCCACGCTCGATTGGTTTAGGTTTCGATCATGAGCAGCCGTCGCGAGGTCGTCGTCACCGGGTTGGGCGTGGTCAGTCCGATCGGGATCGGCGGTGACGCTTTTTGGGCCTCCCTGCTCGCTGGCCGGTCGGGGATCCGGCCGATCGAGCAATTCGACGCCAGTAGCCTCAGCGTGCCGTTCGGCGGCGAGGTCGCCGGCTTCGACCCGAAGCTGTGGGTGAGGCCGCGGAAGAGCCTCAAGGTGATGAGCCGCGAGATCCAGTTCGGATTCGCCGCCGCCGATCTGGCGATGGCCGACGCGGGGCTCGCGCCCGGGGAGCTCGAGCCGGAGCGGTTCGGCGTCGTCGTCGGGGGCGACATGATCTACGCCGATCTCGAAGAGATGGAGCGGACCTACCGGCGGGCGCTCGCGGGGGGAGGATTCGACTTCGCGGTCTGGTCGGAGGCGATCCATGAGGATCTCCATCCGCTCTGGCTCCTCAAGCATCTCCCCAACATGACCGCGTCGCACATCGCCATCGCCCACGATGCCCGCGGCCCCAACAACACCATCGTCCTCGGCGATGTCTCCGGGTTGCTGGCGATCGGCGAGGCGGCGAGCGTCATCCGCCGTGGCTGGGCCGACGTGATGCTCGCCGGCGGGAGCGGATGCCGTCTCCATCCGATGGCGCTGGTGGCTCGAGGCGATGCCCTTCTCTCCCATCGCCGCGACGACTGCACGCGGGCCAGCCGCCCCTTCGATCTCGATCGCGACGGCCTCGTCAACGGCGAGGGAGCCGGGATGTTCGTCCTCGAGTCACGCGATCACGCCCTGCGACGTGGAGCCCGCATCCGCGGCCACCTTCGCTCGGCGACGTCGCGCTGCGAACCGGCGGTGGGAGGGGCTCGGCTCTCTGGTTCTGCCCTGCGCTTGGCAATCCGAGCAGCGCTCAGCCAGGCCGGCATCGAGCCGGAAGGTCTGGGGCACGTCAACGCCCACGGAGCCTCGACGATGGAAATGGACCGGGTCGAGGCGACCGCCATCGTCGCTGAACTCGGCGACATTCCGGTCACCGCCCCGAAGAGCGCCTTCGGGCATCTCGGGGCCGGCGGTGGCGCCGTGGAACTGGCCGCGAGCATCCTCGGACTGGATGCGGGGCTGATCCCGGTCTCGCTCAACTACGACGCGCCAGACCCTGACTGCCCCGTCAACGTCGTCCATCGCGAGCCGCTCGCCGGTCGTGCCGGCACCGTGCTCGCCGTCAACCTCTGCTCGACCGGGCAGGCGGCAGCGGTGGTGGTCGCCGCGGAGTGATAACGGGTGACGGTGCGGCTCACCATGTCTGGTTGTAACCGAGCGAGAAGCCCATCATGAACGACTGTCCGCCCGGATCGATCTGGTTGTAGCGCGTCTTGTTGACGCTGAACTGCCGCGTTGCGGTGGCCACGCCCGCCACCCAGAGAATGTCGTAGCCAACCTGGATGGAGGAATTGGGCGTCATGTTCCAGCCCGCCAGGCAGGTTAAATCGCCGAGGAACCCGGGGCCGATCTGCTGCCCGGCCATCTTCCAGATCTCGGTCCCCTCGGGGAACGGCAACCGCGGCTCGCCACTGGGGGGAAGGGGCGTGCCCTGCGCGGGCACCGCGGTGGGCTGCTGATAGCCATTGTTGCGGGCGTTCATCTGCTGCTGGGTGCCGGCGAAGGAGATCGCCGGAGCGGCGCGGCCACGGAGCCCCCAGTAGAAGAACTCGTTCCGACTGATCAACTCGCCGCCGAGGTTGAGGCCCAACAGCCAATTCTGAGTCTGGATGAGGTAGTCGCCGCTGAATTTCTCGACGGGCGTCGAATAGGCGCGGCTACTGAAGGAGAAGGTCTCGTTGTAATTGGCGAGCCTGGCGCCGACGAGGATCGCCGGCAGCCAGCCACGCTCGGCGTGCCGCGCCCATTCGCCGTTGGGCACCATCATCATCTTGTCGCGACCGAGGCGCCGGTGAAGCTTGAAATTGGCCTCGATGCTGTTGAAGTTCGAGGAGCTCGTCGTCAGATACTGCTGGGCACCGGTAAAGCCGGGCGTCGCGTCGGAGAGGGGGGTGACGAGATAGCTTTGAGTCTGCGAGGTGAGAATCGAGTTCCAGCCATCGTTTTGGTAGAAGGAGAAGCCGCCGTAATACGTGACTTCCACCGACCGGTCACGGTCGAGGTAGTCGCGGCCGAGGAATTCGCCGACGGTGATTCGCGCCCCAGGGGAGACGTTGTAGGGGAGCGAGTCGGTCGTGAAGGTCCCCTGCTTCGACCTGAGGATCAAGTATCTATCGAGTGCCGACAGGGTGAGGAGCTCGGAGTCGTAGCCGATCACCTTGCGGTAGTTGCGGCCGCGGTTGAGAAACACGAGCTCGGCCGAGCCGTAGTATTGCCCGGTGCCGAACCAGCCGCCGGAGCTCACCTCCTCCGGCATCTCGTCGACAAGGAGGCCGTCCATCGGTGATGGCTCGGGGTTCACGATCGATTCGGAGAAGCCCCCCGGGAGCGGCTCGCCGACGACGCTGCCCAGGACTCCGTCGAGCGGATCGGACGCCTGGGCTTCGTCAACCAGGCCGATCGCCGCGGCGGGCTCCGGAGCGAAGAGCTCCTCGCCCCCGAGCAGCAGCCCACCTTCGTCCGTCGGAGCGATCGACGCCCGGGAGGGGGGCGCGGCCGCCGCAGGGCTGGCGACCAACATTGACGTCACCAAGGCGGCGAGCCCGAGGAAGCGATGGAGTGAAGGAGGAAGCAAGTTGATCACCACTGACCCCTTGACCGAGGGTGATGGACCGGACAATTGACCCTATCGGAGTCTTTGATCGTCCGAGCAAGACTCCGCTCCACAGGAAAAACCGGCAGAACTGGCACGAACACCCCAGCCCCCCTCCTTCTCCCCCTCCTTCTCCTCCTCGCTCCGCTCCGATCGCGCTGGCTTTTGCCGGGGATCATGCGGGGATCATGGGGAATGTCGGGCGGGGAGCGTGGGGGACTGGGAGTCTCGGGGAGGATCCGCAGGACGGGTGGCGCGACCGCGACAGTCGTTCCAACCACACTTCCCCCGGCTGGGCTGGAGGAGGGGCCGCCGGTGGTTCGATTCTCCGGGAACGGACGGTGTGCGAGGCACCCGTCTCGGAGGCTTGCCATGGTTCCCAAACGATCCCATCTTCTGCTCGCCGGGCTGCTGCTGTTCCTCGTCGGGGTGCAGTTCCGGATGGTGGAGTCGTTCACCCTCAGCGAGAAGTCGAGCCGGCTCCTGGTCGCCCAACTCGGCAGCAAAGGCTCCGCCCAACAACAGTCGCTCTTCGGCGGCACAACACCGGCGGGGCCGCGGACGATCCAGCCGCCGGCCTGGCTCGGCTTGGCGCTGATGTCGGTCGGCTCCGTGATCACCCTCAAGAGCCTGTCGATGAAGGGCTGAAGCCCCGATCAGGCGAGAACGTCACGGATCACATGGCCGTGGACGTCGGTGAGACGCATGTCCCGGCCACTGAAGCGGTAGGTGAGCCGCGTGTGATCGATGCCCATGAGATGGAGCATCGTCGCATGGAGATCGTGGATCTGGAACTTCTTCTCCACGACCCGATAGCCGTAGTCGTCGGTTGCCCCGACGGTCACGCCCCCCTTCACGCCGCCGCCGGCCATCCACATCGAGAAGGCCTGGGGATTGTGGTCGCGGCCATCGCCCCCCTGGGCAAAGGGCGTGCGGCCGAACTCCCCGCTCCAGACGACGAGCGTTGATTCGAGCATCCCGCGCTGCCGGAGATCGCGGATCAGCGCCGCGATCGGCTGATCGACGGCGCGGGCATTGGCGGCATGCCCCTCGCGGAGATTGCCGTGCTGGTCCCAGCGGTCGGTGCCGACCGACGTGCAGGTCAATTCCACAAACCTCACGCCACGTTCCACCATCCGCCGCGCGAGGAGACACTCGTTGGCAAAGATCCGCGTCGGCTCGTTTTCGGAATCGCAGCCGTAGTCGTGCTTGATCGCCTCGGTCTCTCCTGAGAGATCGAGGAGATCGGGAACGGACGTCTGCATGCGGTAGGCCAATTCCTGGTTGACGATCGCGCTCTCGAGGGCGTCGGGCGCCATCCCGTCACCGGCGAGCCGGGCCGCGAAGGAGCGGTCGAGCCCGCGGGCGAAGTCGAGCTTGGCGATCTGGGCATCCCTCGATCCGTCCCGGCGGCCGACGTTCGCCAGCCCCGTGGCGGTCGGCTTGAACACCGATCCCTGGAACGTGGCAGGGAGGAAGCCGTTGGTGAAGTTGTCGAGCCCGCCCGGCGGAATGAGGCCACCGTTGACGACGATGTAGCCGGGGAGATCGTCGTTCTCGCTCCCCAGGCCGTACGTCGTCCACGCCCCCATGCTCGGCCGCCCCTGGAGCCCGCTGCCGGTGTGGAGGAAATAGTTGGCGTTGGTGTGTTCGGGGAACTCGCTGGTCATCGAGCGGATCACCGCCAGCTCGTCGGCAACCGATCCGATGTGTGGAAACAGATCGCTCACCGGCAGGCCACACGCCCCGTACGGCTTGAACTTCCAGGGGCTGGGAAGAATCGTCCCGACATTGTTGAACTGCGTCTGATCGACCTTGAACAGGTCGCGCGGGCTCTTGCCGGCATCCTGATCGAGCCGCGGCTTCGGGTCGAAGCTGTCGACCTGGGACACGCCACCATCCATGTAGAGGAAGATGACGTTCTTCGCCTTCGCGGGATGATGGTTCACCGGCGCCACGGAATCGGCCCGGGCCGCTTCGGCGTGGAGGAGCGCCGCCGCCGCCATCCCTCCGAATCCACACGACGCCTGCGCGAGGAGGGCCCGTCGGGAGATCGGCGCGGGGAGATACCGTCGACAGTGGTGGATGTGGCGGGAGTTGTGGCTCATGGAACGAAAATGAACTCCTTGGCGTTGATGAGCGCATGGGCGAGGTCGGCCCAGACGGCAGGCTGCCGCGGATCGATGGCGAAATCACCCCCGTTGATCGCCGCCTGTGCCGAGAGGAATCCCCGCGCCGCGGCCAGCTCGTCAGGCGACGGTGGGCGGGCGAAGGCCTCGCGGTACATCGTCCCGATGGACTCGTCGACCGATGTGGCGGGATCGGCGAGGATCCGCGCGGCCCAGCGGGCTGACTGCTCGACGACGAACGGATCGTTCATGAGCGTCAGCGCCTGCGCCGGCACGTTCGTGACATTCCGGCGCCCCATCGCCTGGAACGGCACCGGCATGTCGAAGGCCAGGGGGATCGCCGGAAGGAAGTTGCGCCGGATCCTCGTGTAGATGCTGCGGCGGCCATCGCCGTCGAGCGGCCCCGACCCCGGCTTGCCGCGCCCTTCGTGGAAGTCCGACAGCGCCACCTCCACCGGAGGGCCACCGATCTTCGGATCGAGCCGGCCCGAGACGGCAAGGATCTTGTCACGGACCGACTCCCCTTCGAGCCGACGGAGCGGGAAGTGGTGGAGGAGGAGATTCCTCGGATCAAGCTCCACCGCCCGCGGATCGGCCACCGACTGCATCCGCCAGGTGCTGCTCGTGACGATCTCCCGCACAAGCCGCTTCATGCTCCACCCTTCCTCCCGGAAGCGAACGGCAAGCGCATCGAGGAGAGCGCCGGCGCCGGCATCGGCCAACGGCTCACCGAGCTTGCCGAAATTATCGGGGGTGGGAATGAGGCCGCGGCCGAAGAGGTGGTGCCAGAATCGATTCACCGCCACGCGCGCCGTGAGCGGATTTGCCGGGTCAAGCACCCGATCGGCAAGTTCGCGGCGCCCCGAAGACGCCGCCGGCCAGACCGGCTGGCCGCCGCCGTCGACCGCCTCGAGGAATCGTCGTGGCACCATCGACGCGGGCCGGGCGGCCGAACCCTTGACGAGAACCGGATGATCGACGCCGTTGCCGTCGAGGATCGCCGGGGCTGTTCCCGAGGCGAGCTTGGCCCCCGCCGTGATCGTGGCGCGGGCCACATCCAGTTCCCGCGCCTGGGCAACAAGCGCCGTCGCCCGCGCGCCGTTCCAATCGATCGCCGAATCGCTCAGGAGGCGTTCGAGAGCCCCCGCGAACTCTGCCGCCCGTGGTCCGGTGAAGAGCGTTCCATCCCGTGCGGCCACGAGCGCCTCGGTGACGAGCTCGCCCACAGCCGCGGCGATCGCAGCGTCATCGGCCCCCTCCGCCGGAAGGCGCCGGGCAACGGCGGCCAGGAACGGATCGGCCCGCTTCGGCTCGGTCGGGGAGGCGACGACTTCGGCGACGTCGGCTGCCCCGGCGACCGGCACGTACTCGACATGAATGAGATGCCCCCGCTGCCAGTTCAAGTCGCTGCCCAGATCTTGCCGGATCCACTTCCACTCCCCCTGCGTGTCGACCGTTTGGAGGGTGGAGCCGTAGAGCGGCCCGACGAGGAGGATGTGGCTGTCGACGCAGGTGAAGATCTGCAGATGGCCGCGGACACGGTGCCAAACCGTTCCCCCTTCGATCCGCACCTTCGGCGTCCGGAGGACGCGCCCGGCCCGGTCGGCGCCCCCGAGGGCTCCGGCCTCGCGTTCGCCGCTGGACACAAGCCCGGCCCACAGGCCGTCGAAGTGGGCGGAAGTCGTCGGCTCGATGCGGAGTCGCGCGGGCGTTCCCTCGGCTCCCGTCACGATCACGGCCTCCCCGGCCGGCCGGGGACGCAAGCCCCAAGCGAAGCCGTCGCCGATCAGGGCCGTGGCCCCTTGCGCGCGGGAGTAGTCGGCGATCACGATCTCGCCTTCGGCGCTCACTCCCTCGCTCTTGATCGCAAGGAGCGCGTCACGGGGAGGGAGCGCCGCGGTCACGCGCTCGGCGAGTCGGGCGAGGTCATCAGCTGCCGCTCCGTCGCCCCCGGCGAGCGTGTCGGCTACCGTATGGCCGAGGCGGAAACGGGCCTCGGCGTCGTGGGCGTCGAGGCGCCTGGCGACTTCGCGATTGGTGGGGAGGGATTCGAAGGGCACCTGCCGGTAGCTGCTCGAGGCAAGCATGCCGGCGATGGCGTAGTAATCCTCCTTGGAGATGGCGTCGAACTTGTGGTCGTGGCAGCGGGCGCACCCAAGCGCCATGCCGAGGAACGCCTTCCCGAAGGTGTCGACCCGATTGTCGGTGCGGTCGGCAGCATCTTGGGCGATGTCGACCGGCGAATGGATCTCCTCGCCGAGATACCAAAAGCCTGTGCCGAGCACCGACAGATCAGCGCCGGCGGCGTTCAGCCGGGGACTGTCGAGAAGATCGCCAGCAATCTGCTCGCGGACGAATTGGTCGTAGGGGAGATCGGCGTTGAGGCTGTCGATCACCCAATCGCGGTAGCGCCACGCGTTGGGAATGGGGAAGTCGAACTCGTGGCCACGCGTCTCGCCGTAGCGGACGACATCGAGCCAGTGGCGGGCAAACCGCTCGCCGAAGTGGGGGGATGCCAGCAGCCGGTCGACATACTTTTCATACGCCAGCGGATCGGGATCGGCGACGACCCGATCGACCTCGGCGGGATCGGCAGGAAGCCCGGTGAGCAGTTCGGCGGC
>CAMARC010000008.1 GCA_945860405.1 Candidatus Kuenenia stuttgartensis | reverse complement strand
CAGGCCGGCTGCGCTTTGCGGTATTCCTCGAGGCTTGTCCGCCGCCACACCCCCTTGGGGTTCTTGGCATCGCGCCAGAAGTTGTAGAAGTGGGGCCCGATCTTCCCAACCATCGGGATCCGATCCTTCGAGTCAAGGATCGAGAGGATCCTTTTTTCGAGCGATCGGAAGGCGTCGTTGTCGGCGAGTGCCGCGGTCACCTTCGCGTTGCGCTCCTTCACCCACTCCAGCTGCTTCTCGCCGGTGACATCCTCGAGCCACTGATAGGGATCGGCGGGCGTTGGGGCCGTCGTGTCGGCCGCGCGGGCTGCGTGGGGCATGGTGAGGGCGAGCGAGGTGGTGAGGACCGTGAGAAGACGGTGGTGGAACGCCTGCATCATCGAACTGCCTCCGGAGGGTCGATGGTCAGGGGAGGGCGGCCACTATGACCGCGTCTGCCCCGTGCCGGTGACGACGTACTTATAGGTGGTGAGCTCGCGGGTGCCACAGGGGCCGCGGGCGTGGAGCTTGTCGGTCGAGATTCCGATCTCGGCGCCGAGCCCGAGCTCGGCGCCGTCGTTGAAACGGGTGCTTGCATTGACGACGGCGACGGCCGTATCGACGCGGGCGGTGAACCGGTCGGCAGCTGCTGTATCGGCCGTCACGATCGCGTCGGTGTGCCGGGAGCCGTAACGGTTGATGTGATCGATGGCCGCGTCGAGGGAGTCGACGACCGCCACCGAGATCTTCGGCCCGAGGAACTCGGCAGCGAAGTCGGCCTCCGTGGCAACACCCGCGGCGGGGAGGAGCCGGCGCGTCGCGGCGTCGCCGACTATCTCGATGCCACGTTCGCCAAACGCCTGGCCAATCTCCGGCAGGAACGCCGCCGCGACGTCCCGATGAACGAGGAGCGATTCAGCCGCGTTGCAGACTCCCATCCGCTGGCACTTGGCATTGACGGTGATCGCCCGGGCCATGCCGAGATCGGCCGCCCGATCGACGTAGACGTGGCAGTTGCCGTTGAAGTGTTTGAGGACCGGCATCCGCGCCTCCGCACAGACGCGGCGAATGAGCTGCTCGCCGCCGCGCGGGATCGCCAGATCGATGAGCGAGTCGAGCTTGAGAAACTCCCCGACCGCTGCCCGATCGGCGGTGTCGACGAGTTGCACGCCATCGACCGGCAGGCCGGCGGCGGCCATGCCCCGACGGAAAGCCTCGACAATCGCCCGGCTCGAGTGGGCCGCTTCCTTGCCGCCGCGGAGAATGATGGCGTTGCCGGAGGCGAGAGAAACCGCCGCGGCGTCAGCCGTGACATTCGGCCGCGACTCATAGATGAAAAAGATCACGCCGAGTGGCACGCGGATCTTGCGGACCGTGAGGCCACTGGGGCGGAGCGATGATTCGATCACCTCGCCGACCGGATCGGGGAGCGCCGCGACCGCTTCGAGACCGGCGGCAATCCCCTCGACACGCTTCTCGTCGAGAAGGAGCCGCTCATAGGCGGCGGCGGTGAGCCCTGCGCCAGCGGAGGCTTCGAGGTCGGCCCGGTTGGCGGCGAGGATCACAAGGGTGTCCGCACGGATCTCGACGGCAGCCCGCCTCAACGCCTCCGCCTTTTGCTCCGTCGACACGCCGCCGAGATCGATCGCGGCCTGCCGGGCCCGCTCGGCCATCGCCAGACAGTGGGCGGCAAGATCGGCGGGGGCGTGGGGCGGGGGGTTGGTGGCGGTCGACATGGCGGAGATGCGGGGCTCGGGGGGAGGTCTCAACTTCCGAGGATACCACGCGGATCCCCGGGGAATCGGCTCGGACTCGCGCTCCCGCGGCGTCAAGGTTTCGCCGGCCCGCAATCGTTGGCAACGAGCCGCCACTCACGCCCCGGCTGAAAAGCCTTCGAGGGCCGTGCGCACGAGGCCGACGGCGTGGACGCGGACGATCTGGATCCCGGCGGCGGCGAGCCGGCAGGCGATCCCGGCGGTGCCAGCATCCCGATCGCTCTCGGTGGCCGGGCGGCCGAGCGCCTGCTCGAGGGCCTTGCCGATGAAGCCCTTCCGCGAGTGGCCGACGAGGATCGGGCAGCCGAGGTCGAGAAACCTCCCCGCATGGGACACAAGCGCCAGGTTGTGGGCATGAGTCTTGCCGAAGCCGATGCCGGGATCGAGGCAGATCCGTGCCTCCTCGATGCCGGCAGCGAGGAGCGTGTCGCGCCGTGCGGCCAGCCACTGGAAGATCTCTCCGACGACATCGTCGTAGCGTGGATCGATCTGCATCGTGGCGGGGGTGCCCTGCATGTGCATCGCACAGATGCCGGCCCGCGAAGCGACGGCGAGCGCGAGCATGGCCGGATCCCCTTCGAGGCCGGTGACGTCGTTGATGATCTCGGCGCCGCACTCGAGAGCGCGCTCGGCCACGGCGGCTTTTGAGGTGTCGATCGACACCGGCACCCCCGACTCGCGGGCGAGTCGGCGCACCACCTCGGCCGTTCGCCGGATCTCTTCGTCAGCCTCGACCGGCGTCGAAAAAGGCCGAGTGCTCTCCCCGCCGACATCGAGGAGATCGGCCCCTTCGGCCACGAGGCGCAATCCATGCGCCACCGCCGCATCGACCGCCGCATGGCGGCCGCCATCGGAGAAGCTGTCGGGGGTGACGTTGACGATCCCCATCACGAGCGGCCGGCGGAGTGCGCCAGCCGGATGCGGCAGCGCCAGACGCGTTGAACGGAGTTGCCAATCGATGGGGAGCGGGGTGGTTGCCATCCCCTCATTTTACCCGCAGCACGGCTCCGCCGGAGGGAACCGTCGCCTGCTCTGCCGGAGATCGCGGCCGATTCGTTGGCGGACTGGCGGCGGAGGGGGGTAGGATGGGCGAATCATGAAACAGGTCGCGAAACAAGACTCCATCGACTGGGTCGATCTCGTCGGGGCGGAATGGGCGGAGTGGTACTCCCTGACCCCGGCCCAGCGCCTCGAGGAATCCTCCCGGCTCTGGCAGACCTATCTGGAACTGGGAGGGTCCCTTGACCCCGAGCCCGATTCTCAAAGTCCTTTCTACTCTGACGAAGAGCGGCGTGCGTTCGCTCCTCATGGGCGGCCAAGCATGCGTGTTGTACGGCGGGGCTGAGTTCAGCCGCGACACCGATGTGCTCGTGCTCGCCGACGACGCAAACCTCGAGCGCCTCACAGCGGCCCTCGACTCCCTCGAGGCGGACGTGATCGCGGTGCCGCCGTTCGAGCGCCGGCATCTGAAACGGGGGCTCGCCGTCCATTTCCGCTGCCGCGCCCCCGGCGCCGCTGGCATGCGCGTCGACGTCATGGCAACGCTTCGCGGTCTCCCCGGATTCGAGACGCTCTGGGATCGACGAACCACGATCGAGACCGACGGAGGGGCGATCGAGGTGCTTTCCCTCCGGGACCTCGTCACGGCCAAGAAGACCCAGCGCGACAAGGACTGGCCGATGATCGCGAGGCTTGTCGAAGCTGATCTCGCCCGCCATGGCGAAGCGCGTGATGCCAAGGCCGTCGCTCTGTGGCTCGAGGAACTGCGCACTCCATCCCTCCTCATCGGCTTGGCCCGCGAACTCCCCGACGCTACTACGGCGGCGATCCCCCGCCGACCGCTGTTGACGCACGCCCTCGCCGGTGACGCCGTAGCGCTCACGGCAGCACTGCGTGCCGAGGAAGATACGGAGCGTGAGGCTGATCGACTCTACTGGGCCCCCCTCCGGCTGGAGCTCGAACAGATTCGCCTCGGCAGGCGCGGCCCCGCCTGACACTCGCTCACCACGGCTCTTCCATGAGGCCGACGATCTGCTGGGCCATCTTCACGATTCCCTCCTGCTGCGTGCTCACGACCGAGCGGCCGTATTCGGGAACGAGCACGGCCGCCTGACCGACGTCGACACTCGCCGCCGGGAGGGGAACGGCACCGGTGGCGAGCACCGCGCCGCCGCGGTCGGCCCAGGTGACGAGCACTTGGATATTCATCTCCACCATCCGCGATTGGTCGGTGGGGCTCTCAACCTGCATGCGCTTGGTATCGGAGACGATCCGCGCCGTCAGCACGCTGTCGGCCTCGGCGTTCCCCACCACCTTGAAGGGAGTGCGCTTCTCGATCTCCTTGCAGACAGCCTCCGTCAGCCGTTCCCCCAGATCGACGCCGGGAACGGTGCGGTAGGAGTCGCTCTGGATCATCGGGACGTAGACGGTGCGGACGTTCGGCGCGTAGAGCGTGTTGTTGCCGAATCGGTAGCCGGCACAGCCGGCCGTGCCGAAAGCGAGGCCCGCGACAGCCAACAGCCACCCCCGGCGAGAAACGGCGTGGCCGGTGGGCATGACTCGGAATCCTGACTCGTTGGCGATGGAAACCCTACACGGGGGCGCACGCGAGCGTGCTTTGCGAAGAGGAGCAATCAGCGGATCGGACCGGAAGCGCCGGAGTTGTCCTCGCGGGCGATGACGGCGTCGGCCTCGGCCATGGCGTCGAGCTCCGCCTCTTTGAGCGAATCGGGATTGAGCCAGGCCGTGAGCGTCGGGAAGGGATTGTCGGAGACGTCATCCTTCCCGGCGATCATGCCGAGCCGCTCGCGGGCCTTCGTCGCCAGGAGTGTCTCGGGGCGGTCGCGGGCGATCAGCGCGTAGTAGATCCTCGCCGAGGTGTAGTGCTCCCCCTTGGCGTAGAACTCGGCCCTGTTCCAGTGGCGCAGCGCCTGCTGGGCATGGATCTCGGCCCGGACACCGAGGACGCGGTCTTGGTCGGGGCGGGCGAGCTGATCGGGAAACTGCACGAGCGTCTGATCGGCGAGCACTTCCGCCTCATCGAGCACGCCCCCTTCGTAACCGGGCCCCTGGTAGGCGCGGAGCTTCGCCTGGAGGCCGAGGAGATGAGCCTGGAGGAGGAAGTCGCTGTCCGGGTACTCGCTGCGGAGGAGGGAGTAGAAGTAGTCGGCATCGATCCACTGCCGCTCGAGGAAGTGGGCGTTGGCCTGGGCCATGATGCTGTCGTCGGCCAACTGCCCGCGCGGATCGTTGATGCGGACGTGATCGTAGGCCTTGAGGGCCCGGCCGCGGGTGTCGAAGATCGGCCGGGAGCGGTCGAAGGCATTCGGCACGATCGTCAGATAGTGGTGCTTGTCATCGAGGGCGATCCAGTACTGCGCGATGACGAACTGACGCTGGGCGATCCGATCGAGGTAGCGCGTGTTGGCATACTTCTTCACGAGCTCGTCGAAGGCATCTTCTGCCTTGGGGTACTGGTCGGTGAAAAACCAGCACTCGGCGAGCTGCCACATCGCCTCCTCCTCGATCGCCGAGTCGGGCCAGCGATCGATTGCCACCTTGTACTTCGTGGCCGCTTCCTTGAACTTCCGCTGGTTGTAGAGGCCGTCGGCCTCGGCCAGCGCCCGCCGCGCCACCGGCTCGTTCGGCCCGCGCCCCACGAGCCGCTTCCAGCGGCGCTTGACGTTATCCCCCTTGAACCAATCCCAGCCCGGATCGGGGGGGGGCGTGTATTCCGACGAGATGATCTCGCTTTCGGCATCCTCGCCGAGCTCACCGGCGACCTTCCGCCCCGCCTCGTCGCCACGCTTCGACCAGGGCCAGTTCGGCGACTTGAGCGTCGTCGCGCAGCCACCGAGCAGGACCGCCAGGGCAGCGGCCAGAAGCAGCCCGGTCGGCTGGCTTCCGGGGCGGCGGGGATGCGTGGAGCACGGCATGGGGTGGGCACCCGGGGTGTATCGGCGCGGCCGGCGGGGATCAGGCGTCGCGTGAGGGGGTCGATCGGGGAGGGATGACTGGCACAAGCCGCGGGCTGAGCCGCGATTTCCTTCCCAGCACATGGGCGACATACGTGTTCATCACGGCCCGCAGCTCCCCGAGGACCGGGGGGTCGATCGGCTTCTCGACAGAGCCTGCGCGGAGGCTGCGGAGGACAGCCAGGGCCGCCGACGAGACCGAGACGACGACCCGGCGGCCGCGGCGGCACTCCGGGCAGAGCACGCCACCATCGAGCATCCCGAAGGCGATCCGCCCCGTGTCGGGAACGGCCGCGCGGCACTCCGCGCAGCGTCCCAGCGCCGGAGCCTGGCCGGCTGCACGGAGGGCGGCGAGTTCGAAACGGATGACGCGAGGCCAGACGAGCGCGTCGGGGCCTTCATGGTCCGAGAGATGGAGGAGTGTCGTGCGGGCAACATCGAACAACTCCGGCTGCGGATCGGCGTCCGCGGTAAGGGCATCGAGCAGTTCGGCGACATACATCCCGCCGTGGACCGCCGCCAAGCTCGTGGCGACGCGAAACCTTCGTTCGAGGAACGCCTCGGTGAGCAGGTCGAGTCCGCCCGACGATCTGCGGAGGACGAGTACCTGACAGGTCGAAAGCAGGTCAAGGGCGCCGTCAAAAGCACTCTTCGGCCGCCACGCTCCCTTCGCCAGGGCCCGCAGCTTGCCGAGCTCGCGGGTAAAGAGCG
The DNA here is from genome assembly GCA_945860405.1 of Candidatus Kuenenia stuttgartensis. Classification (GTDB taxonomy): domain Bacteria; phylum Planctomycetota; class Planctomycetia; order Pirellulales; family UBA1268; genus QWOP01. Next base: position 30,339 of record CAMARC010000008.1, on the reverse strand, counting down.
TCACCACGGCGCTGGTTTCCCCGAATGGCACGGCGCGGATCACGACGGCGTGGGCCTTGTCCGCAGCCATCGGGCTTCAATCCGGGGGGGAGAGGCGGGTGACGCGGACCCGGTCAACCCGGTTCCGCGTGGCGGCGAGCACCTCCCACCGTCCTCCGTGCGACTCGAAGCGTTCGCCGGCGACCGGGATCCGGCCGAGATGGTGGAAGACAAAACCGCCGACGCTTTCGTAGTCGGCTTCCATCGGCAAGTCGAGCCCGGTGGCACGGGCAAGATTCTCGAGGCGGACATTGGCCATTGCCTCGCAGACCCCCTCCGATATCTGGCGGAGTCCATCGGAGAAGGCCTCGTCGTGCTCGTCGGCGATTTCCCCGACGATCTCCTCCAGCGCGTCCTCGATCGTCACCACCCCCGACACACCGCCGAACTCATCCGTCACCACCGCCATGTGCGTGTGCGTCCGCTGGAACTCGCGGAGGAGGTTCTGGACGCTCATCGACTCCGGGACGAAATACGGGGGGCGGAGGAGCGGCCGCATTTCCGGAGGCGCCGCAGCACCTCCGCCGGCAGCTGTAGCGAGGTGCGTGAGGAGCTCACGGGAGTGGAGGATGCCGATGACGTCGTCGGGGGAACGGTCCCAGACCGGCATCCGCGTGTGGGCGCTCTCGGTTGCCACGGCGAGCACTTCGGACCAGGCAGCGTTCACCGGGAGCGTCACCATCGATGTCCGCGGCGTCATGATCTGCGCGACACGGGCGTCGCGCAGATCCATCACCCCCTCGATCATGTCACGGGCCGCTCCCTCGAGCCGCCCATCGCGCAGCGCGTCATCGACCACCTGCCGAACCTCCTCCTCGACCGTCGGCTCGTCGCTCTCCCCGCCGCGCCTGCCGAACGCGCCGCTGAGGAGATTCGCAAGCCAGGCAACGCCGACCACGAACGGCTTCACCGCGGCGACCAACGGCCTCCAGATCGGCCAGATGGCGACGAGGATCCGCGGGCCGACCGTCCGCGCCAGGAGCATCGGCGCCGCCACGAGCAGAAACCACACGATCCCCATCCAGAGAAGCATCACCGGCAGGCGGATTCGCCCCGGCACCAATTGGAGATCGAGCGAGTGCGCCGCAACGAGGGTCGCCGCCGTCGCAGCGACCACCACGATCGTGGCTGCGATGAAGGCCACCGGCTCGCTGCCGTCGACAATCTCGTCGGCCAACTCCGGCATGCCCCGATCGCGACACAATTCATGAACGCGGTGGCGCGGCGCGCCTCGGGCCGCGCGCGCCTGGACCGCCGCCATGCTGGCGATCCCGAGGAGCAGCAGCGCCATGCCGAGCGGCTCGGGGCTCATCGTCCCCCTCCGCCGCCACGTGGCTTCGATCCGCCGGCCGGTCGCGGCGGCGCCGGCAGGCCGAGCGCACCCATGAGCGTTCGCTCGCGGCGACGCATCGCGCGCCGCGGCCCCGGCGAGAGATCATCGTGGCCGGTGAGATGGAGGATTCCGTGGACCACGTAGTAGGCCGTCTCCAGACGCGGTGTCGAGCCAACAACCTTTGCCATCCGCACCGCGGTCTCGGTGCTGACGACAATGTCCCCGCGCAGGACGCCGTCGCCCCCCGGCATCCCCGCCGGATCGGAGAGATCAAACGTGATCACGTCGGTGGGGGTTGGGTCTCCCATCCATTCGTCATGGAGCCCAGCAATCCGCCGGTCGTCGCAAAGCAGCACCGAGACCTCGGCCGCGGTCACCTTCTCCGCGCGGAGGGCCTTCCGGATGAGCCGCTCGAGCCACCCGCTTCCGAGCTTCACGCGCCGCTGACGATCGACAACCTCGATCACCATGTTGTCAGTCAACACATGGTCGGTCACAGCGGCGACGGCCTTGCGGCCAGCGGACGGAGCCGATCGATGCCGCTGTTTTCCTTGGGTCACGGGCACGGCATCCAGCGGGGCGGCACGACGTTCACGGCCTCCTAAGCCGTCCTCTGCTGATCAGGATACTTGACGCGGCCGTGATAGACGGCCGTCAGGCTTTTCACGAGGCTCTGCTCGATGATCTCGAGTTCCTCGAGCGTCAGGCCGCACTCATCGAATTGGCCGTCGAGGAGCCGCTTCATCGCCAGATCGTGGACGAGCCCCTGGATCCGGGCTGGCGTCGGCTCGGTGAGGGCCCGGCTGGCGCTCTCGACGGCGTCGGAGAGCATGAGGACCGCCGACTCACGCGTGCTCGGCTTCGGCCCGGGGTAGCGGTAGGTGTGCTCGTCGACGTCGCCGCCGTCGGGATTGGCCTGCTGCCGTTCGGTCGCCCGCCGGTAGAAGTATTCGACGAGCGTCGTGCCGTGGTGTTCGGCGATCAAATCGACGATCGGAGTGGGAAGGTTGTATTGCCTGGCCAGCTCCGCCCCTTCCTTGACGTGGGCGACGATGATCAGGGTGCTCATCGCCGGGACGAGCGACTCGTGACGGCTCCCTTGCTGGCCTTGGTTTTCCACGAAGTAGACCGGCTTGAGCATCTTGCCGATGTCGTGGAAATAGGCCCCGACACGGACGAGGAGGCCGCGGGCGCCGATCGCCTCGGCCGCCGCCTCGCCGATGCTCGCGACGTTGATCGAATGGTTGTAGGTGCCAGGCGCACGGCGGACGAGCTCTTGGAGGAGCGGATGGGCAACGTCCCCCACCTCGAGCAGGCTCAAGTCGGTGAGGACGCCGAAACTCCGCTCGATAAAGGGGAGCAGGCCGGTCATGAGAAAGCCCGCCAGGAGCGTCCAGATTCCGGTCCTCCCGGCATCGTAGAGGAGCTGGGTGCTCATCGACCGGCCGTCGAGGAGTTCGGCGCCGAGCTGGGTCGCCAGCGCCACCACTCCGGCCCACAGTCCGACATAAATGAGCTTGCTGCGGCTCCGCAGCCGCCCCATCCAGAAGACCATCGCCGCCGACGCTGCCGTGAGGGTGATGTAGTCAACGAGGCCACGGCCGAGGCCGACAACGACGACGAGCGCTACCTCGGCAGCAAGGAGGAGGGCGAGATCCTCGTCGTAGGCGATCGCCACCGTCATCGCGAACACGAGCAACGGCACGATCTCGGCCCGCCAGGCGTCACCCGAGGCGAACAGGCAGATGATCGTCGTCACCACGGCCAGGCCGAGGAGCGTGGCGACATGGCCGAGGTCGTCGAGAACCTCGCGGTGATGCATGTGGACATAGAAGCCGGCCAGCGTGAACATCGCGACGAACAGCCCGAGCATCGACAACGCCCGCCCGGCTCGTGGCCGGGCATCCTGCCGGCGGACATATTCGTCGTGTTCGTAGCGCAACAGCGCGAGCTCCTCCTCGCGCACCAGCTCGCCGGGCGCGGAGAGGATGTCGCCGGCGGCATAACGCACGAACTGCTGCGGCGTCTTCTCGCGGGCCTCCGTCCGCGCCTGCTGGGTCGCTTCGAAATCGATCTCGAGCGAGCCGGCAAGCTTGGGCCCGACCCAGGCATCGATGCGGTCGGCAAAGCCCCCCGCCCCGAGCTCCTCGCGGAGGCGGAGTTGGAGTCGGTTTTTCGCCTCGCCGAGCAGCACATCGGCCACTTGGACGCGGGCGATCGTGGCGAGATTCCCCAACGGATGGACGTCGATCTCGGTCTGGCTCCCCTCGTCGACGCCGTGCTGGATCGTCTCCAGAACGCCGGTCGCGATCAGGTCGGCGAAGGCCTGATCGATCCCCTTGTCGAACTCCAGCTGTTTTTCTTTCGTGTCGAGGTGGGAGCGGAACTCGGCAAACTCGGCGCGTTGGGCCGCCAGGGCCGGGTCGACCGCGGCATCCCCCTCCACGCCGGTAGCGGCAGGGCCATCGTCGGCGACGGACGACGTGGCCTCCGCCGTCGCAGGCGGCTTGGCCGCAGCTTCGTCGGTCGTCTTCGCCGCGCCTGATCGGCCGGCGTCGACCACCGCTCGCTCGGGAAGGTCGACGAGCGTCGCCGCCGCCGCGGGCGCGAACTCGAGCCAGGCATCGGGGATGACGAGGTCGATCGCATCGGCCGCGCCGATCTCGGCCGCCCGGTTCTTGAGACCATCACGAAGGCGGAGGAGCGGCGCCGGATCTTGGGTGTAGACGACACGCACCTGCGCCGCGGCCCGCTCCTGGGCGGTGCGGGTCCGCTCTTGATCCGGCTTCTCGAAGGGAACGCGGGCTGCGATCCCGCGGGAGGCAACGGAGCCGGTGTGCCAAGGCATCGGCTCTGTCCAGCCGTGGAGGGCGATCAGCAGCACCGTGGCGGCCGCCAGACAGAGCGCCAGGCGGAGGAGGACCTCCGATCGCGAGGCCCGCTCGAAGAGCGCCCCGAGGAAACCCTGCGGCCCCTCCACGGAATGGCCGCGACGGACAGTACGGCGGTAGGAGGAGGGTGCTACGGGCATGGTGCGACAGCGGCAACGGTGGCAGCGAGGGGAGTGTTTCGATCAGCGGGGAGGGCGACCGTGGTCGTCGTGGGCCTCGTCGTCATAGGCCTCGACAATCCGCTGCACGAGCGGATGGCGGACGATGTCGCTCCCCGCGAGACGCACCCGGCAGCAGCCGGGGACATGCTGGAGACGCCGCATGGCGTCGACGAGCCCGCTGGTGCGGTTGGGGGGGAGATCGACCTGCGTGGTGTCGCCGGAGATCACCATCTTCGAGCCGAGCCCGAGCCTGGTGAGGAACATCTTCATCTGCGCGACGGTCGTGTTCTGTGCCTCGTCGAGGATGATGAAGGCGTTGTTGAGCGTCCGCCCGCGCATGTACGCCAGCGGCACCATCTCCACCACGTCCTGCTCCCCGAGCCGTTTGAGGAGCTCAAAGTCGATCAGTTCGCGGAGGGCGTCGAGGACGGGGCGGAGGTAGGGATTGATCTTGGCCTGGAGATCGCCGGGCAGGTAGCCAAGGCTTTCCCCGGCTTCGACCGCGGGGCGGACGAGGACGATCTTCCGAACCTGCTCGGCCCGCCACAGCGACACCGCCATCGCCACGGCGAGAAAGGTCTTTCCACTGCCTGCCGGACCGTTGCAGAGGACGACATCGTGCTCGCGGATCGCCCGCACGTAGGCGGCTTGACCTTCCGAGCGCGGCATGACGTGCCGGCCGGCACGGTGGACATCGATCGGCTCATGGTGAACCGGAGCCTCTTCCCCGGTCACCACGGCGATCGCCTGCGCGACATCGGTGCCATCGACGCTCCCGCGGTCACGGGCCACGCGGTCGAGTTGCTCAAAGACGGTCGTGGCCCGCTTGACGGCCCGCTCTTCCCCCTCGATGCGAATGGAGTCCTCGCGCGCAGAGACGTTCACGCCCAGCGCCGTCCGGATCCTGCGGAGGTGCTGGTCCCGCGGGCCGAAGATGGCCAGGATCCGCTTGGAGTCGACCACCGCGATCGTCGTGCGGGACATCGGAGCCCGCGACGCATGAGGCGTCGACGGTCTCGAGAGGAGGGGATGGACCCGGATAGCCAGAAGTATACCCGCCAACCGACGCCATGCGGTGGCAGAGGATCGAGCCGCCGTCGCCGCCAGCCCGAGATCGGGGCATTCCAGCATGAAAACAGGCAAAAAAGCGCCTCAGCCGCCGACTGAGCCAGCCCCGGCCAGAGGGGGATCGGTGGCCGCACCGGGCCACCACCAAGCTGTTAGTCGGCGCGGCGAAGGCAGTAGAGACGCTCGGCGGTGCGGATCAGGAGACGGTCGCCGGCGAGGGCCGGCGTCGCCATGCACATGTCATCTTCCGCCAGGGAATTGGCGTGAAGCGGTTCGAAGCTGTCCCCCCCCTCAAACACGAACGTCACGCCATCCTCGTTGAGGCAGAACACCTTCCCGTCGGCTGCCCAGGGGGACGCCGTGAAGGCCCTGCCCTCGGGGATCCGCTGCGGAGAGTACAGCTCCCGGCCGTCGCTCCCGGCGTAGGCCGCGAGGAATCCCCGGTCGTGGAGAACATACACCCGGCCATCGACGGCGAGGGTCGACGGGTTGTAGGGGGCGGCTGACGGCTGGCTCCAGGCGATCGACGCGTTTGACGTCTCACCGGGCACGAGGGAGATGTCACCACTGGCGCCGGGACGGATCGCATAGAGCGGCTTGGTGCGGTCCATCACGTAGCCCGAGGAGACACAGAGCAGGCCGTCGTGTTCGTACGGGGTGGCGATGGTGATCGACGACATCCCCTGGAGCGACCAGAGGAGTTTGCCGTCGGTGCCGTAAGACCGCACCTTGCCCGTGCCGGCCGTGACGATCTCCGTGCGCTGCGGCGTCACCCACACCAGCGGCGTGGCCCAGTTGCTCTTCTCGTCGCGATCGGTCTTCCAGATCTCGGCGCCGGTGGCGGCGTCGATGGCGACAATCTCGGAGGCTTCTTGGGTGTCGTGGACAAGATAGATCCGGCCGTCATGGAGCGCCGGCGAAGCCGCGGTGCCCCAGCCGTTGCGCATCGCGCGGGGGGCGATCTCGCGGCGCCACTGCTCGTTGCCATCGTGATCGAGGCAGAACAGGCCGACATTACCGAACAGACACCACAACCGGTCGCCATCGACGACCGGCGTCTCCGCGGCATAGCTCCCCTTCACATGGATCGGTTGCGACGGCTTGCCTTCGTGGAGTGTCTTCTCCCAGCGGATGCTCCCCGATTCGAGGTCGAGGCAGAGGACCTTCCAACGGTGGATCGCCTCGGAGGGCTCCGTCCGATCGCCGCCGAAGTACAGCCCCTTCTTCGCCGCCTCGACCTCACCGGTCGATTCGCAGGTGGTGAGGAAGATCTTGTCGCCCCAGACCACCGGCGACGACCATCCACGCCCGGCGATGTCGGTCTTCCAGGCGACGTTTTCCGTCGCCGACCAGCGGTCGGGAAGCCCGCTCCCAAGGGCCACGCCGCGCGCGGCCGGGCCACGGAAGGCCGGCCAGTTGGTCTCTTCGGCCGCGCCTGATCGGGGGCTGCACGCGACGCAGAGGAGGGCCGCGGCGACAACCAGGCGATCCATAAACAGGCGATTCATGGGAGGTTCCCCCGGTAACAGTGGCGGCAGGGTCGCGATCGACACGCCGCCTCAGGATGGAAACGAATAGACCCACAGCAACCATGCTGCAGGCGCGGCGAAGAGAAGCGAATCGACGAGATCGAGACCACCGCCGAGAGCGCCGAGCGCTCCCCCCGAATCCTTGACGCCGGCCTCGCGTTTGACAAGCGACTCGGCAAGGTCGCCGAGCATCCCGGCCGCGCCGACGAACACTCCGTGGACGATCCACCCGCCGAACGGCTCGGCGCTGCCGCCATCGGCGGGCGTGAGCACTCCACGCAGGCCGACCAACACGATCCACGAGGCGATCAGGGCCCCGCACAAAGCCCCGACCGCTCCCTCCCAAGTCTTCCCCGGGCTCAGGGTCGGCGCCATGCGGTGACGGCCGACGGTCGAACCGACGAGGTAAGCGAGCACATCGCCGAACTTCACCGCCGCGATCATCCCCACCAACGGTGCAAGCCCCGGCCGGTGCCACCCCCCCTCGTAGTCTGGCGTACCGGTGAGACGGAGGGTGACAATGAAGGCCATCGGCAGGGCGACCATCAACAGCCCCAGGGCCGTGCCCGCCAGCCGTTCGATCGCCCCATCTCCCTGCCGATAGAAGGCCATCTCCACGAGAAATGCTCCCGTCATCGCAGCCACGGCGGCCGCGGCAGCCCACCCGGCTGGATTGAGAGGCGCTCCCCCGCCCGTCGCGGAGCGGAACGCCGGACTGCCGACGGCCGCCGCCAGAGGCACGACGACACACCCGGTGACGAGCACGGCCGCCCGCGGCCCGAGGCCCCGCCGGGCGAGAATCGCCACACACTCAATTCCCGCGGCACCCGCCAGGAGGATCGCGACAGGGAGGAGCCACACCGCCGCTCCAGCGCCCCACAGGCCGACGGAATCGGCCCACACCAGCGGCAGGAACACACCGAGCAAACCCAATCCCATGATCACCCGGGCCATCCGCGTCTGGGCCGCTGGCCTGGGAGGGATGCTCTCCGGAATCGGCGTGGCGAGGCTTGGAAGCGTCACGGTTTCCCGAGCCCCCCGAAGCGACGCTCACGGGAGGCATACGAGGCGAGGGCTGCGTCGAGTTGCCCCTCGTCGAAGTCGGGCCAGGCAGCGTCGGTCACCCACAGCTCCGCGTAGCTGATCTGCCAGAGGAGGAAATTGCTCACACGCATCTCGCCGGCGGTGCGGATGAGGAGATCGGGATCGGCCATCCCGGCGGTGTCGAGCGCCGCGGAAAATTGATCCTCGTCGATGGCTTCGGGGTCGAGGCGCCCCTCCCGCACCTCGCGGGCGAGGCGCCGCGCGGCCTCGACGATCTCGGCGCGGGCGCCGTAATTAATCGCCAGACAGAGCTTCATGCCGCCGTTGCCGGCGGTGAGTTCGGCGGTCTGATCGAGGGCGGCGAGGGTTTCCGCCGGCAGGCCATCGCGGCGGCCGATCATCGACAGGCGCACGCCCTGCTCCATGAGGAGCCCCCGTTCCTCGATGAGATACTGCTCGAGGAGACACATCAGAAAAGCGAGCTCCGCCTCGGGCCGCCGCCAGTTTTCACTGGAGAGGCAGTAGAGGGTGAGCTGCTCGATCCCGAGGCGCACGCACTGTTCGGTTGTCCGCCGCACGCTCGCCACGCCCCGACGGTGCCCCTCGATGCGGGGCAGGCCGCGCGTCATCGCCCAGCGTCCGTTGCCATCCATGATGATGGCGACATGCCGCGGGAGGGAGTCGGGGCGCGGAGCAGCAGGGGCGAGCGGAGCGGTCTCGACCGGCGCCGCCACCGGCGTCAGGCGTTCGCCGCCGAGGGGTGCGGGTGTGGTGGCCATGGCTTCGGGGGGCTGCCGGCGAGGTTGCGGTCACGGAGGATCGTCTGGGCCCGGTCGGGACCAACAGACACGATCGAAACCCTCCGACCGAGGAGCTCACCGATACGGTCGAGATAGGCCCGGGCCTGGCGGGGAAGGTCATCGTAGCCCCGCACGCCCGTCAGGTCGTCCCTCCACCCAGGGAGGGTCTCGTAGACGGGAACAGCCTTCTTGAGATCGTCGATGTGGCTGGGGAATTGATGGACGCGGCGGCCGTCGATCTCGTAGGCCGAACAGATCTTCACTTCGTCGAGTTCGGAAAGGACATCGAGAAGCATGACGGCCAGGACATCCACCCCGGAAAGCCTGGCGGTATAGCGGGCGGCCACGGCATCAAACCATCCGCAGCGGCGCGGCCGATTCGTCACCGTGCCGTACTCGTGGCCACGCTCTCGGAGGTGCTCGCCGACGGCGTTGACCTGCTCGGTGGGGAGCGGCCCCCCTCCGACGCGCGTGGAATAGGCCTTCACCACGCCGATCACCCGGTCGATCCAGCGCCCAGGCACGCCCGAACCGCTCGACACACCGACACCGGAGGAATTGCTGCTGGTGACGAAGGGGAACGTGCCGTGGTCGATGTCGAGGAGCGACCCTTGGGCGCCCTCGAAAAGAAAGCGCTTTCCGGCCTCGATCTCGTCGAGGAGGAAGGCGGTCGTGTCGGCGACATGCGGCCGGAGACGCTCGCCGTACGCGGCGTATTCGGCGTGGATCCGGTCGGCATCGAGGGGCTCGATCGTCGCCCCACCGACTTTCCAACCGGCAAAGAGGCTGTTTTTGACGTTCACGACATGGGCGAGTTTGTCGCGGAAGTCGGGGCGGTAAAAGTCGCCGAGCCGAATCGCCAGCGACCGGCCGACCTTGTCGCGGTAGCAGGGGCCGATCCCTCGGCCGGTGGTGCCGATCGCCTCGCCGCCCGACAAGCTGCCGTCGAGGAAGCGGTCTTCGCTGACATGCCAGGGAAACACGACATGGGCCCGGTCGGAGAGGAGGAGCTTCCGACCGATCGTCACGCCCCGCGACTCGAGGCCGTCCATCTCCCGGATCACGCTGGCGGGGTCGAGGACGACGCCGCCGGTGACGACACAGGCCACGTTGTCACGGAGAATCCCGCTGGGGATGAGCGACAATTTCCAGGTTTGGCCGCCGGAAACGACGGTGTGGCCGGCGTTGGCCCCCCCCTGGTAGCGGACGACGACGTCGTGATCCTCGGTGAGGAGATCGACGAGCTTCCCCTTCGCCTCGTCACCCCATTGTAGACCGATGACGCAGGTGCCGGGCACGGAAGGGGATCCTCGGAGGGGGAGTGGAGCGAAAGGAGACGGCGATTCCGCCGGAGGCGGCCGCAGCATGGCCCACCCGATGTAGAGTCTAGAACCGGGCCACCCCCGGTCAAGCCGCTGGCGGACTGCGGGAGAGGGGCTGCAAACGGCCGGCTGGACCGGCAGCCAAAGCCTCCTTTCCGGGGCAGCCTGGATTCCGGCAGACACCCTGGCCCCCCGGCCCCCGCGCTGGCTGGGGCATCCATCCACACGCATCGAGCATCCCATTCCCATGACGAAGCCGAAGTCCACCGGCACGGTCTTTCACGTCGGCAGCGGAGACGCGCGGCAGACACTCGCAGGATTCCTCCGCGCCAAGCTCGATGGGGCGAGTTGGTCGCGGGTGCAGAAGCTGGTCCGGTCGCGCCATGTGATGATCCACGGCAACATCTGCACCGACGTGGCGCGGCGACTTCAAGACGGAGAGGTCGTGAAGGTGCTCCCCGAAGCCGCCGTCGCTCCCCCGCGGGCCGACGACGTGAAGATCGTCCACGTCGATGACGCCGTCGTCGTCGTCGAGAAGCCGGCCGGCCTCACCACCACCCGCCACGCCGAGGAGCGCGACTGGCCGGCCCGCCGCCGGCAGGTCCAGCCGACGCTCGACGAGCTCCTCCCGACGGTCGTGCAACGGTTCATCGACGGTCGTTCGCGGCGCGCCCCCACCCCCCGCGGCGGTCCTCCCCGCGGTGGGCAGGAGCGAATCGGGCCGCGACGCCTCCCGCCAGTGCGGGCCGTCCACCGCATCGATCGCGAGACCAGCGGCCTGCTCGTGTTTGCCCGCACCGTTCCGGCCGAACGAATCCTCGCCGAACAATTCCGCGCCCACACCACGCAGCGTCGCTATCTGGCGATCTGCGTCGGTAGGGTCGAGGCGGGCACGATCATCTCCAATCTCGTCCGCGACCGCGGCGATGGCCGGCGCGGCTCCGCCGACGGCGAGGAGGGGAAGCGGTCGGTGACGCACGTCGTCCCGGTGGAGCACTTCGGCAACGACTACACCCTCGTCGAATGCCGGCTGGAGACGGGACGCACCCACCAGATCCGCATCCACATGGCCGAAAGCGGTCATCCGGTCTGTGGTGAGCGGGTCTACTCGGCGCCCCGCGGAACCGAACTCGTCGATCGCTCGCAGGCCGCGCGGGTGGCGCTCCACGCCGCCGATCTCGGCTTCGTCCACCCGGTTACTGGGGAGGAGATGCAGTTCTCGAGCCCCCTTCCGACCGACATCGTCCTGCTCATCAAACGCCTCCGCGGGCTCGGCGCCGGGAGGCGCGGCGTGAGGCGTCCGCCGGCCAGGCTGCAGGAAGCCCCCCAGCCAGACTCCCTGCACGGCGACGGCACGCCCCCCGAACAACGCTCGGCATGGGCCCCACCGGAAATGGCTCCCCCCCTCCCCGCCGACGACTCGCCGGATGCCGGCGATGACGACCATCTCGACGACGATTGATCCCCTTCCACGCCATCGAAGCCCGGCGCCCGCCGGCTATCATGCGGGGCCGCCTCGGCTGGCGGCGTGCCCCCCGTTCAGCATCGCCCCCCACCCCGGAGCCCGTTCCCCCCCATGGACGCCGTTCGCTTCCGGCATGCCCACTTCACGGCCCGCTTCCCGGCCGGCCATCGCTACGCGCCGTCGCACTTCTGGATGACCTCGGTCGATGGCGGCGAGGTGTGGCAGGTGGGGATGACGAAGTTTGCCACGCGGATGCTCGGCGAGTTGGTGGAGATGCTTCTCGACGTCACCCCCGGCGCCCCGGTCGTCGGTGGCCAGCGGCTCGGCACCGTCGAAGGCTTCAAGGCGGTCAGCGATCTTTATTCCGTCATGGATGGAGAGTTCGTCGAGACCAACCCACTCCTTTCGACCGAATCGTGCCTGACCCACTCCGATCCGCATGGCAATGGCTGGCTCTACGCCGTCCGCGGCCGGCCGGCGGAGGGGGATCTCGACGTCCACGGCTATGTCGCCCTCCTCTCCGGGACGATCGATCGGCTCCATGCGTCCCGCTATAGTGGCTCTTCTCCCTCGGCCGACGACGAGTCTCCCGACAGCACCTGACCGCCTCCCCCCCCTTCACCGAGAGCCTCCCCATGCCCGCCACGCCAGCCCGTTACGTGATGATCGGCGGCTTCCTCGGGGCAGGGAAAACGACGTCGATTCTCCGCGCCGCCGAGTGGTTCACGGCCCGCGGGCTCCGCGTCGGCTTGGTCACCAACGATCAGGCCGGCGGGCTTGTCGACACGGCCCTCGTCCGCGCCCACGCCCTCCCCGTCGAGGAGATCGCCGGAGGCTGCTTCTGCTGCCGTTTCAATTCGCTCGTCGAGGCCGCCGATCGACTCTCGCACGACACCGCCCCCGACATTCTCCTCGCCGAGCCGGTGGGGAGCTGCACCGATCTGGTCGCCACGGTCAGCCTGCCACTGGCGCGGATCTACGGCGATCGCTTCACGGTCGCGCCGGTGAGTGTCGTCGTCGATCCCCTCCGGGCGCTGCGGATCCTCGGCGTTCCCGGCGCCTCCGGCGGCAGCTTCTCGCCGAATGTCAGCTACATCTACCGCAAGCAACTCGAGGAGGCGGAGATCATCGTCATCAACAAGTGCGACCTCGTCACCGCCGAGCAACGCGAAGCGCTCCGCGGAGCCTTGGCCGTCGCCTGCCCCGGCGCCCGGGTGTACGAGATCTCGGCCCGCGACGGGACCGGCCTCGACGACTGGTTCGAGACGCTCCTTGCCGACTCCTCCAGCCCCCGGCCGATCGGGGAGATCGACTACGACCGCTACGCCGACGGCGAGGCCCTCCTCGGCTGGCTCAATGCCGAGATCCGCCTCGGTGAGCCCGGGGGACGGGAGTGGGACGGCAACGCGATGCTCACTCGGCTCCTCGAGGCGATCCGGGCCGCGGTGGCTGGTCTCGGCCACGAAATCGCCCATCTCAAGGCGACGCTTTCAGTCGAGGGGGACGACTACGAACTGGCCGCCGCAAACCTCGTCCGTTCCGCCGCCGTCGCCGAACTCTCGCACCGCCTCACCGATCCGCTCGACGTCGGCCGGCTCCTCATCAACCTCCGGGCTGAAGCCGATCCGGCGATCCTCGAAGTGGCCGTCCGCGAGGCGCTGGAGACAGTCCGGGGCGACCTGGCCGCCGACGTGATCCACAGCGAGCACTTCCGCCCCGGCCGCCCCGTCCCCACGCACCGCATCCCCGCCTGATCATCCGGCTCAACTTCCCCCGTTCTCTTCCCCAACACCAACGACGGACGGCCCGCCATGCTTCCGCAACTCGCGACCCGCATCGTCACCACCGTGTCGCCGAAGTGCCTGTGGAAGGCCGGCTGGAACTTCGGTCTGAAAGGCATGCTCTCCGTCGAGCGATTCAAGGCCCGCAAGCGCCGCGGGATCGTCTTTCCGCCGTTCCTCCACCTCTCGATCATCAATTCCTGCAACCTCCGCTGCCAGGGATGCTGGGTCGACGTCCAGGCGCCGCGAACGATGATGACGACCGACGAGCTCGACCGGATCATTTCCGACGCGAAAGCCCACGGGAACTCCTTCTTCGGCCTTCTCGGTGGCGAGCCGTTCCTCCATCCGGGGCTCTTCGATCTCCTCGAGCGGCATGGCGACTGTTACTTCCAGATTTTCACCAACGGCCAGCTGATCACCCCTGACGTCGCCCGCCGGCTCGCCCGGATCGGCAATGCCACGCCGCTTTTGAGCATCGAGGGTGACGCGGCCACCAGCGACATCCGCCGGGGCAATCGGCAGGTGCTCGACCGCACGCTCCGTGGCCTCGAGGTCTGCCTCGAAGCCCGGCTCCTCACCGGGGTGGCGACGAGCCTCTGCCAGTCGAACATCGACCAGCTCCTCACCGATGCCTGGCTCGACCACCTTATCGGCCTCGGCGTCCACTACACCTGGTTCCACACCTACCGGCCGGTCGGCCCCGAGGCCTCACCGGAGCTGGCGCTTCGCCCCGACCAGCTCGTCCGCGTCCGCGAGTTCGTCACGTCGCGGCGGGCGACGAAGCCGATCGCGATCGTCGATGCCTACTACGACGACCAGGGAGACGCCCTCTGCCCGATGGCCGCTGGAATCACGCACCACGTCGGCCCGTCGGGCTACATCGAGCCCTGCCCGATCATCCAGCTTGCCGTCGACGACGCCCGGAAAGGCTCCTTCTACGACACGGTGACGCAGTCGGCCTTCCTCCGCGACATGCGCGACGCGGCAGCAGCCCACAGCCGCGGCTGCGTGATGCTCGAGAACCCGAAGCTCGTCCTCGAGATCGCCGATCGACACGGGGCCCGCGACACCACCCAGCGGGGCACGGCGCGCGAGGAGCTTCTCGCGGCCACCCCGCGGAGCAGCCAGGATCTCCCCGGCCGCGAAGTGCCGGAGAAGCACTGGATGTACCGGCTCGCGAAACGCCACTGGTTCAACGACTTCGGTACCTACGCCAAGCCGGGGAAGCGCCCGCCAACGCGGTCTAGCGCGACGGCGACGGCTGAGGGAGAACGGCGATGAGCGGAGACGACGCCAAGGGAACGGAGCCGGCGGTGCGGATGCTCTATTGCCGCTGCGCGTTTGCGCAGGTGGTGCCGGCCGACGTGAAGGGGGCGGTGCTCGAGGGGCTCGCCGGATCGGGGCGGGGCTTCGAGGCGGTGGCCGACCTCTGCGACATGGCGGCCCGCCGCGATCCCCATCTGGCCGATCTGTCGGCGCTCGCCAAGGAGGGGACGACGTTGCGGATCGCCGCCTGTTGGCCGCGCGCCGTCCGCGGGCTGTTTCATCTGGGCGATTCCCCGCTCGGCGAGGCGGGCGTCGAGATTCTCAACATGCGGACGCTCCCGGCAGAGCGGGTCCTCGCGGGGATGCTTTCCGGCGACCCAAGCGCCGTGGCGGAGAGCGCCGCGGGCCGCGATGATGCCGCGGCCGAACAGGCGGCGGCCGGCCGGATCGCCTCGCTCGGTCAGCTTCCGCCGACGACCCCCGAGGGAGAGAAACGATGACGACACTCGCCACCCGCCAGCCCCGCGTGGTGCTCTATGAAGGAAGCGGTGCCGAGCCGCTGGCCGGCCCGGAACGGGCAGAGCTCGTGGCCTCGCTCCTCGATCGGGGGTATTCGGTGACGCTTGCCCATGAAGGGGCTGCGGCCGCCGCCGATGAAGCGACGTTCGTGGTCGTCGGTCGGTTTGTCGGCGGAGCGCCGCTGGTCACTTCCACGGACACGACGAAAGTCGAAGTCCACGACTGCACGGGGCGGACGCCGGCGGAGGTCGTTGGGCTCGTCGACGGCACCCGGGCCGACCGTCCCCTCAACACCCCAGGCGCGGGTGATTCCTGGAAGCCATGGTTTCCGGTCATCGATCCGGTCCGCTGCACCAATTGCATGCAGTGCCTGAGCTTCTGCCTGTTCGATGTCTACGGGGTCGACGCCGACCATCGCCTTCGCGTCGAGAATCCCTCCAACTGCAAGGTCAACTGCCCGGCCTGCTCGCGCGTCTGCCCCGAAGTCGCGATCATGTTCCCGAAATACCATGCCGGGCCGATCGACGGGGCTCCGGTAAGCCAGACAGACGTCGGCCGGGAGAAGATGAAGATCGACATCTCGGCCCTCCTCGGTGGCGATCTCTACGCCCGCCTCCGGGAACGCTCGGCCGAGGCGAAAAACCGTTTCTCGCGGGAGCGGAGCGCCGATCAGGCCCTTGCCGAGCGGCGGCGCTGTCTCACGAAGCTCGCCGACGCCGCGGCAATTCCCCGAGAGGTGCTCGACGCGCTTCCCTCGCCGGAGGAGATCCAACGGAAATCGGCCGAAGCCGCCAAGCGGGCCGCAGCGGCGCTCGCCGGGCAGGCCGCGGCCGAAGGCATGGGTCCGGCGGCGTCATCCCCCTCCACGTGATAGGATTCTCAGGGCCGGCCTCCCGAAGGAGCGCGGCAAATGCGGGGGGGAGCCGGGAACGCCCGGCGAGCCCACCACGAACGGTTCGCCACGAGGACCAGGCATGTCGACAGCCGAACGAACGACGACGGATTCCGCCGCCGCTGCGCCCGGCGCCCCGGTGCGATCCTCGCTGCCGCTGGTAATTCTTCCGCCGCCGGTGCCGCCGGCGCTGATCCGCTCCCGCGCCCCCCATCCGAAAATCCCGCAGACGAAGCCGGAGCGGACGGCCCTCCTCGAGGCGATCCGCCGCGGACTCGCCGCCGAGCCGGCGGTGCCGCCGCTGCGGATGGAGGAATTGCATGCCCGGGCCCGCGCGGCGATGGCCGAGGTGGGTCTCGGCGAGATCCATCTCGATTACGCCGGGGTGCTTGTCAACAACGAGTCGTGGCGCGATGCCTTGGCCGCCGTGCCCTACCATCGCCGCCTCCTCCTGATGCCGAAGTGCCTCCGCGTGGAGAGCCGCTGTCCGGCGCCGTTTGATGAGTTCGGCCTCCTCTGCAAGAGCTGCGGGCTCTGCTCGATCCAAGACTTCCAAGCCGAAGCCGAGCGGCTCGGCTACGCCGTCCTCGTGGCCGAGGGCTCGGCCTTGGTGATGGCGATGATCCAGACCGGCCAGATCGACGCCATTGTCGGCGTCAGCTGCCTGCCGGTCCTCGAGAAAACACACCCGTTCGTCGAGGCAGCCGCGATCCCCGCCGTCGCCGTTCCCCTCCTCCAAGACGACTGCATCGACACGATGGTCGATGACGACTGGGTGTGGGATTACATCCACCTCGAGGCCGCCGACACCTCGCGGCGCCTCGATCTCGGCGGCCTCCAAAACACCGTGAAGACTTGGTTCGAGCCGGCCGTCCTCGACGAACTGCTCGGCCCCGCGGAAGGGCATGCGGAGCGCGTCGGGCGCGAGTGGCTCGGCGTCGGCGGCAAGCGGTGGCGGCCGTTTCTCGCCGCGGCCGTCCATGCGGCGCTCGTGCCAGCGCCAACCCCGGCGCAGGAAGCCTCGCTCAAGAAGATCGCGGTGGCCGTGGAATGCTTCCACAAAGCCTCGCTTGTCCACGACGACATCGAGGATGGCGATCTCGAGCGCTACGGCGAGCCGACGCTTCCCGGTGCGTATGGCGTTCCGGTGGCACTCAACGTCGGCGACGTCCTCATCGGCGAAGGCTATCGGCTGATCGCCGAGTCGGGTCTCGATCCGGCGACGATCACCGCGGCGGTCCGCGAGGCCTCTCAGTCGCAGCGGCTGTTGTGCCGCGGCCAAGGGGAGGAGCTCGCCTGGAGCCGGACGCCCACGGCGCTGGCGAGCCGACAGGTGCTCGAAATCTTCAGGCTCAAAACAGCCCCCGCGTTTGATGTCGCCCTTCAGCTTGGCAGCCTCTGTGCCGGCCGCGGCAGCGAGCTCGCCGAGGTCCTGCGGACGTTCAGCGAGGCGGTGGGCATCGCCTATCAGATCAAGGACGACCTCGACGATCTCCAGGATGACGCCGGGCTCCTCCCCGGCGCCCAGCCGCGGCCGAGCGTCGTGTTGGCATTGGCCGCCGAACGGGCCCGCGGCGCCGATCGCGACCTGCTCGGTCGCCTCTCCCGGGGCGAACATGTGGCGGGCGTGACGGCTGAGCGGATTCGCGGCGCGATCGCCGAATGCAAGGCCGATGAAAAGGCGGCGCTGCTCCTCGAAGGCTACAAGGAGCAGGCGATCCGGGCGCTCGACGGGCTCCTGGAGCCGACGCTCAAAGGTCTCATGCGCCGCGTCCTCGGGAAGATTTTCGACGAGGTGTCGTTCGAAGGCTATTGTCGCGAGGCGGAGCAGGAACGGCTGCGACACGCGAAGACGGAAGGGGCAGCCAAGGCGAGTGCTCCCGCGGTGGAGCCCGCCGCAGCCGTCGTCGAGCGGGCGTGAGCGGGCGCGCTCCATGAGCCAGCGACTCCAGATGCTCCAGGTCGCCAGGCTCGCGCGACGTTCGCTGGGCGATGCCGCCGACCTCGTCACCACGTTCCTCCATGGCACGGCCGCCGCCGGCGGCGGCTACGTCAATCGCGGTGGCCGCCGCGATCTCTACTACAGCTCGTTTGCGCTCGATGCGCTCGTGGCCCTCGATGCCCTCGATCCGCAGGCGCCGCAGATCATCGCCACGCGCGAGTGGCTCGCGGGCTATGGCCCTGGTGACAGCCTCGATCTCGTCCACCGCTGCTGCCTGGCCCGGGCCTGGGCCTCGCAACCGGCCGCCACGCTTGCCGCCGGCATCCGGGAGGGGATCGCCGCGGGGTTTCTCCAGCATCGCTCCGCCGACGGCGGCTACGCCTCGCGCCGCCATGCCTCCTGCGGCACCGCCTACGGCTCCTTTCTTGCCGTCAACGCCCATGCCGATCTCAAGCTCCCGCTGCCAGAGCCCGAGCGCCTGGCCGATTCACTTGAGGCCCTGCGGAGCGCTGACGGCGGCTGGTCGAACGAGCCGGGGCAAGCCGAGGGCTCGACCACCGCGACGGCCGCTGCCGTCGCGACGCTCCGCTCCCTCGACCGGCCGCTGCCGGCGGGCATAGGGGATTGGTTTCTCGAGCGCTGGCATCCGGCCGGTGGCTTCTGCGCCGCCCCCGACGCCCCGCTCCCCGATCTTCTCTCGACGGCCGTGACGCTCCACGCCCTCGATGCCCTCAACGCGCCGTGGCGCGACCGCCGCGAGACGGTCCTCGATTTTTTAGACTCGCTGTGGACAAATGTCGGCGCCTTCCATGGCTCGTGGGCCGACGACGAGCCCGATGCCGAATACACCTTCTACGGCCTCGTCGCCCTGGGGCATGCCAGCGTATGAGCCTGCCTGTCCCGCCATCTCACATCCTCCGCTCCTCCGCCTTCGCCAAGTCTCGGGGCGCAGCGACGGGGCATCTACTCGCCCAGCGCACCGGGAGCCACTGGACGGGCGAGCTGTCGTCGAGCGCGCTGTCGACGGCGACGGCGATCGCGAGCTTGCGGTTGATCGACCAGCGTCTGGGCAGGGCAGTCCACACGGCGCGGATCGCGGCTGGCGAAGACTGGCTCGCCGCCACGCAACTCCCCGACGGCAGTTGGGGGGATACGGCCGCGAGCCCCGGCAACCTCTCGACGACGCTCCTCGGCTGGTCGGTGCTCGCGGCGCTTGCCGAGACGCGCGGCATCCCTTCGGCGGCCGTCGACGGCGCTGCGGCGTGGATCACCACACAAGCCGGTGGCACCGATCGGGCGACGCTCGCCGCGGCGCTCTCGCGGATCTACGGCCGCGACAAGACGTTCAGCGTGCCGATCCTCGTCCACACGGCGCTCTGCGGCCGGCTCGGTGATCCCGACGATCCGGCCACATGGCGGGTGATCCCACAGCTCCCCTTCGAGCTGGCGGCGCTGCCGCAGTCGTGGTTTCGGCTCGTCGACCTTCAGGTGGTGAGCTACGCCCTGCCGGCGCTGATCGCGATCGGGCAGGTGCGGCATGCGCGGGCGCCGGCCTGGCCGCCGCTGAAGACACTCCGCGACTTGGCGGTGGCCCCGACGCTCCGCACGCTCCGGGCGATCCAACCGGCGGGAGGGGGCTTTCTCGAGGCGACGCCGCTGACGAGCTTCGTGACGATGAGCCTGGCGGGCATGGATCTCCCAGAGCATCCGGTGGCGGTGGAAGGCGTGGCGTTTCTCGTCGCCTCGCAGCGGGCCGACGGGTCATGGCCGATCGACACGAATCTCGCCACCTGGTGCACAACGCTCTCAATCGGCGCCCTCGCCGCCGGTGGCAAGCTCGCCGATCATCTCGATGGCGGAGAGCGGGCCGCGGTGCGCGACTGGCTCCTGGAGCAGCAATGGAATCGCGTCCATCCCTACACTGGCGCAGCCCCTGGCGGCTGGGCCTGGACCGATCTCCCCGGCGGGGTCCCTGATGCCGATGACACAAGCGGCGGCCTTCTGGCCCTTGCGGCGCTCGAGGCAGCTGAGAATCGACCGCTCCCCGACGGCATCCGCGCGGCAGCCCGAAGCGCGCTTACGTGGCTTGTCAATCTCGCCAACCGCGACGGCGGCACGCCGACATTTTGCCGCGGCTGGGGGAGGCTGCCGTTTGACACCTCCTGCCCCGACATCACAGCGCATGTCCTCCGCGCGGCGGAGGCCTGGACGTCGCTCGATGCGGCGGGGCAGTCGCCGCGCACGGCTCGCGCTCTCGCCGCCGCGCACAGGTATCTCGCCAGCACGCAGCGGGCCGACGGCGCCTGGTGGCCGCTGTGGTTTGGCAATCAGGCCCACCCCGAGCAGGCCAATCCCGCCTATGGCACGGCGAAGGTCGTGCGAGCGACGCGCAACAGCCGCGGCGCCGAGTGGCTTCTCGCCGCTCAAAGCCCCGATGGTGGGATCGCGAGTGCCCCGGGGATCGGGGCGACGATCGAGGAGACGGCGGTGGCTGTGGAGGCGCTCGCCGAAGTGGCCGAGCACGCGGCCGATCGAGAGCTTGCCGGCCGGGCGCTCCTCGCGGTCGGCCGCGGGGTCGAATGGCTGATCGAGCACACCGACGGCGGAAACGTCTTCCCCGCCGCGCCGATCGGCCTCTACTTCGCGAAGCTCTGGTACGACGAAGCGCTCTATCCGCTCGCCTTCACGGTGACGGCCCTCGAGCGGGCGGCGAGATTGCTGGACAACACAGCATCAGGGCATAGCAGCTGACAGCGAGGGGTCGCCCGTCGGCGCGTCGCCAAAGCCCTTTCAGCGCAGGTCGACGCGCGGAGGCCGAGCGGGGCCCGCGTTGGCGATGACGGCTTCGGCCAAGGCATGCATCGCGGCCTGCCAGTCTGCAGCGGTGGTGTCGGGGCCGGCGGAGAAGCGCACCATGCCGGCGGGTGCCCCCGGAGCGAGGCCGAGGGACAGGGCGATCGCGGCAACGACCCGCGCGGCCGAGGCGGCGCCCGAACTGCAGGCCGAGCCGGTGGAGGCTTCGATACCCGCCCGGTCGAGGGCAGCGACAAGCTTTCGCGAGTCGGCTCCGGGGATGAGGATCGCGAGGGTGTTCCACAGTCGCTCGGCATTGCCGCTGACGACTTTTCCCGCAGGAAGAAGCTCGCGGAGCAGTTCGATGGCGGCGTCGCGCTGGGCGGCGCCCTGCTTGGCGATCGTGGAGAGATCTCGCTCCCGAGCTTCGAGCGCCGCCACCATTCCAGCGATGCCAGGGAGGTTTTCGGTGCCGGCGTGCTGGCCCTGTTCCTGCGGGCCGCCGAGGTCGCCGCGGAAGCGGCTGTCAGCAGGCACAACGAGAAACCCGACGCCGCGGGGGCCGCCGAACTTGTGGCCGCTCCCGGTCACCCAGTCGCAGCCCGCGAGCCCAACGGCGGGGAGCTTGCCGAGCCACTGGGAAGCATCGGTGTGGAACGGGATGTGGCGATCGCGGCAGAGGCTAGCAAGGTCTTGCCATGGCTGGAGGACGCCGCTTTCGTTGCTCGCGGCCATGATCGAGACAACTGCGATGGGCCGGTGGCCGGCTCCGTCGAGTGCCCCCGCGACTGCCTCGGGCGCGACGACCCCCTCCGAGTCGACGCCGGTTTCGTGAACGCGGCCCGGGAAGGCAGCGCGGATCGACGCGTCGACGGCGGGGTGTTCGATGGGGGAAACCAGCGCGACGGCGTCGGGCGGGGCCGAGGTGGAAAGGTGTCGGGCCAAGAGGTTGTTGGCGGCGGTGGCGCCCGACGGAAAGACGATCCGGCCAGGATCATTGCAGCCGAGCGAGTCGGCGAGCCGTTCGCGGCAATCGGCGAGGAGGTCACGGGCCGCCGTGGCCTGGCCGTAGAGGCTCGAGGGATTGGCCCAGAAGCGATCGGCGGCCTCGAGCCACGCCGCGCGGGCGGCGGGGTGGAGCGGCGTCGTGGCGTTGTGGTCGAAGAAGGGCATGAGCGAGGGGTACATGGAGCGTTGGGGCGGGTCCTCGCGGATATCCTAACCGCCTCCTCGTGCCCGCTCTGCGGGCTGACACCTCCAGGCCGTTCTGCCAAGCCCCTCGCTCAGCGTGTTCGCTTCAAACGGCTGGAATGTGGTCTCGGAATCCCTATACTTCGACGGAGATTTGACAGCTGCGTCCCGCTCGCCGACTTGCGACGGGCAGGAACCGTCGATGCCATGTCGATTCACCAAGCGGTCATAGACTGACCAGCAGGACATACTCGACTACAACGCTCCAGTCCGAGTGGACATGACGATTCACAGCGATCGCGATTTCGAAGGGCTTTCCATCGGGGCGAGCATCTTCAATCACTTCGGGGACACGATCGGCACACTCTTCACGAGCGATACGTTCTCGATTCGACGGGGCGAAACCCGCGTCATTTGCTTGACAATCACTACCCCGCGTTTGGCACCCGGAAGTTACTACCTCGGCCAGAGCATAGGGACGGGCGGGATCCTTTCCGAACGTTTCGGCTACGAAATCGTGATCGGCACGCTGGCCTTCACGATTCTGCCTCGAGGCTCGGCAGGGATGCTGGCGACCTGGCATCGCAATTGGGGCTCGGTCTGTTTTTCCGAAACGCGACTGGAGCCGGTGGATACTCCGGTGATGACCTGACATGAAAGTCGTCATTTTGTGCGGCGGAAAAGGCACCCGCCTCCGTGAAGAGACCGAATACCGCCCCAAGCCGATGGTGCCGATCGGCGGAATGCCGATTCTCTGGCACATCATGAAGATCTATGCCCATCACGGTCACACGGAGTTCATCCTCTGTCTCGGCTACAAGGGCGATATCATCAAGGCTTTCTTCCGCAATTATCACTGGGCGACGAGTGATGTGACGCTCGAACTGGGGCGGACAAAGTCCGTCGCCTTCCACGATCAGCCGGATGAATTGAATTGGAAGGTCACTCTCGCGGAAACCGGCGAAGAGAGCATGACAGCTTTCCGGGTCAAACAGATCGAGAAGCACCTTGGCGACGACGACACGTTCCTCCTCACGTACGGTGACGGCGTGGGCGACATCGACATCACCGCGTCGATAGACCTCCACCACAAATACAGCCGCACCGCGACGCTCACCGGCGTACACCCACCGGGGCGATTCGGTGAACTGGGCATCGGTGCCGACGCCACGGTCACACACTTCAACGAGAAACCGCAGTCGGAGGGGGGCTACATCAATGGCGGATTCATGGTCTGCGACCGCAAACTCTTCCGGCACCTCGATGGCAATCCTGGCATGATGCTCGAGCGGGAACCGATGAACGCCCTCGTGCGGGGGAAGGAACTGACGGTCTACCGCCACAATGGCTTCTGGCAACCGATGGATACGTATCAGGAGTTCATGCTGCTCAACGGCATGTGGGCCCGGGGAAATGCTCCGTGGAAGGTGTGGCCATGACCGACTTCCAACACGGCAGCATGGATCCGGCCTTCGCCCGCGACGCCGCTGCGATCGCCGGGAATCTCGGTGACGCGGTGGGGCGTTTCGCCGGAAAGACGGTGCTGCTCACCGGCGCTGCAGGATTTCTGGGTTCCCAGTTCGTCCATTTTTTTGCTTGGCTCAACGACTCCGGCCAACTTGCCTCGCCATGCCGGCTGATCGCGATCGACAATTACCTCCGCGGAATCCCCGCTTGGCTCCGAGCCATGAGCGATCGCGACGACATCGAATCGCACGCCACCGACATCGTCGCAACGAAGACGTTTCCCGTCGCCGATTTTGTGATCCATGCGGCTTCGGTTGCGTCTCCGACGTTTTACCGGAAGTATCCGCTCGAGACGATGGACGCCAATGTGATCGGCTTGCGGAATCTTCTCGATCATGCCGTCGCGCTTCGGCCCGAGAGCTTTCTCTTCTTCTCCAGCAGCGAGATCTACGGCGATCCCGATCCAGCCCACATCCCGACGCCAGAGGACTACCGCGGCTTCGTCAGTTGCACAGGCCCCCGGGCCTGCTACGACGAGTCGAAGCGTTACGGCGAGACGCTTTGCGTGACGTTCCATCAGGTCCATGGCACACCCGTAAAAGTGGCAAGGCCCTTCAATAACTACGGCCCCGGGCTTTCCATCGACGACCGGCGGGTCCTCCCCGACTTCTTCAGGGACGTGCTTGCGGGGCGCGACATCGCATTGCTTTCCGATGGTCGCGCAACGCGGACATTCTGCTACATCTCCGATGCCATCACGGGCTATCTCCTCGTGCTCCTTTCGACTCATGACGGGGAGGCGTTCAACATCGGCACGGAGGCCCCGGAGATCTCGATGGAGGATCTGGCTAGGGCGGTCATCCGCGTTGCAGGGCGTGATCTTCGCGTCACGAAGACGGTCAGCGACGACCCCCTCTACCTCCGCGACAATCCGCAGCGACGATGCCCCGATCTCACCAAGACCCGCCGACTTCTCGGCTATGAGCCGCGCGTCGGTCTCGAGGAAGGCTTGGCGCGGATGTACGAATACTACCGGCCCAACTCCGGCGAGTCGGGAGGCCGTTCCTCCGGTGTCTGAACCTCTCTCCATCACCGTCGTCGGCACCGGCTACGTCGGCCTAGTCAGCGGTACGTGCCTTGCAGCAAAGGGGCACTCCGTTCGGGTGCTCGACACGCGGCGTGAGATCGTCGATTCGATCAACCGCGGTGTACCCACAATCCACGAAACCGGCCTACCGGAACTGCTCGCCGACGTCGTGGCGAGCGGCCGGCTTGTGGCGTATCTGGCGAGCGCAGAGACAATCGGCGATGCCGACGTGGTGCTCCTCTGTGTCGGCACGCCCTCCAAGGATGGGGCGATCGACCTCGGCCAGATCCGCTCGGCGGCGGCCATGGTGGGCCGGTGGCTTGCGGGAAGGCCCCGTTTTGCATCGGTCGTCGTCAAGAGCACGGTCGTGCCGGGCACCACCGACACGGTGGTCCGTGAGGTCCTCGAGAGGGCGTCCGGACGAGCCGTCGGGGCGGCCGGTTTCGGCCTCGGTATGAACCCGGAGTTTCTCCGGGAAGGCGAGGCGATCGCCGACTTCATGCACCCTGACCGCATTGTCTTCGGGCACGAGGATCCAGGCACCCTCGATCTCCTACGACGGATGTACGCGCCCTGGAACTGCGACACGATCCCGGTGAACACGCGCACGGCCGAGATGATCAAATACGCCAACAATGCCATGCTCGCGTTGCAGATATCGGCCATGAACGAGCTGGCCAACGTCGCGGCGGCGGTCGGCGGCATCGATGCGATGGATGTCGTCAAGGGCGTCGCGGCCGACAAGCGGTGGAATCCGATCGGGGCCGATGGCCGGCGGGCTGATCCGGCGATTCTCTCATACCTGGTTCCCGGTTGCGGGTTTGGTGGCAGCTGCTTCCCGAAGGACGTGGAAGCGATGCGGACGCTCGCGGCCTCCTTCGGCGTCACACCGCTGATTCTCCAAGCGGTCCTCGACGTGAACGCATCGCAACCCGTCTCGGTGCTCGGGCCTTTCCTCAAGGCGTTCGGTGGGGACGTGACGGGGCGGACGGTGCTGCTTCTCGGCCTCGCGTTCAAGCCCGGCACGGACGACGTCCGCGAGTCGGCATCGCTGCGGATGGCGAGGCATCTTGCTGGACGGGGCATCCGGGTGCTAGCACACGATCCGATCGCTGCCCCCCAGGCCGTTGCCGACCTCGGCCCCGGCGTTGTCGAGATCGTCGACGATTGGAACGTGGCGATTGCGAGCGCTGACGGTGTCGTTCTGGCCACGAGGTGGCCGGAGTATTCGAACCTCGCCGCCGATCCGGCCCGACTCGCCGGAAAGGTCTTTCTCGACGCCCGGCGGATGTTCGCTCCGGGCACCTTCCCGCACGCTCGCTGCATCGCCGTGGGCTATAGTCCCGCTGCCGCTCCCTCCATCGACCGAAAGATCACACCATGAGTTCATCCTCCGCTGAGAAGGGCCGCACGAAGGAAGACATCGAAGGGGACATCCTCCGCCTCGTCGAAGAGCACTATGCCGTTGCCCACCAACGGAAGCCGTTCGTTCCCGGCAAGACGAAGGTCAGCTACGCGGGACGCGTCTACGACGCCGACGAGATGAAACACGGCGTTGAGAGCGTGCTGCAGTACTGGCTGACAGCCGGGCCCTTCGCGAAGAGCTTCGAAGAGACGATGAAGAAGTTCTTCGGCTCCCACGCCGCGTTTCTGGTGAACTCCGGTTCGTCGGCAAACCTCCTCATGATTGCCACCCTCTGCAGCCCGCAGGTGAAGGGCCATTTGGTGCCCGGCGACGAGGTCCTCACACCGGCGGTCACCTTTCCCACGACCCTCACACCGATCGTGCAACACGGGCTGGTGCCGGTCTTCGTCGACTGCAAGCCGGGCGAGTACGACGTCGACGTGACACAACTCGAGGCAGCGATCGGCCCACGGACACGTTGCTTGTTCGTGCCTCATACTGTCGGCATCCCCTGCGACATGGATGCCATCATGGATATCGCAAAGCGTCACGACCTCTGGGTTCTCGAGGACGGCTGCGATGCGCTCGGCGCGACATGGGATGGCAAGCTAGTCGGCTCGTTCGGATCGATGTCGTCGATCTCCTTCTATCCGGCCCACCACATGACGATGGGAGAGGGGGGCATGGTCGTCGTCAACGACGGCGGCATCCGCCGCACCTGCCTTTCGATCCGCGACTGGGGGCGGGATTGCTGGTGCGATCCCGGCGTCAACAACACCTGCGGAATGCGGTTCGAGTGGCAGCTTGGCGAATTGCCTTACGGCTACGACCACAAGTACATCTACTCGAACCTCGGCTATAATCTGAAAGTGAGCGAGATGCAGGCCGCGATCGGCTGCGCTCAGTTCCACAAACTGCCTCAGTTCATCGAGGCTCGTCGCCGCCACGCCGCTTTCTACATGGAGCGATTTCGTCCGCTCGAGGATCACATGATCCTTCCCCGCTGGCCTGCCAAGGCGAAGCCGTCGTGGTTCGGCTTTCCGATCACGCTGGCGGACCATATCGATCGTCGCGACTTCATCCGCTGGCTGGAGGAGGTCAATATCGAGACGCGGCTGGTCTTCGGCGGCAACATCCTCAAGCAGCCGGGCTTCATGCACCTTCCGCGACGGGTTCACGGCGATCTCACGGGGACCGACACGATCATGAACCAGACGCTCTTCATCGGTGTTTACCCGGGTCTCACGCAGGAGATGCTCGATTTCACGGCGGAAAGGGTCGAAAGCTTCTTCCGGCAAAAGGTTTGAGACGGCCCATTCCCCTTCCATCGGCTTCTCGGCCATGCGCATGTTTGTCACCGGTGCCACCGGATTTATCGGGAGCCACGTTGTGAACGCGGCACGCGCCGCCGGCCATGAAGTTGTCGGGCTGCGTCGCCCTAGGTCGACGCCGCGCGTGCCAGTGGATCTCGGGGTGGACTGGATTGAGGGCGATCTCGCGGAGATCCGGTCCTCCGATCTTGCAGGTGTCGATGCGGTCATCCACCTTGCCGCTGCAGGGGTCAACCCCGCCGCCGCGAACTGGAACGCGTGCTTCCAGACGAATGTTATTGACTCGCTCGCGCTCTGGAACGCCGCCGCGAAGGGGGGCGTGAGGCGATTGATCGTCTGTGGATCATGTTTTGAATACGGAGCTAACGGGGCTCGCCACGAGGCGATACCCCCGTCCGCTGCACTCGAACCGACTGGCCCCTACCACGCCTCGAAGGCCGCCGCCACGATGGCGGCCTGCGGTTTGGCCCATGAGCAGGGGCTCGAGTGCGCGATTCTTCGCCCCTTCCACGTCTTCGGCGAGGGCGAGGATGCCTCGCGGCTCTGGCCTTCCTTGAGGGGGGCGGCCTTGGCGGGCGCCGACTATCCGATGACGCCGGGCCAGCAGGTGCGGGATTTTGTCCCCGTGGGTGACGTGGCGGCCTCCTTCCTCAGCGTCTGCGTCGATCGCCCTCTCGAACCGGGGCGTCCGGAGGTTCACAACGTCGGCACAGGACAC
The DNA here is from genome assembly GCA_945860405.1 of Candidatus Kuenenia stuttgartensis. Taxonomy (GTDB): domain Bacteria; phylum Planctomycetota; class Planctomycetia; order Pirellulales; family UBA1268; genus QWOP01. The sequence continues at coordinate 2,292 of CAMARC010000008.1, read as the reverse complement.
CCCGTGACGATCCTGGAGTTTGCCGAGCATTGGTGGCGGAGATGGGGGGCGGCGGGCCGTCTGCTTCCCGGGGCGATTGCGTACCGGCCCGGCGAGGTGATGCGGTATGTCCCGGAGATCACGCTATGAACCTCATTCTTGGCGCAGGCCTGGCGGGATTGTCGGCCTCGTGGCATCTCCACCATCATGACTGCGTCATCCTCGAGAAAAGCGACGTCATCGGCGGGCACGCCAGATCGATCATCGCCGACGGATTCACGCTCGATCATGGCCCCCACATCTCGTTCACGAGGCACGACTACGTTCGAGATCTCTTCGCAAGGAACGTGGACGATGCCTTCCATGAAATGCCGATCTCGGTTGCAAACTTTTACCGCGGATCCGTCGTCGAACACCCCGCGCAGGTGCACCTCTGGCAATTACCTCAACCCTTGAGAGCTGCTTGCGCGGACGACATGAAGGCTGCTGCCGCAGCACGACTCGAAAGCGATCTCTGTACACCCAGGCCGCCAGACAACTATCTCGAATGGCTGCGGCGTTCCTTCGGACGTGCCTTTGCCGATGCTCTTCCAGCTGCCTACACAAGGAAATACTGGACGGTGGGGCCCGAGGAGATGTCGGTGGACTGGCTCGGCCCCCGAATGCACACTCCGTCGCTGGCCGAAGTAGAAGCCTCACTGGTACCAGGAAGCCGAAACAAGGGGTACTACATCACGACTGGCCGGTATCCGCAGACGGGTGGTTTCCAGCATTTTTTCGAACGTTTTGCCGATGGCGCACACATCCGGCTCAATTCCGCGGTTGCGCAAATTGATCTCGCCAAGAAGACAGCCACCATTGTCACCGGAGAGACGCTCCCCTTTCGGCGCCTGATCTCGACACTCCCCCTCCCGGACTTCGTGCGATTGTGCTCTGACGTGCCGACCGATGTCTCCGCAGCCGTCGAGCAACTCGATTGCACCCAACTTTTGCTCATCGACGTGTTCGCTCCGCGGTTCTCCCACCACGACTACCGTTGGTTCTACGTCTACGACGAAGACAAAGCCTCCACGAGGATCCATTGCGTGGAAAACATGGCTCCGGCGAATGCACCGGCGGGCATGTCGTGCGTGCAGGTCGAGGTCTACTCGAGCCGGCACCGTCCCCTTGGCGAGCCGCCAGAGAGCACCGCTGTGAGAGTCGCCAACGAGCTCGTGGAACTCGGGTTCATCAGCGCGGCCGATCTCGAGAAAGGACTCGTGCGGATCGCCACCCGTTCCTGCCCTTTCGCCAACATTGTGTTTACGAAGCCACGCCGCAGTGCCCTCGACACGATTTTCCGATGGCTCGAGGATCACGGTTTGTCCCGCGAGCCAGACGATCTTGACGCCACGACCGACTGGGGGGCCGACCCCGCATCGCCCGTCGGCTCGATCGTGATGGCGGGCAGGTTCGCCCAATGGAAGTATTTCTGGACCGACGACTGCGTCCTCCGAGGTCGGCAGATCGCCACCACTTCCGCAGGGCGCAATTGATGTCTGGCATTCAATCAGCACCGCGAATCGACCCGCAGGCTCCCGGGCCGGAAAGCCCCCGTTGGGCTGTGATGATCCCGGTCTGCAATCGTACGACACGCCTAAGGCACGCCACCCCGAGATCTGGTGGAGGTCGAACTTCGCTTTCGGTTGGATCGCCTTGGGCATGGAGTTGATGATGTTGGCGGTCTTGTGGACTTGAGCAGCGTTGCTCGCGCGTCGTCGGGTAGGCCTCCCGCAGGGCGGCCCAGAAGCCGAGCGCACCATCGGCGACAGCGATCGTCGGTGGAATGGTGAGCCCACGGTTCTTGAGGTCGAGGAGCAGTTCGAGCCAGCTCTGTTTGCTCTCGCGGACGCCGTCGATGACGGCGATCAATTCCTTCTGGCCGTCGGCCGTGGCCCCCATGACCACGAGCAGGCACTGCTTCGGATTGGTCGGATCTTCTAGGCGAATTCGCACGTGGATCCCGTCCGCCCAGACGGAGACGTACTGCTTGCCGGTGAGGTCGCGGCGGCTCCACTCGTCGAATTCCCCACTCCATCGCTCCTTGAGCCGAACGATCACGTTTGGACTGAAGCCCTTTGCCGACGGCCCGATGAGGGATTCGAGCGCCTCCCCGAAGTCGCCGGTCGAGACACCCTTGAGGGAGAGCCAGGGAATGAGCTCCTCCATCGATCGGCTCTTCCGCAGGTACGGGGAAAGGATCTTCGACGAGAAGACGATCCGCTCGTCGCCGATCGATGCCTTGTCGCGGACTCGAGGCTGGCTCACCTTGAG